>NZ_JBHVGL010000028.1:0-53570 GCF_042800875.1 Kitasatospora sp. NPDC057595 | reverse complement strand
GGCGCCCCCGCCGGCCGCCCGGCGCTCGCCGGCACCGACTCCCCGCCCCTCCCACGCCCGCGCCCCCCCCCGCCCCGGGCGGGGGGCCGCGGGCGCCGGCGCGCCCCCCCGCACCCCTCTTCGGGACGTTAGAACAGGCCGGTCAGCCCGCCGCCTCGACGCTCTCACCGGGCGGGCGTCCGCTCACCCGTTCGGACTCAAGGGCGGTCTGCAGGATCACCACCGCGGCGGCCTGGTCGACCACCGAGCGGCCCTTCTTGGCCTTGACCCCCGAGGCGCGCAGCCCGTGGGTCGCGGTGACCGTCGACATCCGCTCGTCGACCAGCCGGACCGGCACCGGCCAGAGCCGGTTGGCGAGCCGGGCCGCGTAGCCGCGCACCTTCTCGGCGGCCGGGCCCTCCTTGCCGCTGAGCGAGCGCGGCAGCCCGACGATCACCTCGATCGCGCCGTACTCCTCGACGATCGCGGCGATCCTGGCCTGCGACTTCACCCCGGCCGGGACGGTCTCCACCGGGGTGGCGAGCACCCCGTCGGGGTCGCAGGACGCGACCCCGATCCGGGCGTCCCCGACGTCGACGGCGATCCGCCGCCCGCGCCGGAAGGGCTTCTCCTCGAACTCCATCAGAACGCGGACCCCATCAGGAGGCACGCTCCGCGACCAGGCCGCGCACCGCGGCGACGGCCTCGTCGATCGCGGCCGGGTTGGTGCCACCGCCCTGGGCGACGTCGTCCTTGCCGCCACCGCCGCCGCCGAGGGTCTTGGCGGCGGTGCGGACCAGCTCGCCGGCCTTGATGCCGCGGCCGCGGGCGTCCTCGTTGGTGGCGATCACGGTCAGCGGGCGGTCGTTGGCGACGGTGAAGGCGGCGACCACGGCCGGGCGCGAGCCGAGCCGGCCGCGCACGTCCAGGACCAGCTTGCGCAGCTCGTCCGCGCCCGTGCCGTCGGCGACCCGGGCGGCGACCACGGCGATGCCGTGCACGTCCTCGGCCGAGTCGGCCAGGCCCGCGGCGGCCGCGAGCACCTTCTCGGCGCGGAAGCGCTCGATCTCCTTCTCGGCGTCCTTGAGCTTGGCGAGCATGCCGGAGATCTTCTCCGGCAGCTCCTCCGGACGGCCCTTGACCAGCTCGGTCAGCTGGGCGACCACGGTGTGCTCACGGGCCAGGAAACGGTAGGCGTCGGCGCCGACCAGCGCCTCCACCCGGCGCACGCCGGAGCCGATCGAGGACTCGCCGAGCAGCTTCACCAGACCCAGCTGGGCGGTGTTGCCGACGTGCGTGCCGCCGCACAGCTCCTTGGAGAAGTCGCCGATCGTGACGACGCGGACCTCGTCGCCGTACTTCTCGCCGAACATCGCGATGGCGCCGGCCTTGCGGGCCTGGTCCATCGTCATGACCTCGGCGGTGACCTCCAGCTCGCGGGTCAGCACGTCGTTGATCTTCTGCTCGACGTCGGTCAGCACGCTGCCGGGCACGGCGGCGGGCGAGCCGAAGTCGAAGCGGAAGCGGCCCGGGGCGTTCTCCGAACCGGCCTGGGCGGCCGTCGGGCCGAGCGCGTCGCGCAGCGCCTGGTGGGTCAGGTGGGTGGCCGAGTGGGCGCGGGCGATGGCCCGGCGGCGGTCCACGTCGATGGTGGCGTACGCCGCGGAGCCGAGCACGACCTCGCCGAACAGCACGCCGCCGGAGTGCACGATCACGCCCGGGACGGGCTGCTGCACGTCGCGGATCTCGACGACCGCGCCGGAGTCCAGCCGGATCCGGCCGTGGTCGGCGAGCTGGCCGCCGCCCTCGGCGTAGAACGGGGTGCGGTCGAGGATGAGCTCGACCTCGTCGCCCTCGGTGGCGGCCGGCGCCGGAACGCCGTTCACCAGCAGGCCGACCACGGTGGCCTCGCCCTCGGTGAGGGTGTAGCCGGTGAAGACGCTGGCGCCGGACTTGTCGGCGACCTCGCGGTACGCGGCGACGTCGGCGTGGCCCATCTTCTTGGCCTTGGCGTCCGCCTTGGCGCGGTCCCGCTGCTCCTGCATCAGGCGGCGGAAGCCGGCCTCGTCGACCTGCAGGCCCTGCTCCTCGGCCATCTCCAGGGTCAGGTCGATCGGGAAGCCGTAGGTGTCGTGCAGCTTGAACGCCTGGTCGCCGGAGAGCACCGCGCCGCCGGCCTGCTTGGTCTCGGTGACCGCGGCGTCCAGCAGGTTGGTGCCGGCCTTCAGGGTCTGCAGGAAGGCCGTCTCCTCGGCGGTGACGACCGTCTCGATGCGCTTGCGGTCGGCCTCCAGCTCCGGGTACTGCGGGGCCATCGCCTTGATCGCGATGTCCGTCAGCTCCTTGGCCACCGGCTCGGTGGCGCCCAGCAGGCGCATGTTGCGGATGGCGCGGCGCAGGATGCGGCGCAGCACGTAGCCGCGGCCCTCGTTGCCGGGGGTGACGCCGTCGCCGACCAGCATCAGCGCGGTGCGGATGTGGTCCGTGACCACGCGCAGCGAGACGTCCGCCTTGTGGTCCGCGCCGTAGGCGTGGCCGGTCAGCTCGGCGGCCCGGTCCAGGATCATCCGGCTGGTGTCGATCTCGAAGAGGTTGTCGACGCCCTGCAGGATGGCGGCCAGGCGCTCCAGGCCGAGGCCGGTGTCGATGTTCTTGCTCGGCAGGTCGCCGAGGATCTCGAAGCCGTCCTTGCCGTCGCCGTGGCCGCGCTCGTACTGCATGAAGACCAGGTTCCAGATCTCCAGGTAGCGCTCGCCGTTGACGGCCGGGCCGCCCTCCTCGCCGTACGCGGGGCCGCGGTCGTAGTTGATCTCCGAGCACGGGCCGCACGGGCCGGGGACCCCCATCGACCAGAAGTTGTCCTTCATGCCCAGGCGCTGGATGCGCTCGGCGGGCACGCCGATGACCTCACGCCAGATCAGCTCGGCCTCGTCGTCGTCCTGGTAGACGGTGATCCAGAGCTTCTCCTTCTCCAGGCCGTAGCCACCCTCCGCGACGGGAGTGGTGAGCAGCTCCCAGGCGAACTTGATGGCTCCTTCCTTGAAGTAGTCACCGAAGGAGAAGTTGCCGCACATCTGGAAGAAGGAGCCGTGCCGGGTGGTCTTCCCGACCTCCTCGATGTCCAGGGTGCGCACGCACTTCTGCACGCTGGTCGCGCGCGAGAACTGCGGCTTGACCTCGCCCAGGAAGTAGGGCTTGAACGGGACCATGCCGGCGTTGACCAGCAGCAGGGTGGGGTCGTCGGCGACCAGGGACGCCGACGGAACGACGGTGTGGCCGCGCTCCTCGAAGAAGCGCAGCCAGCGGCGGCGGATCTCTGCCGACTCCATTAGTGGTCCTTCCGGTTGGTACCGCCCCGCGGCGGAATCGCGCGTCGGGGCGTCTTCTCGATGGCTTGGGGGGTGGTGCGGGGACCGTCCGAGGACGATGCGCGGGTACTGCTGGACGGAGGCAGGGCGGCGGCCGGGCTCCCGGGCGCCGCCGAGATAGCTCGGTACCGGGGCTCGCCGCGCACGACACCGCGGCGACGCGGCTCGACGACGGCGGTGCCCTCCAGTCCGAGGTCCTCTCGCAGCTGCTCCTCGCGCTCGGTCATGCCGGTCCGCACGTCCTGCGCGAACTGCTTGGCCCGGTCGCCCAGCTGCAGCGCGCCGCGGGCGGCGGTGCCGGAGAGGCTGTCCGGGGTGAGCCGGTGCACGGCCTCGTTGGCCTTGTTCATGGCCCAGACGGTGGCGCCGGCGCCGACCGCCATCCAGAAGATGCGTCGCACCATGCCGTCAGCCCCTCACCGCGCGCCGGACCCGGGAGAGCAGACCGCTCCTGGGGGCGGTCGCGGCCCGGACCTCGGCCCGGATCAGCCGGGCCAGCTCCTCGCGCTCGGCCGGCTGGGTCGGCAGCGTGGCCGTGCCCTGCTGCTTGGCGACCGCCTTGCGCACGCCGTAGCTGAACGCCGCGACCTTGACCAGCGGACCGCCCAGGGTGGCCGCGACGGTGGAGGAGAGCGCGTTGGCGTTGGCCGCCGCGTCCTGCACGTTGGCGGTGATCTCGTCCACCCGCTCCAGCTGCTCGTTGGCGCTGCGCACCGCGGTGCCGGCGTCGGTCAGCAGCGGCACCGCCTGCTCGGTGACGGCGGAGACCAGGACGGCGGCCTCCTTGAGCACCCGCGACAGCCGGACCAGCACGACCGCGAGCAGGGTGACCAGGACCGCCCAGAACACGGCGACGAGCAGGCCGGCCAGCTCTCCCACGGACACCTTTGCGCGCTCCCTCGCTGTGCGTACCTCAGGGCACCCATGCCCTAGGGAACCCTATCGCGACCGCGCGCGGTTTCCGGACCGGGTTTCCCGCGCGGGGCACGCGGCGATCCGACCGGATGTGCGATCCGCGCGCGTAACCCACCCGCCGGTCACCTCGTTCTGCCGGGCAGGCCGCGGCCACGCGGCCCGGACGGGCGGACGCCCTGGCCACCCCCGGCCCGGGCCTCGACGCGGGGAGCAGGGTGTGGAGGGGGAACCGACACCGCGACCGGAGGGGCCACCGCCGGGGCAGGAACGTTTGCTCCGGGCCCGGCTGTCGGTCTTCGCGGGCGGCTTCGACGCCGACGCGGCCGAGTACGTCTGCGCCGGCGCGGGCATCGACCCGGACGAGTTGCCCGGACTGCTCACCGGACTCGTCGCCCGGTCCGCCCTGCTGCGCGAGCGGAGCCCGCACGGCGTGCGGTTCCGGCTGCCGGACGCCGGCCGTGCGGACGGGCGGCGACGGCTGCGCGCCGCCGGCGAGGAGCGCCGGCTGCGGCGGCGCCACCGGGACTGGTACCTGGGCGTGGCCACCTGGGGCGAGGTCGAGTGGTTCGGCCCCCGGCAGGCGGAGACCGCCGAGCGCACCGCCCTGGTGCACGCCGACCTGCGGGCCGCCCTGGAGTTCTGCCTGTCCGAGCCCGGCGAGCAGCGCACCGCCCTGCTGCTGGCCGGCACCCTCTGGTTCTACTGGGCCGGCTGCGGCCACCCCGCCGAGGGGCGGCGCTGGCTGGAACGGGCGCTGGCACTCGACCCGGAGCCCACCGAGGCCCGTGCCACGGCGCTCTGGGCGACCGGCTGGACGGCCGCACTGCAGGGCGATCCGGCCGCCGCCCGGGCCGCCCTGGAGGAGTGCCGCCGCCAGGCGCTGGCCACCGGCGACGACCGCGCGCTGGCCCGCGCCGTGCACCGGCAGGGCTGCGCCGCGCTGACCGGCGACCGGCCGGCCCGCGCCGCCGAGCTGTTCGAGGAGGCGCTGCGGCGCTACCGCGCCGTCGGCGAGCTGGACAGCAACGTGCTGTTGGCGATGGTCGGGCTGGGCACCGCCCAGCTGCGCCGGGGCGACCGGGAGCGCGGCGAGCTCCGGCTCGGCCGGGCCCGTGAGCTGTGCGAGCGGTACGGCGAGCAGTGGGCGTACGCGTACGGACTCCACGCGCTGGCGTACGCGCGCTGGCTGAACGGTGAGATCCGCCCGGCCCGGACGCTCGCCCGGGAGAGCGTCCGGCTGCACCGCCGCTTCAACGACCGGGCGGGCATCGGGCCGGCGCTCGACCTGCTGGCGCGGCTGGAGGGCGGGCCGCTCCCGCCCGGGAATAGTTGAAACTTGTCCGGTGCTGGAGGGGGCGGAACCACCGTACGGAAGGAGCACCCCGTGGCCAACATCGCCGACGACTACCGCATGGCGAACTTCTACTTCGACTCCAAGGCGTACACCGACGCCGCCCGGATGCTCGAAGGAGTGCTCGCCGAGGAGCCGGCCAACCTGTCGGTCCGGCTGCTGCTGGCCCGCAGCTACTTCCACTCCGCCCAGCTGCGCAAGGCGGAGGCCGAGCTGCTCCGGATCCTGGAGGCCGACCCGGCCGAGGACTACGCCCGGCTGATGCTGGGCCGCACCCTGGAGCGCCAGGGCCGCGCCGAGGAGGCCCGCCCGCACCTGCGGCTGGCCTCCGCGATGACCGGCGAGTCGTACTGACCCACCGCGACACCGCCCGGGGCACCACCCGGGACCGTCCGGACACCACCCGGACAAGGGGCGAGCCCCCGCCGCCACAAGGGCGACGGGGGCTCGCTGGGGTACTGCAGGTGATACCGCTCGCGGGTCAGCGCGAGTAGTACTCGACGACGAGCTGCTCGTCGCAGATCACCGGGACCTCCTTGCGCTGCGGCGCACGGTCCAGACGGAAGGCCAGGGCCTTCAGGTTGACCTCGAGGTACTTCGGGGTCTGGCCCTCACCCGCGTTGCCACCCTCACGGGCGACCTGGAACGGGACCTTCTCCTTGCTGCGCTCGCGGACGGTCACCACGAAGCCCGGCTTCATCTGGTACGACGGCTTGTTGACCTTGCCGCCGTTGACCTCGATGTGGCCGTGGACGACCATCTGACGGGCCTGGTAGATGGTGCGGGCGATGCCCGAACGCAGCACCAGGGCGTCGAGGCGGGTCTCCAGCTCGGCGACGAGCGCCTCACCGGTCTTGCCCTCGGCCTTCTTCGCGCGGTCGAACGCGCGCGCCATCTGCTTCTCGCTCAGGTCGTACTGAGCGCGCAGCCGCTGCTTCTCGACCAGACGGACCTTGTAGTCCGAGTTCTGCTTGCGGCCACGGCCGTGCTGGCCGGGCGGGTACGGGCGGGCCTCGAAGTACTTGACGGACTTCGGGGTCAGCGGCACGCCGAGCGCACGCGCGATCTTGACCTTGGGGCGCTTCTGGTTCGCCATGAACCAAACCTTCCTTGCTTACGAATACGGCTTCACCAGGTGTTGACGGAGGTCGCACGTCGCGGCCCGGAGAAAACCCCACTGCCCGAGGGCAGTGCGATCAGCCGCTCTCCGGAGCCGGGCACGAGATGTGCTTGTCACACGGAAATCGAACCGGGAACCGGTTCGCCCGCGACACCGAAACGGTGCGCGACGCTCCTGGTACGGACCTCCCGGAGGAGGCCGACGGCCGATGTCCCGCTGGTGCGGCCGGTCGGCTGGGTCTCCCCCGCCGCCGTCCCGGGACATGGCACTCCGCCCGAGTATACCGGCAGATCACCCGTCCTTTGACCCGGGCTCCTCCTGGCCCTTCGGCTCCCCCGTGGGCGCCGCCTTCGGCTCCTTCTTCGGCTCCGCCTTGGAAGCCCCCTTCGACGCCGCCCTCGGCTCCCCGCGCAGCCGCGCCCTGGTCCACTCCACCACGTCCGCGTAGCGCGCCTCCCCGCCGTGCCGGGTCGGCTGGTAGTACGCCTTGCCGTGCACCGCGTCCGGCGCGTACTGCTGGGCCGCGATGCCCTCCGGCAGGTCGTGCGGGTAGCGGTACCCCTTGCCGTGCCCCAGCTTGCCCGCGCCGCCGTAGTGCGCGTCCCGCAGGTGCGGCGGCACCGGCCCGGCCAGCCCCTGCCGGACGTCCGCGAGCGCCGCGTCGATCGCCAGGTAGGCGGCGTTCGACTTGGGCGCCAGGGCGAGCGCGATGGCCGCCTGGGAAAGGATGATCCGCGCCTCCGGGAAACCGATCAGCGCCACCGCCTGGGCCGCCGACACCGCGGTCTGCAGCGCCGTCGGATCGGCCAGGCCGACGTCCTCGCTGGCCGAGATCATCAGCCGCCGGGCGATGAACCGCGGGTCCTCCCCCGCCTCGATCATCCGGGCCAGGTAGTGCAGCGTGGCGTCCACGTCACTGCCCCGGATCGACTTGATCAGCGCGCTGGCCACGTCGTAGTGCTGGTCGCCGTCCCGGTCGTAGCGGACCGCCGCCTGGTTGACGGCGGTCTCGGTGGTGGCCAGCGTGATGCTCGCCTCGCCCTTCTCCAGCGCCGCGCCGGCCGCCGCCTCCAGCGTGGTGAGTGCCTTGCGGGCGTCCCCGCCGGCCAGCCGCACCAGGTGGTCCTCGGCCTCCTGGCTCAGCTCCACCGCGCCCTCCAGGCCGCGCTCGTCGGCGACCGCGCGGCGCAGCAGCGCCCGCACGTCGTCGTCGGTCAGCGACTCCAGGGTCAGCAGCAGCGAGCGGGAGAGCAGCGGGGAGATCACCGAGAAGTACGGGTTCTCGGTGGTCGCGGCGATCAGGGTGACCCAGCGGTTCTCCACGGCGGGCAGCAGGGAGTCCTGCTGGGCCTTGGAGAAGCGGTGGATCTCGTCGAGGAACAGCACCGTCTCCCGGCCGGTCATGCCGACCGCGCGCCGGGCGCCGTCGATGACCGCGCGGACCTCCTTGACCCCGGCGGTGATCGCGGACAGCTCGACGAAGCGCCCCTCCACCGCCTGGCTGATCACGTGCGCCAGCGTGGTCTTGCCGGTGCCGGGCGGGCCCCACAGGATCACCGAGCTGGTCGCCGCCGGACCGCGCGAGCCCGCGACCAGCCGGCGCAGCGGGGAGCCGTCCTTGAGCAACTGCCGCTGGCCGGCCACCTCGTCGAGGGTGCGCGGGCGCATCCGCACGGCGAGCGGCGCGCGGCCGGGCTCCTTGCTCTGGCGTTCCTCGGCGGCGGCGGTGAAGAGGTCCGGTTCGTCCACACCGGAAGCCTATGCGAGCCCGCCGACAGCACGGCCCGGCCGGCGCCCGCGCCGCCCCCGCGCCACTACTCCCCGAGGCCCGCCGCGTGGTCCGGGACGTAGCGCTGGAGGTCGCGCGGGGGCCGCTGGTAGCCGCGCGAGGCCGGGCGCCGCGGCAGCTCGATCCGCGGCGGCTTCACCTCGCGGTAGGGCAGGGTGGAGAGCAGGTGGGCGATCATGTTGATCCGGGCCCGCCGCTTGTCGTCGCTCTCCACCACGTTCCACGGCGAGTCCGGGGTGTCGGTGTGCAGGAACATCTCGTCCTTGGCCCGCGAGTAGTCCTCCCAGCGGCTGATCGACTCGACGTCCATCGGCGAGAGCTTCCACCGCTTCATCGGGTCCTCAAGACGGTCCCGGAAGCGCCGCTGCTGCTCGGTGTCGCTGACCGAGAACCAGTACTTGCGCAGTAGCAGGCCGGACTCGGTGAGCATCCGCTCGAAGGTCGGGCACTGCTGCAGGAACTGCCAGTACTCCTCCTCGGTGCAGAAGCCCATCACCTTCTCCACCCCGGCCCGGTTGTACCAGCTGCGGTCGAACAGCACGATCTCCCCGGCGGCCGGCAGGTGCTCGACGTAGCGCTGGAAGTACCACTGGGTGCGCTGGCGCTCGGTGGGCGCGGGCAGCGCGGCGACCCGGGCGATGCGCGGGTTCAGGAACTCCGTCACCCGCTTGATCGCGCCGCCCTTGCCGGCCGCGTCGCGCCCCTCGAACACCACCACCAGCCGGGCGCCCTCGGCGCGCACCCACTCCTGGAGCTTCACCAGCTCGTGCTGGAGCCGCAGCAGTTCCTGCTCGTAGGGCTTCCTCGCCAGGCGCTCGCCCGGGCCGGTCCGCCCGTCCGCGGCGCTCTGCTCGTGCTGGGCCTTCGCTGCCACCCGGGGGCCTCCGTTCGGTGGGGTACTGATGACCCTTCACCGTACGTCCTGGAACCGGTTCCCGCAGGTCGGGGGGACCGGCCGGGCAGCGGCCGCCCCCTGAACCGCCGCTGCCCGGCTCCCCCGTGGGCCGGTCCGAGGACCGAGCGACCAACCATGACCCAGACCTGCCGGACGGGTCCAATTTCCGGTTCCATAACCTGGGGGCATGGATGTCGACACCCGCCTGCTGCGCAGTTTCGCCGCGGTCTGCGAGGAGGGTCAGCTGACCGCGGCGGCGGCCCGGCTGTTCGTCTCCCAGCCGACGCTGACCAAACAGATCCGCCAGCTGGAGAGCCAACTCGGGGTGGAGCTGTTCGAACGGTCGCGGCGCGGCATGGCCCCCACCCGGGCCGGCTGGGCGCTGGCCGCGCACGCCGGGGCGCTGCTGGCGGGCTGGGAGGAGGCGCTGCGCGCCACCCGGGCGGCCGCGGCGGACCAGGGCTCGACGCTGCGGGTGGGATTCGAGGGCGGCATCATCAACCTGATGTCCCGGCGCACGGTGACGGACTTCGGCCGCAGGATGCCGGGCTGGCAGGTGGAACTGCGGCAGAACAACTGGTTCGACCCGACCTCGGGCCTGGCCTCCGGCGAGATCGACCTGACGCTCTGGCACGCTCCGCCGTCGCTCTCCGAGCGGTACGGGGTGGCCGTGCTGGGCGAGGAGGCGCGCTGCGCGGCGCTGCCGGCCGGGCACCGGCTGGCCGCCCGTGCGGTGATCGACTTCGAGGAGCTGCTCGACGAGCCCTTCGTGGCGATCCCGCACGAGGCCGGGCACTGGCGCGACTACTGGCTGGCGGTCCGGGAGCGGGGCGGGCGACCTGTGCGGATCGGCGCAGTGGCGCACAACACCGACGAGTGGCTGGCCGCGGTGGTGTGCGGCCAGGGTGTCGGTTTCGCCCCGGAGACGATGAGTCGGCTGGCACCGCGCGAGGATGTCGCGTACCGGCCGGTGCGAGGGTTGAGCCCGAGCCAGGTCGGGCTGTACTGGCCGAAGGACCGGAAGCCGACGCCCGCCATGACCGCGTTCGTGCGCAGTTGCCGCGCCACGATAGGTCTCGGAGGAGAGCCGGCTCGCTCGGCCCGGACGGCCCCGTCGGGCTGGCCAGGGGCCGGCCGTCGGGCTGGGGCTGGGGGCTAGACGGCCTCGAAGGGCTCGGGGTAGTGGCACAGGCCCCGCGGGGAGCCGTCGTACGCGGGCAGCGCGAGCGCCTGGAAGTACTCCCCGGGCACCTCGAACGGACCGCTCACCTCGTGCCGTTGGGCCGGGATGAAGCCGAAACGGCCGTAGTAGTCGGGATCGCCGAGCACGACGACGAGCTTCTCGCCGGCCTCCTCGGCGGCCGTCAGCGCGGCCCTGACCACCAGCTCGCCGACGCCTTTGCGCTGCCACTCGGGAGCCACGGCGACCGGCGCGAGCGCCAGCCCCCGGCCCTCGCCGACCCGCAGCCGGGTGAGCAGCGCGTGGCCGACCACCAGCCCGGAGTCGTCGACCGCGACCACCGACAGGTCGGGCAGCCAGGCCGGGTCGCGGCGCAGTGCGTCGACCAGGTCTGCCTCGTCGGGGCCGGGGAAGGCGGCCATGTGAACACGTCTGGTGGCGGGCGCGTCCTCGGGACACTCGATCCTGGTACTGACCTTCACAGGGGAACCCTCTCTTTGTCGCACACCGTTGTGGACCGGCCCCGGACAGCGGAAAACCGTCCGGGGCCGTGAAAGGTTAGCCGATGTCGGCCGACGGGGTGTCAGGCCTTCGGCTGGCCCTCCGACTTGCCGTCCTCGCGGGCCTTCGGCTGGGCGTCCACGCCGGCCTCTCGCCGCTGCGCCGGGGTGATCGGGGTGGGGGCGCCGGTCAGCGGGTCGCCGCCGGTGGACGTCTTCGGGAAGGCGATGACGTCCCGGATGGTGTCGTACCCACCGAGCAGGGTGACGATCCGGTCCAGGCCGAAGGCGACACCACCGTGCGGCGGCGGGCCGTAGTTGAAGGCGTCCAGCAGGAAGCCGAACTGCGAGGCCGCCTCCTCCTCGGAGAGGCCGATCGCGTCGAACGCCCGCTTCTGCACGTCCCGCTGGTGGATACGGATCGAACCGCCGCCCAGCTCCGAGCCGTTGAGCACCAGGTCGTAGGCGTTGGACAGGGCGCTGCCCGGGTCGGTGTCGAAGGTGGCCAGCGACTCCGCCGTGGGGGCGGTGAAGGGGTGGTGCACGGCGTGCCAGCCCTGGAAGGCGCCCTTGTCGTCCTCGATCGGCTCGAACATCGGGAAGTCGACGACCCACAGGAAGGCCCACTGGGACTCGTCGATCAGCTCGCAGCGGCGGCCGATCTCCAGACGGGCGGCGCCGAGCAGCTCCTGGGAGGGGCGCTCCTTGCCGGCCGCGAAGAAGATCGCGTCGCCGTTCTTGGCGCCGGCGGCGGCGGCCAGGCCGGCCAGGTGCTCCTCGGAGAGGTTCTTGGCGACCGGGCCGCGCAGCTCGCCGGTCTCGGCGTCGATCAGCACGTAGGCGAGGCCGCGGGCGCCGCGCGCCTTGGCCCAGTCCTGCCAGGCGTCGAGCTGCTTGCGCGGCTGCGAGGCACCGCCGGGCATGACCACGGCGCCGACGTACGGGGCCTGGAAGACCCGGAAGTCGGTGCCCTTGAAGTACCCGGTGAGGTCGGTGAGCTCCTGGCCGAAGCGGACGTCCGGCTTGTCCGAGCCGTAGCGGCCCATGGCGTCGGCGTAGGTCATCCGCGGCAGCGGGTTCGGGATCTCGTAGCCGTGGACCTCGCGCCAGACGGCGCCGATGATCTTCTCGCCGAGGGCCAGGATGTCCTCCTGGTCGACGAAGGAGGCCTCGATGTCCAGCTGGGTGAACTCCGGCTGGCGGTCGGCGCGGAAGTCCTCGTCGCGGAAGCAGCGGGCGATCTGGTAGTAGCGCTCCATGCCGGCCACCATCAGCAGCTGCTTGAACAGCTGGGGCGACTGCGGCAGGGCGTACCAGTGGCCGGGCTGCAGGCGGACCGGGACGAGGAAGTCGCGGGCGCCCTCGGGGGTGGAGCGGGTGAGGTACGGCGTCTCGATGTCGAGGTAGTCGTTCTCCTCCATCACCCGGCGGATGATGTTGTTGACCTTGGAGCGCAGGCGCAGGCCCTTGGCCGGGCCCTCGCGGCGCAGGTCGAGGTAGCGGTAACGGAGGCGCACCTCCTCGTTGACCGTGCCGGGCTCGTACTCGGCGACCGGGAACGGCAGCGGCGCGGCCTCGGAGAGGACCTCGATCTCGCTGACGACGACCTCGACGGCGCCGGTCGGGATGTCCGGGTTCTCGTTGCCCTCGGGCCGCACCCGGACGTCGCCGACCACCTTGACGCAGTACTCGGCCCGCAGGCCGTGCACCGAGTCGAGGTCGCGGACCACGATCTGCACGGTGCCGGAGGCGTCGCGCAGGTCGATGAAGGCCACGCCGCCGTGGTCGCGGCGGCGGGCGACCCAGCCGGCCAGGGTGACGGTGGTGCCTGCGTGCTCCGGGCGGAGCGTGCCCGCGTCGTGCGTGCGGATCACAGCTGCTTCTCCTTCAGGGTGGTGACGAGTGCGTCGAGGGCGACGGGGTTCTGCTCGCCGGTGGTGAGGTCCTTGAGCTGGACGACGCCCTCGGCGAGGTCGCGCTCCCCCGCGACGAGGGCGAAGCGGGCGCCGGAACGGTCGGCGGACTTCATGGCGTTCTTGATGCTCTTGACGCCGAAGGCGAGATCGGTGGCGACGCCGGCCCGGCGCAGCTCGATCACCTTGGCGAACAGGACGTTCTTGGCCTCCTCGCCGAGCGCGACGGCGTAGACGGAGGTGGCGGCCGGCAGGTCGAGGGTGACGCCCTCGGCCTCCAGGGCCAGGAAGGTGCGGTCCACGCCGAGCGCCCAGCCGACCGAGGGCAGCGCCGGGCCGCCGATCATCTCGGACAGGCCGTCGTAGCGGCCGCCGCCGCCGATCGCGGACTGGGCGCCGAGGCCGTTGTGCACGAACTCGAAGGTGGTCCGGGTGTAGTAGTCCAGGCCGCGGACCAGCTTGGGGTCGTCGACGAAGGCGACGCCGTTCGCGGTCAGCAGCTCGCGGACCTTCTCGTCGTAGGCCTTGCAGTCCTCGCAGAGGTAGTCGCGCAGCATCGGGGCGCCGCCGAGCTGGGCCTGCACGTCCGCGCGCTTGTCGTCCAGCACCCGCAGCGGGTTGATCTCGGCGCGGCGGCGGGTGTCCTCGTCGAGGTCCAGGCCGGCCAGGAACTCGACCAGGGCGGCGCGGTAGACCGGGCGGCACTGCTTGTCGCCGAGGCTGTTGAGCAGCAGGCGGTAGTCGCTCAGGCCGAGCGCGCGGAAGGCGTCGTCGGCCAGGATGATCAGCTCGGCGTCCAGCGCCGGGTCCTCGGCGCCGATCGCCTCCGCGCCGACCTGCGAGAACTGGCGGTAGCGGCCCTTCTGCGCCCGCTCGTAGCGGTAGTAGGAGCCGGAGTACCAGAGCTTGACCGGCAGGTTGCCCTGCTTGTGCAGGTTGGCCTGGAGCGCGGCGCGCAGCACGGAGGCGGTGCCCTCGGGGCGCAGCGCGAGCTCGTCGCCGCCCTTGGTGGTGAGGGTGTACATCTCCTTGCTGACGATGTCCGTCGACTCGCCGACGCCGCGCGAGAACAGCTTGACGTCCTCGAAGACCGGGGTCTCGATGTACCCGTAGCCGGCCCGGCGGGCCGGGGCGGCGATCGCCTCGCGGACCGCCAGGAAGGTCGCCGAGCTGGGCGGCAGCAGGTCGTAGGTGCCCTTGGGGGCGGTGAAGGTGCTCAACTTCTCTTCCGTCACATTCCTCGTCGCGGGAAAGCCGGGGCGCCGGCCGCCCCCGCTGCCTGCCGGAGGTAGGGGTTGGTGGCGCGCTCGCGGCCGATGGTGGTCTGTCCGCCGTGGCCGGAGAGGACCACGGTGGCGTCGTCGAGGGGCAGGCACACCCGGGCCAGCGAGCGCAGGATCGCCTCGCCGTCCCCGCCCGGGAGGTCGGTTCGCCCTATGGAGCCGGCGAAGAGCAGGTCGCCCGAGAAGAGCACCGGGGGAAGGTCCTCGGCGCCGGGCGTCCGGAACGTCACCGACCCCTTGGTATGGCCGGGGGCGTGGTCGACGGTGAGGGACAGGCCGGCCAGTTCCAGCACGCTGCCGTCGGTGAGCTCGCGCACGTCGTCGGGCTCGCCGACGGTCAGCTCGCCCATCAGCTGGGTGCCCAGGGAGCGGCCGAGCGCCTTCTCCGGGTCGCTCATCATGTAGCGGTCCTCGGGGTGGATCCAGGCCGGCACGCCCTTGGCGCCGCAGACCGGGACCACGGAGGCGACGTGGTCGATGTGGCCGTGGGTGAGCAGCACCGCGACCGGCTTGAGCCGGTGCTCGCGGACCAGTTCCTCGACGCCGGCGGCGGCCTGGTGCCCCGGATCGACGATGACGCACTCCTCGCCCGGCCCCGGCGCGACCAGGTAGCAGTTGGTGCCCCAGGCTCCAGCGGGGAATCCGGCGATGAACACGCGCGTCCTTCGGTGTCGGTCTTCGGGGTCTTCGGCGTTCCTCGCCGTGGCGGCTTCGGCTGCGGCTACGAACTGTGATGTAGGGGCAGCCTACCGGCGGTGCGGGCCCGGTTGCGAACCAGATGGGCGTGACAGGTTCACTTCGAGCTGAACGGTTCACCCCGTTCTTACGGTCGCGGTCCCTACACTTGGCCGCCGATGAGTGCGATGATCCGCATCGGCGTCGCACACAGACGAAGCCCCCACATCCGCGATCAGCACATCCGTAGGAGACAGAGCCGGTGGTCAGCAGCGAACAGCGACGGCGGCAGCTCGCCCGGGATAAGTACGAGCGCCAGCAGGAGCGCCGGGTCGCCGCGGCGGCCGCGCGCAAGCGGCGCAACACGATCCTCGGCGCGTCACTCGCCGTGGTCGTGCTGGCGGGTGGCGGCACCCTCTTCGCGACCGGCGCCTTCGACTCGGACGACAAGAAGAAGGACGGCGCCACCGCGCAGGCCGCGCCGACCCCGACCGAGCCCAGCGTGCCGACCCGCAAGCCGGTCGAGGGCTGCGGAGAGCCGGCGCCGGGCACCCCGAACGGCAAGAAGTGGCAGGCCGAGCCGGCCCTGACCGTCGACACCAAGGCCACGTACAACGTGACCCTGGACACCAACTGCGGCAAGGTGACGCTGGCGCTGGACGCCGCCAAGGCGCCGCACACGGTGAACTCCTTCGCCTTCCTGGCCGGCGAGCAGTACTTCGACCACACCAAGTGCCACCGGCTCACCACCGGCGGCATCTTCGTGCTGCAGTGCGGCGACCCGACCGCCAGCGCCACCGCTCCGGGCGGCACCGGCGGCCCGGGCTACAAGTTCGCCGACGAGAACCTCACCGGCGCCAAGTACCCGGCCGGCACCGTGGCGATGGCCAACGCCGGCCCGGGCACCAACGGCAGCCAGTTCTTCCTGGTCTACAAGGACACCGAGCTGTCGCCGAACTACACCCCGTTCGGCACGATCACCGGCGGTCTGGACGTGCTCCAGAAGATCGCCGCCGCGGGCACCCTGGAGGGCGGCGGGGACGGCCACCCGATGGCCGACGTCACCCTCAACTCGGTGACCGCCGCGAAGGGTTGACCCGCTCCGGGGCGGTCCTGGAGCGCCGTCGCGGCGCCCCCGGACCGCCCCGGACCGAAATCGCCCGGCCCGGATGCGGACAGCACCGGGCCTGGTCGCCTATGTTGGCGTTGTATAGGGTGCCCAGACCCGCCGGCCGTCACCCTCGGCAGCAGAAGAACACGGCGGACGGGGACGGCGGACTCATCGGTCCGCCGCACATCAACTGTGGACGACGGACGCGTACCGCCCCGGCGCGGGCGCGACGTCATGTGGAGGACGCGCTATGAGCAGCGACCCGTGGGGCCGTGTCGACGAGCAGGGCACGGTCTACGTCAGGACCGCGGACGGCGAACGCGTCGTCGGCTCCTGGCAGGCCGGCTCGCCCGAGGAGGCGCTCGCCTACTTCGAGCGCAAGTACCAGGGCATCGAGGTGGAGATCGGCCTGCTGGAGAAGCGGGTGCGCACCACCGACCTGGCCGCCAAGGACGCCCAGGCCGCCCTGGAGCACCTGCGCGAGCAGGTCACCGAGGCGCACGCGGTGGGCGACCTGGCGGCACTGGCCCAGCGGCTGGACACGCTCGCCGGCCAGATCGAGAGCCGTCGCGAGGAGCGCAAGGCGGCCCGGGCCAAGGCCCAGGACGAGACCCGCACCGCCAAGGAGGCGCTGGTCGCGGAGGCCGAGCAGCTCGCCGAGTCCACCCAGTGGCGGGAGGCCGGCGACCGGCTGCGCGCCCTGGTGGACACCTGGAAGGGCCTGCCCCGGCTGGACCGCAAGAGCGACGACGAGCTGTGGCACCGCTTCTCGCACGCCCGCTCGGTCTTCTCCAAGCACCGCAAGTCGCACTTCGCGGCGCTGGACGCCGAGCGCGAGCAGGCCCGGCTCACCAAGGAGCAGCTGGTCGCCGAGGCCGAGGCGCTCTCCTCGTCGACCGAGTGGGGCGACACCGCGGCCGGCTACCGCGACCTGATGGCCCGCTGGAAGGCCGCCGGCCGCGCCCAGCGCGACGTCGAGGACGAGCTGTGGGCGCGGTTCCGCGGCGCCCAGGACGTCTTCTTCCAGGCGCGCAGCGCGGTGTTCAGCGAGCGTGACGCCGAGCAGGTCGCCAACCAGAAGCTCAAGGAGGCACTGGCGGCCGAGGCCGAGACGATCCTGCCGATCACCGACCTCAAGGCGGCCAAGGCGGCGCTGCGCGAGGTCAACGAGCGCTGGGAGGCGATCGGCCACGTGCCGCGCGACGTCCGCCCGAAGCTGGACGGCCGGCTGAACGCGGTCGAGCGGGCCATCCGCGAGGCCGAGGACGCCGAGTGGAAGCGCTCCAACCCGGAGGCCAAGGCCCGTGCGGCCGGCATGGTCGGCCTGTTCGAGGCCAAGGCGGACAAGCTCCGCTCCGACCTGGACAAGGCCCGCGCGGCCGGCAACGCCGCCAAGGCGGCCAAGCTGGAGTCCGAGCTGGCCGGCGTCCAGGAGCTGCTGGAGCAGGCGCACCGCAGCCAGGAGGAGTTCAGCGGCTGATCCGGCCGCGGACACCACGCGAAGGGCCCCCGGGGAGCGATCCCCGGGGGCCCTTCGCGTCGCACGGCCGCGTCGGGCTCGTGCGGACCGTGCGGCGCGGCTACTTGCGGGCCGAGGTGACGCGGTAGACGTCGTAGACGCCCTCGACGCCGCGGACCGCCTTGAGGACGTGGCCCAGGTGCTTGGGGTCGCCCATCTCGAAGGTGAAGCGGCTCATCGCCACCCGGTCGCGGGAGGTCTGCACCGCCGCCGACAGGATGTTGACGTGCTGGTCGGACAGCACCCGGGTGACGTCCGAGAGCAGCCGGGAGCGGTCCAGCGCCTCGACCTGGATGGCCACCAGGAAGACCGAGGACTGGGTGGCCGCCCAGTCGACCTCGATCATCCGCTCGGGCTGCTGGCTGAGCGCCTCGACGTTGACGCAGTCGGCGCGGTGCACCGAGACGCCGTTGCCGCGGGTGACGAAGCCGACGATGGCGTCGCCCGGCACCGGGGTGCAGCAGCGCGACAGCTTGACCCAGACGTCCTCGACGCCCTTGACGATCACGCCCGGGTCGCCCTTGGCCCGGCGGCGCACCGCGCGCCGGTTGTCGTGGGTCGGGGTGGCCGTCTCCGCGAGGTCCTCGGTGGCACCCTCCTCGCCGCCGAGCGCCTGCACCAGCTTCTGGACGATGCTCTGCGCGGTGACGTGGCCCTCGCCGATCGCCGCGTACAGCGAGGAGATGTCCGGGTAGCGCATCTCGTGGGCGAGGGTGACCAGCGAGTCGCCGGTGAGGATCCGCTGGATCGGCAGGCCCTGCTTGCGCATCGCGCGGGCGATGGCCTCCTTGCCCTGCTCGATCGCCTCCTCGCGGCGCTCCTTGGAGAACCAGGCACGGATCTTGTTGCGGGCGCGCGGGGACTTCACGAAGCCCAGCCAGTCCCGGGACGGCCCGGCGTTCTCCGCCTTGGAGGTGAACACCTCGACGGTGTCGCCGTTCTCCAGGGTCGACTCCAGCGGCACCAGCCGCCCGTTCACCCGGGCCCCGATGGTGCGGTAGCCGACCTCGGTGTGCACCGCGAACGCGAAGTCCACCGGGGTGGCCCCGGCCGGCAGGGCTATGACGTCGCCCTTGGGGGTGAAGACGAAGACCTCGTTGCTGGCCAGGTCGAAGCGGAGCGACTCCAGGAACTCGCTGGGGTCGGCGGTCTCCTTCTGCCAGTCCAGCAGCTGCCGCAGCCAGGCCATCTCGTTGACGGCGCCGGCCTTGTCGTCCTTGCGGGTCTGGGTGGGGGTGTCGGTGCGCACTTTGGACGCGCCGGCCACCGCGCGCTGCTTGTACTTCCAGTGCGCGGCGATGCCGTACTCGGCGCGGCGGTGCATGTCGAAGGTGCGGATCTGCAGCTCGACGGGCTTGCCCCCGGGACCGATCACCGTGGTGTGCAGCGACTGGTACATGTTGAACTTGGGCATCGCGATGTAGTCCTTGAACCGCCCCGGCACCGGGTTCCACCGCGCGTGGATGGTGCCCAGCGCCGCGTAGCAGTCGCGGACGGTGTCGACCAGGACCCGGATGCCCACCAGGTCGTAGATCTCGGCGAAGTCCCGGCCCCGGACGATCATCTTCTGGTAGACCGAGTAGTAGTGCTTCGGCCGGCCGGTGACGGAGGCGGTGATCCGGGCGCCGCGCAGGTCGCCCTGGACCTGGTCGATGACGGTCGCCAGGTACTCGTCCCGCTTGGGGGCGCGCTCGGCGACCAGCCGGACGATCTCGTCGTACATCTTGGGGTAGAGGATCGCGAAGGCGAGGTCCTCCAGCTCCCACTTGATGGTGTTCATGCCCAGCCGGTGCGCCAGCGGGGCGTAGATCTCCAGGGTCTCGCGGGCCTTCTTCTCCTGCTTCTCCCGCTTGAGGTAGCGCATCGTGCGCATGTTGTGCAGGCGGTCGGCCAGCTTGATCACCAGGACCCGGGGGTCCTTGGCCATCGCGACGACCATCTTGCGGACCGTCTCGGCCTGGGCGGCCTCGCCGAACTTGACCCGGTCCAGCTTGGTGACGCCGTCCACCAGCAGGGCCACCGAGTCGCCGAAGTCCTTGCGCAGGGTCTCCAGGCCGTAGTCGGTGTCCTCGACGGTGTCGTGCAGCAGCCCCGCCATCAGGGTCGGGGCGTCCATGCCGAGCTCGGCCAGGATGGTCGCGACCGCCAGCGGGTGGGTGATGTACGGGTCGCCGCTCTTGCGCTTCTGCCCGCGGTGCCACTTCTCGGCGACCGCGTACGCCTTCTCGATGTCGCGCAGCAGCGCCGGGTCGGCCTTGGGGTCATTGGCCCGGATGGAGCGGAAGAGCGGCTCCAGCACGGGGTTGAGCACGCTGGAGCGCTGGCCGCCGAGGCGGGCGAGGCGGGCCCGCATGCCACCGGCGGAGGCGGCCCGGCCGGCCGGGGCGGACGAGCGGGACGGGGTCGGCGCCGGGCGTGCCGGGGTGGCCCCCGAGGGCGTGGGCCGGTTCTCGGGGGCGGCCTCGGCCGCCGTGGGCACAACCTCGTCGGGCAAGGACACTCCTCAGGGCACTCGACCTGCCCCCCGCGGGCGCCGCGCGGCTCGCGCCGCGGCCCGCGCAACCGGGAGGGGATGAATCTTCATGGTACCGAGCCCGGCGTCAGGACGTTCGGTCGGCCGGGCCCGCACACGTGGCGGACACACGCCCGACACAACGGCGGGCGGCGGCCGGAGCATTCCGACCGCCGCCCGCCGTTCGATGGGCCCCAACGGGACTTCAGACCGTGACCAGCGTCTCCAGCGGAGCGCCGCCCAGGTGCGGCGCCAGCCGCGCGCGGCCGTCGAGGAAGCCCAGCTCCATCAGCACGACCACACCGGCCAGCTCGGCCCCGGCCTCCTTGACCAGGTCCAGCGAGGCACCGATGGTCCCGCCGGTGGCGAGCACGTCGTCCACCACCAGCACCCGCTCACCGGGCGCGAAGGCGTCGCACTGGACCTCCAGCGTCGCCGAGCCGTACTCCAGCTCGTAGGAGCGGCGGAACACCTCGCCGGGCAGCTTGCCCTGCTTGCGGATCGGCACGAAGCCGAGCCCGGCCGCGAAGGCCGCCGGGGCGGCCAGGACGAAACCGCGCGCCTCCAGGCCGACCACCTTGGTGGCCCCGAGCTCCGCGGCCCGGCCGGCGAGCGCCCGGGTGAGCGCGCCGAAGGCCTCGGCGTCGGCGAGCAGCGGCGCGATGTCCTTGAACAGCACGCCCGGCTTCGGGTAGTCCTGGACGTCCCGGATCCGGCTGGTGAGCAGCTCGGCCAGGGGGGTGTCGGCGGTGGTCACGAAGGGTCCTTAGGGTCGGCGGCGGTCAGCGCTTGGTCGACGGACGGCCCTTGGCACGCGTGGTGCCGGCCGGGCGCCCGCGCTGACCGACCATACCCGCCGGCAGGTCCTCGTCGGCGATCTCCTCGGCCTCGCCCGCCTCGCCGGCCTCCTTGGCCGCGGCGGCCTTGGCGTCGGCGGCGCGGCGCTGGGCGACCCGCTTGGCCAGGGCCTTCATCTCCGGCGCCTCCTCCTTGAGCTGCGCGAGCAGCGGGGTGGCGACGCAGATCGACGAGTAGGCACCGGCGGCCAGACCGATGAACAGCGCCAGCGAGATGTCGTTCAGGGTGCCGGCGCCCAGCAGGCCGCCGCCGATGAACAGCAGCGCCGCCACCGGAAGCAGCGCGACCACGGTGGTGTTGAGCGAGCGGACCAGGGTCTGGTTGAGGCCCGCGTTGGCCGCGTCGCTGTAGGTGAGCTTGTTCTGCTTGGTGATCCCCTTGGTGTTCTCCTTCACGGTGTCGAAGACGACGACCGTGTCGTAGAGGGAGTAACCGAGGATGGTCAGGAAGCCGATCACGGTACCCGGGGTGACCTCGAAGCCCACCAGGGCGTAGACGCCGATGGTGATCAGGAGGTCGTGGATGAGGGCGACCAGGGCGGCCACCGCCATCCGCCACTCGAAGGCGATCGCCAGGTAGATCGTCACCAGGATCATGAAGATGACCAGACCGGTGAGCGCCTTGTTGGAGATCTGCTCACCCCAGCTGGGGCCGATCACCTGGGCCTCGATCTCGCCGACCGGGACGCCGAGCTCCTGCGAGAGCTTGCCGGTGACCTCGGCGGAGGTGGTCTTGTCCTCCGAGGAGACCTGGATGCGGATCTTGCCGTTGTCGGTCGACTGCACCAGCGGGTGCGAGGAGACGATCTTGTCGACCGCCTCCTGGGTCTGCGACACCGTCAGGCCGGGCTTGGTCACGGTGTAGACCGAGCCGCCCTTGAACTCGATGCCCAGGTGCAGGCCCATCGCCAGGCCGATCCCGGCGACCAGGACGATCACCGCGGAGATGCTGTACCAGAGCTTGCGCCGGCCGACGAAGTCGAAGCTGACCTCGCCCTGGTAGAGCTTGTGGCCCAGATTGGAGAAGCGCGACACGGTGTCAGGCCCCCTTCACGGCGGCGGAGGACGAGGGGGAACGACGGCGGGTGCTGCGCAGCGGCGGGCGGGCGCCCAGCCGCTTCGGGTCCAGGCCGGACCACGGGTGACCCTCGTAGAAGAACTTCCGGCGGGCCAGCAGCGTGATCAGCGGCTTGGTGAACAGGAAGATGACGACGACGTCGAGCGCCGTGGTCAGGCCCAGCGTGAACGCGAAGCCCTGCACCTTGCCGACCGAGACCAGGTAGAGCACGGCGGCACAGAGGAAGGAGACGAAGTCCGACACCAGGATGGTGCGCCGGGCGCGCGGCCAGGCCCGCTGGACCGCCGGGCGCAGCGGGGCGCCCTCGCGGACCTCGTCGCGGATGCGCTCGAAGTACACGATGAAGGAGTCGGCGGTGATACCGATCGCGACGATCGCGCCGCAGACCGCCGGCAGGTTCAGCGCGAAGCCGATCCCCGCACCGAGCAGGCTCATGATCGAGTAGGTCAGCGCCGCCGAGACGAGCAGACCGGCGATCGAGATCAGGCCCAGGCCCCGGTAGTAGAGCAGCGAGTAGGCGACCACCAGGATCATGCCGATCAGACCGGCGACCAGACCGGCCTTCAGCTGGTCCCCGCCGAGCTGCGGGGAGACGGTGGTGACGTCGCTGGTGGTGAACTCCAGCGGCAGGGCGCCGAAGCTCAGCACGTTGGCGAGGCTCTGCGCCTCGGTCTGGCTGAAGTTGCCGGAGATCACGGCCGAGCCGCCGGGGATGGCGCTGCGCACGTACGGGTGGGAGACGACCTGGCCGTCCAGCACGATGGCGAACTGGTTGGTCGGGTCGGGCTGGGTGGCGAGCTGGCCGGTGACGGCGGTGAACGCGTCGGTGCCCTTGCCGTTGAACTGCAGCTGGACCTGCCAGCCGCCGCCCTGCTGGGTGTCGATGGTGGCCTGCGCCTTGGAGACGTCCGCCCCCATGACCGCGACCGGGCCCAGCGCCAGCTTGTAGTAGGCGCCGTTCTCGTCCTTCTGCGTGCAGGCGACGGTCGGCGCGCCCTCGGCGCTCTGGTAGTTCTTGTTGCGCTGCTCGGGCTTGGTGCAGTCCAGCGAGCCGAACTGGGCGGCCAGCTCCGGCGGGACGGTGCCCGAGGTCATCGCCGCGGAGAGGTCCTGCGTGGCCGCCGGGTCGGTCGCGGCGGCGCTCGGGGCGCCGGTGGCGGCGGGGGTACCGGCGGTGGTGGCCGCGGGGGTGGTCGGGTTGTCGGCCGCGAGGGCCTCACCGGCCGGGCGGCCCTGCTTGGTGGCGCTCGCGCTCGGCGTACCGGTCGCGGCGGCGCTCGGGGCACCGGTGGCGGCCGCGGTCCCGCTCGGGGTGGCGGCGGCGCTCGGGGTGCCGGTCGCGCCCGCGGACGGGGTCGCGGTCGGCGCCGGGGCCTGGATGCCGCTGGGGGCCAGGGCCAGGACCGGGCGGAAGTAGAGCTTCGCGGTGGTGCCGACCTGGTCGGCGGCGCTCTGCTTGTCACCGCCCTTGGGGATGTTCACGATGATGTTGCGGTCGCCCTGGGTCTGGACCTCCGCCTCGGAGACGCCCATACCGTTGACGCGCTGCTCGATGATCCCGGTGGCGATGTCCATGTTGGACTTGTTGATCGCCTTGGGGTCGGTCGACTTCGCGCTCAGCGTGATGCTGGTACCGCCGGCGAGGTCGATACCGAGCCGGGGCTTGGTGTTGCCCGTCCCGAACATGAGGGCGACCAGTCCGACGGTGACGACCAGGATGAGGGCCAGCGCCCGCCCTGGGTAACCGTCGCGCGGGCGCGACTTGGGTGTTGCCACCTTGCTCGTTTCTCCCTGTCCATGCCACTTCCCCCCACCGACCCCCGCCCAGCACGCGGCTGGGCGGGGTAATGGCGGAACTGCGGCCCTGAGTCCTGTGGGCTCGCGGCACAACGCCGCGCAGCCGGGCGGGTGCCCGACCGTACTACTTGCTCGCGGGAGCCCCGCCCTCGGCCTCGGCCTTCGCGTCGCCCCTGTCGGCGTCGTCCTTGCTGAACGACAGCGGCTTCGCGTCGGCCGACCCGGCCTCGACCTCGACGTCCTCGTCCGAGGCGTCGACCCCCTCGTCCTCGGCCGGGCGACCGTTGATGATCGCGTCGTACTCGGCGGGCTCCAGGACCGCCGCGATCGCGCTCTTGGTGAAGTGGGTGACCACGCCCGGCGCGATCTCCAGCTCGACGGTCTCCTCGTTGATCGCCTTCACCTGCGCGTACAGGCCGCCGATGGTCCGCACGCCCGCCCCCGGCTCGAGTGCCGTCTGCATCTGGGTCATCTGCGCCTGGCGCTTCTTCTGCGCCCGGAACATGAGCACGATGGCGAGGATCGGGAGGAGGAGGATGATGAGGTTCACTGCAGCCAGGGTCCTTTACGGGCCGCCGGCCGGCGGCCTGTGTGGTATTGGTCGTCCCGTCGGGTGAGAGGGGCGGTCCGGCGGAGTCTAGGCGACCCCGAACTGATCGGACAACGCCAAGCATCGCATCCTGCCGCCGAAAGTGGCGACCCTCCGCCTGCACAGTTTCCCCGGACTTCTCCCCCGGCTTCTGCAGGCGCCCCGGGCGGCGGGCGCACATGGTCCGCACACGCTCCGCCATCACCCGTTCGGCCCTGACCGGGCGGCGCGTCGTCAGCCCTGGCCCGATCCGCCGTCCCCGTCCGGGGCGAACAGCTCCGGCTGGGGGGCCGCCGCGGCGCGTCCGGGCTGCGCCGGCGGGGTGAGCCCCAGGTGCCGCCAGGCCGCGGCGGTGGCGATCCGCCCGCGCGGAGTGCGGGCCAGCAGACCCTCGCGGACCAGGAACGGCTCGGCGACCTCCTCGACCGTCTCGGCCTCCTCCCCCACCGCGACCGCCAGTGTCGACAGCCCGACCGGGCCGCCGCCGAACAGCCGCAGCAGCGCGTCCAGCACCGCCCGGTCCAGCCGGTCCAGACCACGGGCGTCCACCTCGTAGACGTCCAGCGCCCGGCCCGCGATCGCGGGGGTGATCACGCCGTCGTGCCGCACCTGCGCGTAGTCGCGCACCCGACGCAGCAGCCGGTTGGCGATGCGCGGCGTACCCCGGGAGCGGCCGGCGATCTCGGCGGCGCCGGCCGGGTCGATCTCCACGTCCAGCAGCGCGGCCGAGCGGTGCACCACCCGCTGCAGCTCGGCGGGCGCGTAGAACTCCATGTGCCCGGTGAAGCCGAAGCGGTCGCGCAGCGGCGGCGGCAGCAGACCGGCCCGGGTGGTCGCGCCGACCAGGGTGAACGGCGGCAGCTCCAGCGGAATGGCGGTCGCGCCGGGCCCCTTGCCGACGATCACGTCGACCCGGAAGTCCTCCATCGCCATGTAGAGCATCTCCTCGGCCGGCCGGGACATCCGGTGGATCTCGTCGAGGAACAGCACCTCCCCCTCGGCGAGCGAGGAGAGGATCGCCGCGAGGTCGCCCGCGTGCTGGATCGCCGGCCCCGAGGTGATCCGGATCGGGGCACCCAGCTCGGCCGCGATGATCATCGACAGGGTGGTCTTGCCGAGCCCGGGCGGGCCGCTGAGCAGCACGTGGTCGGGGGCCGCGCCGCGCTGGCGGGCCGCCTGGAGCACCAGCGACAGCTGCTCGCGCACCCGCTCCTGGCCGATGAACTCGTCCAGCAGCCGGGGGCGCAGCGCCGCCTCGACGGCCTGGTCCTCACCGTCGGCGGCGGCGGTCACCAGCCGGTCGGCGGGCTCGGAGTCGTACGGGCTCATCGGAGGTGGCTCCCACATCGGTGTCGGCGGCACTGTCGGCGCCGTCGCTGTCGGCGGTGTCGACAAAAGGACAGGTCGTCAGATGGCTTCAGCGAGAACGGTTGAGTCCGCGCAGCGCCAGCCGCAGCAGCGCGCCGACGTCCGGCACCGGCTGCGCCTCGGCCTGCGGGGTGACGGCGGCGACCGCCTCGTCCGCCTCGCGCGGCGCGTAGCCGAGGCCGACCAGCGCGGAGTGCAGCTGCTCGCTCCACGGCGCCGGCCCGGTGGCGACCGGCTTCTGCGCGGGGACCGCGCCGTGCGGGGCGCCCAGCTTGTCCTTGTACTCCAGCAGCAGCTTGGCGGCCTTGGCCTTGCCGATGCCGGGCACCGCCACCAGTGCCTTCTCGTCGCCGTTCGCGACCGCGAGGCGCAGCGCGTCGGGGCTGTGCACTCCGAGGATCGCCTGGGCGAGCTTGGGGCCGACGCCCGGCGCCGCCTGCAGGATCTCGAAGATCGCCCGCTCGTCGTCGTCCGCGAAGCCGAACAGGGTCAGCGAGTCCTCCCGGACCACCAGCGAGGTCGCCAGCCGGGCCGGCTCCCCCAGCCGCAGACCGGCCATGGTGTTCGGGGTGCACTGCACGGCCATGCCGACCCCGCCGACCTCGACCACCGCGACGCCGCCGGACAGCGCCGCCACGGGTCCTTGCACGAAGGCGATCATCGGGTGGTTCCTCTCGGGCCGTGCGGGGAGCTGGTACGGGCCGCCAGGATCGCGGCCTCCAGGCGGTTGGCGGCGCCGCCGCGCCAGATGTGGCAGATGGCCAGCGCCAGCGCGTCGGCGGCGTCGGCCGGTTTGGGGGGCGCGTCCAGCCGCAGCAGCCGCTGCACCATGGCCGTGACCTGCGCCTTGTCGGCCCGGCCCGAGCCGGTGACGGCGGCCTTGACCTCGCTGGGGGTGTGCAGGGTGACCGGTATGCCGCGCCGGGTCGCGCAGAGCATCGCCACCGCGCTGGCCTGCGCCGTGCCCATCACGGTGCGGACGTTGTGCTGGGCGAAGACCCGCTCGACCGCCACCAGGTCGGGCCGGTGCTCGTCCAGCCAGGCCTCGATGCCCTGCTCCACCAGCAGCAGCCGGTGCCCGATCTCCGCCTCGGCGGGGGTGCGCACCACACCGACGCCGGCCATCCGCAGCGGCCGGCCCGGCGCGCCCTCGACCACGCCGACGCCGCACCTGGTCAGCCCAGGGTCGACACCCAGCACCCGTACCAAGGCTCCCCCTCCCTCATGCTCTCCTCCGACCTGCGAAGGCTACCCGTCACCACCGACAGCGCCCCGAACGACACCGGCCCGGCGGTCCTGGGGACCGCCGGGCCGGAAGGGGGCACGATCACTCGGCGTCGAGCTGCGCACCGACCTCGTCGCTGATGTCGAAGTTGGCGAAGACGTTCTGCACGTCGTCGCTGTCCTCCAGGGCGTCGATCAGCTTCAGGATCTTGCGGGCGCCGTCGACGTCCAGCTCGACCTGCATGCTCGGCAGGAAGTTGGCCTCGGCCGAGTCGTAGTCGACGCCGGCGTCCACCAGGGCGGTGCGGACGGCGACCATCCGGGAGGCCTCGGAGACGATCTCGAAGGAGTCGCCGAGGTCGTTGATCTCCTCGGGCTCCTGGTCCAGGACGACCTCGAAGAGCTTGTCCTCGTCCACGCCGTCCGCCTTGGGGACGATCACGACGCCCTTGCGGGTGAACAGGTAGGAGACCGAGCCCGGGTCGGCCATCGAGCCGCCGTTGCGGGTCATCGCCACGCGCACGTCGGAGGCGGCGCGGTTGCGGTTGTCGGTGAGGCACTCGATGAGCACCGCGACGCCGTTCGGGCCGTAGCCCTCGTACATGATGGTCTGGTAGTCGGCTCCGCCGGCCTCCAGACCGCCACCGCGCTTGACGGCGCGGTTGATGTTGTCGATCGGGACCGAGCTCTTCTTCGCCTTCTGGATGGCGTCGTAGAGCGTCGGGTTGCCGGCCGGGTCGGGGCCGCCGGTGCGCGCCGCCACCTCGATGTTCTTGATCATCTTGGCGAAGAGCTTGCCGCGCTTGGCGTCGATCACGGCCTTCTTGTGCTTGGTGGTAGCCCACTTAGAGTGGCCGGACATCGCCAGCTCCTTTACGTCGCCAAAGGGAAATGAACAGATGAGATCTTACCGGTGCGGCCGCCGCCCGACCGCACACGGTCACCTACGCGCGGTCACGCGGCGGCGAGGTGCTCCTCGACCATGCGCACGAAGTAGGCGTGCACCCGGTGGTCGCCGGTGAGCTCCGGGTGGAACGAGGTGGCCAGCAGGTTGCCCTGGCGCACGGCCACGATCCGGCTCTCCGGGCCGTCGGCGGCCGGCAGCTCGGCCAGCACCTCGACGGCCGCGCCGACCGACTCCACCCAGGGGGCGCGGATGAACACGCCGTGCACCGGGGCGTCGTCCAGGCCGCGGAAGGCGATGCCGGACTCGAAGGACTCGTTCTGGCGGCCGAAGGCGTTGCGGCGCACCGTCATGTCGATGCCGCCGACCGTCTCCTGGTCCTCGCGCCCGTCCAGGATCTTGTCGGCCAGCATGATCATGCCGGCGCAGGTCCCGTACACCGGCATGCCGGCGGCGACCCGCTCGCGCAGCGGGTCCATCACGCCGAACAGCAGGGCCAGCTTGGACATCGTGGTGGACTCCCCGCCGGGGATCACCAGCGCGTCGACCTCGGCCAGCTCCTCCGCGCGACGGACCGGACGCGCCAGCGCGTCGGCCTCGGCCAGGGCGATCAGGTGCTCGCGGACATCACCCTGGAGGGCGAGGACGCCGATGACTGGAGTGGACACTTCTCGTACCTCTTGACTCTCGAACTCGACGACGCACGGCGGCCCGCCGCGCCGATGATCTCACCGCGCGGCGGGCCGTCCACAGCGCATTACCAGCCGCGGTTGGCGTACCGCTCGCTCTCGGGCAGGGTGTCGCAGTTGATGCCGACCATGGCCTCGCCCAGGTTGCGGGAGGCGTCGGCGATGATCTTCGGGTCGTCGAAGAAGGTGGTGGCCTTGACGATCGCGGCGGCGCGCTTGGCCGGGTCGCCCGACTTGAAGATGCCCGAGCCGACGAAGACGCCCTCGGCACCCAGCTGGCGCATCAGCGCGGCGTCGGCCGGGGTGGCCACGCCACCGGCGGAGAACAGGACGACCGGCAGCTTGCCGAGCTCGGCGACCTCCTTGACCAGCTCGTACGGGGCGCGCAGCTCCTTGGCGGCGGCGAACAGCTCGTTGTGGTCCAGGGCGCGCAGGTGGCCGATCTCGTTCTTGATCTGGCGCAGGTGGCGGACCGCCTCGACGACGTTGCCGGTACCGGCCTCGCCCTTGGAGCGGATCATGGCCGCACCCTCGGCGATGCGGCGCAGCGCCTCGCCCAGGTTGGTGGCACCGCAGACGAAGGGGGTGGTGAAGGCCCACTTGTCGGAGTGGTTGACCTCGTCGGCCGGGGTCAGCACCTCGGACTCGTCGATGTAGTCGACACCCAGCGACTGCAGGACCTGGGCCTCGACGAAGTGGCCGATCCGGGACTTCGCCATGACCGGGATCGAGACCGCGCCGATGATCTCCTCGATCATGTTCGGGTCCGACATGCGCGCCACGCCGCCGTCCTTGCGGATGTCGGCCGGCACCCGCTCCAGGGCCATGACGGCCACAGCGCCGGCGTCCTCGGCGATCTTGGCCTGCTCGGCGTTGACCACGTCCATGATCACACCGCCCTTGAGCTGCTCGGCCATGCCGCGCTTGACCCGGGCGGTACCGATCTGCGGCTGGTCTGCGGTGGTGGGGGTGGTGGACACGTGAGACCTCACTCGAAGATGAACCAGTGCTATCGCCCTATGGTAGGCGGAAGAAACCGGCCCTCCATGCGCCACCAAGTCCAGCCGCTCCGGTGGGATACGACAAAGAGGCCGTATCCGGGGCAAGCCGTCACCGCAGGTGGAGCGGGTGCCACGGACAGGTCCCGCACGACACGTCCTAGGCGGGAGCACCCTCAGGAGTGAGTGCCACCGGCGGCGCGTCGTCCATCTCGAAGGCCATCGGGAACGGCGCCTTGCCCGCCAGCCGGAAGTACCGCACCAGCCGGTGCTCACGCACCGCCCGCGCCGCCCGCACCGCGTCGTTGTGGAACCGCCGCGCCATCGGCACCCGCCGCACCGCCGCCGTCAGATCCCGCACCGCGTCCTCGCCGCCCGGCTCCGCCACCAGCGCCGCCACCTGCTCCGACTCCGCGAACACCGCCCGCAGCGCCAGGCTCAGCTGGCTCTCCGCCACCTCGCGCTGCTCGTCCTCCGCCTGACGGGCCGCGTGCGCCGCGTCCAGCAGCAGCAGCGACGCCGCCGGATCCAGCAGCGAGGACGTCGCCAGCTCCATCGCCACCGACGCCCGGCGGACCAGCTGCGCGTCCAGCGCCGCACGGGCGGCGTCGATCCGGGCGTGCAGCCGGTCCAGCCTTCCGGCCGTCCAACTCAGGTACATGCCGAACAGCACCACGGCCACGCCGGCCCAGATCCAGGTAGTCACGGGGCGCTACGCTACCGGGTGCCCCCGGTTCACCCCTCGATCGCGGTGTTCCGGTACGCGTCGCGGTCGATGTCACGCACGTCCACCGCCAGGTGCAGCCGCTCCCCCGGCGCCGGCTTCACCCGCTCCGCCAGCAGCGCCAGCACCCCCTCGGTGAGCGCCGACTTCGCCTCCGGGCTGCGCCCCGGGAAGATCTGGAACTGCACGAACACCTGCGCCTCGGGACGCTCGCTCCAGCCGACCACGACCTCCGGGTCGGTCGGCCGGAAGATCGTCTTGCAGCCCTCCGGCTGGGCGGCGATGGTCTCCACCGCCAGCCGGTTGATCGCCAGGCCCAGCTCACGGCGGTCGAAGGAACCGGCCAGGCTCGGGGAGTAGTCGACGGAGATCTGCGGCATCGGGCCCTCCAGGGACACGGGGACTGCGGACGGTGGAACCGTCCGACCTTAACCGCGCCCGCCGCCCGTTCAGTCCCGGGCCAGCCCGAACCGGCCGCGCCGCCCGCTGCGCTCGTCCTCCACCACCGCGGCCTCCCCCGCCGTCACCGTCTCGTACACGGCCAGGATGTCCGCGCCCACCGTCGACCAGTCGAACCGCCGCACGTGCCGCGACGCCGCCTTGCGCAGCTCCTCCAGCCGGGCCGGATCCCCCAGCAGCCGCAGCGCGGTGCGCGCCAGCGCGTCCGCGTCCTCGACCGGGAAGAGCTCGCCCGCGTCCCCGCCGTCCAGCACCTGCTTGAACGCGTCCAGGTCGCTCGCCAGCACCGGCGCCCCCGCCGACATCGCCTCGACCAGGATGATCCCGAAGCTCTCGCCACCGGTGTTCGGCGCCACGTACAGGTCCACGCTGCGCAGCAGCCGGGCCTTGTCCCGGTCGCTCACCATGCCGAGGAACTCCACCTGCGCCCGGACCTCCGGCGCCAGCCCGGCGACCGCCTCCTCCTCATCGCCCTTTCCCGCCACCAGCAGCCGCACCCCCGGCCGCTCCGCGAGGATCCGCGGCAGCGCCGCCAGCAGCGTCGGCAGCCCCTTGCGCGGCTCGTTGATCCGGCCGATGAAGCCGATCGTCCCCGGCCGCCCCTCGGCCGCACCGCCGCTCCACCGCTCGTCCGGCTCCGCCCCGGCGAAGAAGCCCACGTCCACGCCGTTGGGGATCACCACCGCGTCCCCGCCCAGGTGCTCCACCAGGGTGCGCCGCGCGTACTCGCTCACCGCGATCCGCGCCCGCATCTTCTCCAGTCCCGGCTGCAGGATCGGCGAGGCCGCGATCATCGCCCGCGAGCGCGGGTTCGAGGTGTGGAAGGTGCCCACCATCGGCCCCGACGCCGACCACGCCGCCAGCATCGACAGGCTCGGCGAGGCCGGCTCGTGCACGTGCAGGATGTCGAACCGCCCCTCGTGCAGCCACCGCCGCACCCGGGCCGCCGACAGGATCCCGAAGCTCAGCCGCGCCACCGAGCCGTTGTACGGCACCGCCACCGCGCGCCCCGCCGACACCACGTACGGCGGCAGCGCCTCGTCGTCCTCGGCCGGCGCCAGCACCGACACCTCGTGCCCCAGGCCGATCAGGTGCTCGGCGAGGTCCCGGATGTGGAACTGCACACCACCGGGGACGTCCCAGTCGTACGGGCAGACGATGCCGATCTTCACGGGTCTCCTCGAATCCTGCGGGCGGTGCGGGTGCGGGTACGGACTGCGGTCGGGCGGACGGGCGCGCTCAGGCCCCCGACGCCTCGGCCGCCGGCTCCCCGGCCGCCTCCGCCGCCGGACGGACGGCGGGCTCCCGGACGGCCGGACGGGCGCCGCCCGCGGCCCGGGACGCCCCCGCCTCCACCGTCTCACGGACCGGGAGGTCGGCCAGCCAGAAGCGCTGCAGCATGTGCCAGTCCTCCGGGTGCTCCCGGATCGCCGCCTCCCACACCCCGGCCATCGCCTGCGTCATCACCCGGGTCTTCTCCGCCCGGTCGCCCTGCGCCGGCACCACGACCTCCGGGTGCACCTGCGCCCGCATGGTCCGCCCCTCGTACCAGATCGACACCGGCAGCAGCGCCGCCCCGGTCCGCTGGCACAGCGCCGCCGGACCGGCCGGCATCCGCGTCGCCTCACCGAAGAACGACACCTCGATGCCCGCCTCCGAGAGGTCCCGGTCCCCCACCAGGCAGACCAGCTTCCCCGCCCGCAGCCGCCGCGCCAGCGTGCCCACCACGCTCACCGAGCCGCCGGTCAGCGCCAGCACCTCCATGCCCAGGCTCTCCCGGAACGCCACGAACCGGTCGAACAGCCGCTCCGGCTTCAACCGCTCCGCCACCGTCGTGAACGGGTACCCCCGGCTCGCCACCCAGGCGCCCGCCAGGTCCCAGTTGCCCATGTGCGGCAGCGCCGCCACCACGCCCCGCCCGGCGTCCAGCGCCTGCTGCACGTGCTCGAAGCCGTCCACCCGCACGTCCCGCAGCACCCGCCCGCGGCCCCAGACCGGCAGCCGGAACGACTCCTGCCAGTACCGCATGTACGAGCGCATCCCGGCGCGCGACAGCTCCCGCAGCCGGGCCTCGTCCGCCTCCGGACACACCCGCAGCAGATTCGCCTCCAGCTGCAGCACCCGCTTGCCGCGCCGTCGCCACGCGTAGTCCGCCAGCCGGTCGAACAGCGCCCGCACCACCGGCTCGGGCAGGTGCTTGAGCGCCCCCCAACCCGCCGCGTACGCCGTGTACACCAGCCGCTCCACCACTCGGTCCTTCACCGCGACTCGGTCCTCCACCGCGGGCCCCCTCTCAGCTTCCGGCCGCCACGCGGTCCGCCTCGAACGCCTCACGGCGCACCTGCAGCATCCGCTGGAACACCGTCACCAGGCTGCCGACCGCCACCAGCCACAGCGCCACCGGCAGCAGCCACTCCACGTACGGCACCCCGAACGTGTGCAGACCCGCCACACCGGCCGCCACCAGACTGATCACCAGCCGCTCGGCCCGCTCCACCAGCCCCGACACGTCGCACGGCAGCCCCTGGCTCTCCGCCCGCGCCTTGGTGTACGACACCACCAGCCCGCTCGCCAGGCAGAACACCGCGACCGCGCACAGCAGGTTGTTGTCACCCTTGCCCGCGTACCACATCGCCAGACCACCGAAGACCGCCGCGTCGGCGACCCGGTCCAGCGTCGAGTCCAGGAACGCCCCCCACTTCGTGGACCGCCCCAGCTGCCGCGCCATGTTCCCGTCCACCAGGTCCGAGAAGATGAACAGCGTGATCGTGATGGTGCCCCAGAAGAACTCCCCGCGCGGGAAGAACACCAGCGCGCCCGCCACCGAACCGGCCGTGCCGACCAGCGTCACGGTGTCCGGGCTCACACCCAAACGGATGAGGAACGCGGCGAACGGGGTCAGGACACGTGTGAAGAAGGCACGCGCGTATTTGTTGAGCATGGCCTTCCCGACCGCTCCGATCTCCCTGGTACCCGCCTGCGGCCAGATGCGCGGCAGACGACCCGATGGATCAGCCCATCCGGCGCACCCATCGTAGCCACGCCCACCGACCTCCCCCGGCACACACCGCCCCCGGATGCCGCTCGCGCGCCCCTCGCCGCCCCCGCCCCTAGACTTTCACCGACAGCCTCGGCGCGACGGGAGGAGACCCCGATGCCCGACCGCAGCAACGCCAGAGCCGGCCAGGCCCCCGCCGTCACCGGCCCGGGCGACCTGCGCAACGTCGTCCTCATCGGCTGCGCCGGCGTGGGCAAGACCACCCTCGCCGAATCCCTCGCCCACGCCGCCGGCGCCATCGGCCGCCCCGGACGGGTGACCGACGGCACCACCGTCTCCGACCACGAATCCATCGAGCACCAGCAGCAGCGCTCCGTACAGCTCTCCGTGCTCCCCCTGGAGTGGCGCGGCACCAAGATCAACCTGATCGACCCGCCCGGCCACCCCGACTTCGCCGCCGACCTGCGCGCCGCCCTGCACGCCGCCGACGCCGCCGTCTTCGTCGTCTCCGCCACCGACCCCGTCACCGCCCCCACCCGCGCCCTGTGGCGCGAGTGCGCGGCCGAGAACATCCCGCGCGCCATCGCCGTCGCCAAACTCGACATCGCCCGCGGCAGCCTCGACGACATCCTCACCGCCTGCCACGACGCCTTCGGCCTCGGCCCCGACACCCTCCGGCCGCTGTTCCTGCCCGTCCACCACGACGGCCGGCCCGACGGCAGCGTCGACCTCCTCACCGGCCACACCTACGGCCAGGCCGACCCCCTGCCCGACAGCGCCCCCGCCCGCGAGAGCCTCGTCGAAGCCATCTCCGGCCAGGACGACGCCCTCATGGAGCAGTACCTCACCGGCGAAACCCCCGACACCGACTCCCTCGAAGCCGGCATGCGCCGCGAGGTCCTCGCCTGCACCCTCCACCCCGCCGTCCCCACCAGCGAACACGGCCTCGGCGCCACCGAACTCCTCGACCTCATCACCACCACCTTCCCCACCCCCGCCGAACGCACCCGCCCCGCCCCCGACTGCGACCCCGACGCACCCCTCGCCGCCCAGGTCGTCCGCGTCACCGGCGACGCCTACGTCGGCCGCATCAGCCTGCTGCGCCTCTACGCCGGCACCCTGCGCCCCGACACCCGCATCCGCCTCACCGGCCCCGACCACCCCGCCGAGCAGGACGGCGAGGAACGCGTCACCGGCCTCACCAGCCCCTTCGGCAAGCTCCAGCGACCCGTCCCGCACGCCGTCGCCGGCGACCTCGTCTGCGCCGCCAAACTCACCACCGCCCGCGCCGGCGACACCCTCCAGGAACCCGGCGGCCAGCTCGAACTCGACACCTGGACCCTGCCCGAGCCCCTGCTGCCCATCGCCGTCGAGGCCCACAGCAAGGCCGACGACGACAAGCTCTCCCAGGCCCTCTCCCGGCTCGCCGCCGAGGACCCCGCGCTACGCCTCGAACAGAACCCCGACACCCACCAGCTCGTCCTCTGGTGCACCGGGGAGGCCCACGCCGACGCCGTCCTCGACCGGCTGCGCAACCGCCACGGCGTCCACGTCGACACCGTCGAGCACAGGGTCGCCCTGCGCGAGACCTTCGGCACCGCCGCCGCCGGCCACGGGCGCCTCGTCAAACAGTCCGGCGGCCACGGCCAGTACGCCATCTGCGACCTGGAGGTCGAACCCCTTCCCGCCGGCTCCGGCTTCGAGTTCCAGGAGCACGTCGTCGGCGGCTCCGTCCCCAAGCACTTCATCCCCTCCGTCGAGAAGGGCGTCCGCGCCCAGCTCGCCAAGGGCGTCGCCACCGGCCACCCGCTCGTCGACATCCGGGTCACCCTCACCGACGGCAAGGCGCACTCCGTCGACTCCTCCGACGCCGCCTTCCAGAACGCCGCCGCCCTCGCCCTGCGCGACGCCGCCGAACACGCCGTCATCCGGCTCCTCGAACCCGTCGCCGCCGTCGGCGTCCTGCTGCCCGACGACTACCTCGGCGCCGTCCTCGGCGACCTCTCCGCCCGCCGCGGCCGCGTCCTCGGCACCGAGACCGGCGGCCCCGGCCTCACCCTGCTGCGCGCCGAGGTCCCCGAACTCGAACTCGCCCGCTACCCCGTCGACCTGCGCTCGCTGACCCACGGCACCGCCGAGTTCACCCGCGCCCACCTGCGCCACGAGCCCATGCCGGCCGCCCTCGCCGCCCGCTTCGACGGCCGGGACGACTAGTCTCCGAATCGCCGCGGCTCAGCGCCGCGGCAGCGCGCAGGCCGGCGTCCCGCCCGGCATCCGGTGCCGGTTCTTCGCCACCCAGCGGTACACCAGCGCCGCCACCGGCCGCACCGGCGCCAGCGCCAGCACCCCGCCCAGGTACGCCCACACCCCGCCCGAACGCATCAGCAGCCGCGCCACCGCCTGCGCCCCGCCGTACACCCGGCCCGCCGGCGTCACCCAGAGCACCTCGCGCTCCGCGCGCTCCCAGGACACCTCCGCGCGCCCCCCGGCCACCGCGTCCAGCCCCGCCAGGTCCGCGAACTGGAACGGCACCGCCTCCCAGCCCCCCGACGCCAGCGTCTGCCGCGGATAGCGCTCCGCCCAGGTCACGCACGTCGTGCAGAACCCGCAGTCCCCGTCGAACACCAGCACCGGATCCGTCAGTCCATCGCTCTCCATGCCGTCATCGTGCACCATCCCGTCCGACCGCCCGCGACCGGGCACCGGACGGTGCGTCGGACGGTCGAAACGTGGGCATCATGCCCCACAGGTCCATCGTGGCCCGTTCGTGACGGCACTTCAGACGATCATGCCCGCGCCGGCACCCCGGCACGGTAACCTGCCGCAGGACAAAGGGGAGGAGGGGACGCCACCGTGACCACACTCGACATGACCCCGGGTGCGCAGATACCCCGGACCGACGCCGGACCGCAGACCGCCGGCACCCAGGCGCTCTCCTCGGCCGCCTACCGCGACACCAACCTGGAGGAGGGCGCCGGCAAACTCGACGGCGTCAGCGCGAAGAAGGGCCGCTTCGCCCTGTTCGCGCCCAACTTCGGCGAGGCCTTCAGCAAGGCGCTCATCTCGCGCGCGCTCGGCGGCGACCGCAAGCCCCTGGTGCCCTCCTTCGGGGTGGAAACCCGCCAGATCGTCGAGCACGCCCTCGCCGCCGAGGAGATCCGCCGCAACCGCGACCGGCAGCTGTCCACCGTCTCCGTCGTCACGGGCCTGCTCTGCCTGCCCGGCGCCCTGGTCTGGCTCGGCGCCTTCCAGCTGCGCGCCTGGCTCAAGCGCGACAACCCCAAGAACGCCGGCGCCTACGGGGCCGCCGTCCTGCTCCTGGCCGCCGCGCTCGCCGTGCTGCTCGCGATCAAGCCACCGGCCGGCGGCATCCTCGGCCTCTACCTGCGCGTCGTCATGCTCGCCCCGGTGATCGGCTGGTACCTCGCCCGGCGGATCGTCGAACGCACCGCCGTCGACCTGCGCGCCCGCTGGCTCTCCCTGGCCGACGGCAACGCCGTCGCCGCGACCGTCCCGATGGCCGTCCCCCGCGACGACCTCGACAAGAAGGCCGCCGACCTGCGCGCCAAACTCGGCCGCCTGGAGGCCGAGCAGGAGACCAACGTCCAGCACTACGCCGGCCCCAAGGGCATCCTCGGCGCCGGCCGCCGCTGGGGCGAGTGGAAGCTCATCGACACCCTGCGTCCCGCCGAGGGGCAGATCGACTTCCGCCAGTTCCACCCCTGGGACCTCGTCCGCAAGATCTCCGGCCACCTCAAGGCCCTGGGCATCAGCGAGGTCGCCAACAGCGGCATGCCCAACGTCCAGGTCAAGCAGTGGGTCGTCTTCGAGGTCGGCGAGAGCGCCGACGAGATCAGCCGCCCCGGCAGCGCCGACATGGACGGCGACCACATGCGCGACTTCGCTGTCCAGGCCATCGCCGACAAGCAGACCTTCGGCGGCGGACCCCGGCACTACCTCGCCACCCAGTTCATCACCCACGACGGCAAGCTCGTCCTGACCTTCACCGTCACCGTCGTCCTGCTCGCCAACACCCTCAACATCACCGTCGCCGGCTACGCCCTCGGCCCGATCAACGGCTTCTTCTTCGACAAGCCCAAGGACAAGGAGAAGTCGGTCTCCAAGACCTTCCGGTTCTGGGAGGACCGCACGGTCAAGCTCCCGCTGATCGACAACGACGAGGTCGTCCGGCAGGCCGTCCGCGCCCCCTTCTACCGGACGCCCAGCCTGCTCTCCTGGCTCGGCGGCGGCCTCGGCCTGCCCGAGCCCTTCGGTCTGCGGCACACCTGGGCCGGCCAGCCCTGGGGCACCCGCACCATGGCCGACAACGCGCTCAACGCCTCCCACCCGGTGCTCGCCGCGGTCCACACCGCCACCCTGGAGTTCCTCGCCGAGCACGACCTCGACACCGAGCGCGCCTTCAAGGGCCGCGCGGCCGGACTCAAGGCCGAGGCCCAGGGCAGCCGCCCGTTCAGGGTCGACCAGTACGACGCCGGCTGAGCCGACCACCTGCCCACCGACGCGCAGGGCCCCCGCCGACTCGACGGTCGGCGGGGGCCCTGCGCGTCGCGGGTCTCAGCCCTGCGGCCAGGCCTCGGCCAGCATCTTCCGGGTGTCCGCCAGCAGCTGCGGCAGCACCTTGGTGTGCCCGACCACCGGCATGAAGTTGGTGTCCCCGCCCCAGCGCGGCACCACGTGCTGGTGCAGGTGGGCCGCGATGCCGGCGCCGGCCGCCGCGCCCTGGTTCATGCCGATGTTGAAGCCGTGCGCGCCCGAGGCCGCGCGCAGCGCCGTCATCGCCTTCTTGGTGAAGACCGCCAGCTCGGCCGTCTCCGCCTCGTCCAGCTCGGTGTAGTCCGCCGCGTGCCGGAACGGGACCACCATGAGGTGCCCGCCGTTGTACGGGTACAGGTTGAGCACCGCGTACACGGAGTTGCCGCGCGCGACGACCAGCCCGTCCTCGTCGCTCAGCGACGGGATCGAGCAGAACGGGCAGCCGTCGTCCGGAGCCGGGCCGGTGGGCTTGTTCTCGCCCTGGATGTAGGCCATCCGATGGGGGGTCCACAGGCGGCGGAAGCCGTCCGGCTCCCCGACGCCCTGCTGCAGTTCCGGCTCAGTCGTCATGCTGATCAGCATATTCGCCCAACCGTGGTTGCGAAGCCGCGCGGGGCGGACTCCCGAAGGAGCCCGCCCCGCGCTCACGCCCGACGCCCGGCGTCAGACCTGGATCCGGCGCTCGACCGCGTCCACGATCTCGGTGATCGCGTCGGCCAGCGGCACGCCGTTCTTCTGCTCGCCGTTGCGGTAGCGGAAGGAGACCGCGCCCGCCTCGACGTCGTCGTTGCCGGCGATCAGCATGAACGGGACCTTGCTGCGCTGGGCGTTGCGGATCTTCTTCTGCATCCGGTCGTCCGAGGTGTCCACCTCGACCCGGATCCCGCGCTTCTTGAGCTCGGCCGCGACCTCCAGCAGGTACGGCACGTGCTCGTCGGTGATCGGGATGCCGGTCACGGTGACCGGGGCCAGCCACGGCGGCATGGCACCGGCGTAGTGCTCCAGCAGCACCGCGAAGAAGCGCTCGATCGAGCCGAACAGCGCCCGGTGGATCATGACCGGCCGCTGGCGCGAGCCGTCCGCCGCCGTGTACTCCAGGTCGAAACGCTCGGGCAGGTTGAAGTCCAGCTGGATGGTCGACATCTGCCAGGTGCGCCCGATGGCGTCCCGCGCCTGCACCGAGATCTTCGGGCCGTAGAAGGCCGCGCCGCCCGGGTCCGGGACCAGCGGCAGGCCCTGCTTCTCGGCCACCGCGGCGAGGACGGCGGTGGCCTCCTCCCACGTCGCGTCGTCGCCGACGAACTTCTCCGGGTCCTTGGTGGACAGCTCCAGGTAGAAGTCGGTCAGACCGTAGTCGCGCAGCAGGTTGAGCACGAAGGTGAGGGTCGAGTCGAGCTCGTCCGCCATCTGCTCGCGGGTGCAGTAGATGTGCGCGTCGTCCTGGGTGAAGCCGCGGGCGCGGGTCAGACCGTGCACCACGCCGGACTTCTCGTACCGGTACACCGTGCCGAACTCGAACAGGCGCAGCGGCAGTTCACGGTACGAGCGGCCGCGCGCGTCGAAGATCAGGTTGTGCATCGGGCAGTTCATCGGCTTGAGGTAGTAGTCCACGCCCTCGTCGAGCTGCATGGGCGGGTACATACCGTCCGCGTACCAGTCCAGGTGGCCGCTCTTCTCGAAGAGCTTCCCCTTGGTGGCGTGCGGGGTGTAGACGAACTCGTAGCCCTCCTCCTCGTGCCGGCGGCGCGAGTAGTCCTCCATGGCGCGGCGGATGATGCCGCCCTTGGGGTGGAAGACGGCGAGGCCGGAGCCGATCTCCTCGGGGATGGAGAAGAGGTCGAGCTCGTTGCCGAGCTTGCGGTGGTCGCGCTTGGCGGCCTCCTCCAGGAACTCCAGGTGCGCCTTGAGCTCGTCCTTGCTCGGCCAGGCGGTCCCGTAGAGGCGCTGCAGCATGGGGTTCTTCTCGCTGCCGCGCCAGTAGGCGGCGGCGGAGCGCATGATCTTGAACGCCGGGATCATCCGGGTGCTGGGCAGGTGCGGGCCGCGGCAGAGGTCGCCCCAGCACTGCTCGCCGCTCTTGGCGTCCAGGTTGTCGTAGATGGTGAGCTCGCCGGCGCCGACCTCGACGTCGGCGCCCTCGCCGGCGGTGGCGGCGGAGCCCTTGAGGCCGATCAGCTCCAGCTTGTACGGCTCGTGGGCGAGCTCCTCGCGGGCGGCCTCGTCGGTGACCACCCGGCGGGAGAACTTCTGCCCGCGCTTGATGATCTCCTGCATCTTCTTCTCGATGGCCTTGAGGTCATCGGGGTGGAACGGCGTCGCGACGTCGAAGTCGTAGTAGAAGCCGTCCTTGACCGGCGGGCCGATGCCGAGCTTGGCCTCCGGGAAGAGCTGCTGCACGGCCTGGGCCATGACGTGCGCGGTGGAGTGGCGCAGGATGTCGAGGCCGTCCTGGCTGCTGATCACGACCGGCTCGACCTCGTCGCCGTCCTGGAGGGCGTACGCGAGGTCCTTGAGCCCGCCGCCGACGCGGGCGGCGATGATCGAGCGGTCGTCGGCGAAGAGCTCGGCGGCCGTAGTGCCCGTGGTCACCACGCGCTCTTCCCGATCGGGTTCGCGGTTGATGATTACCCGGACGTCCGTCACCGGTCTCTCCTGACGTGCTGGATTCAGAGGACGCAGCACAGCGCTGCGCCTGACGATGGTACCGAGAGCGGTGGCCCCACCGTCACCTCCGTACCCTTCCTACGCGTCCTTCCCGCTCCGCCCCTCCCCCAGGGTCTTGAGCAGGCGCTCCCGCTCGGCCTCCTCCAGCCCGCAGGGTTCCGGGCCGGTGGGCCGGACGAGCCGGCGGAAGCCGCCGCGCCGCTCCAGGCGGCCGCTGATCCGCACGGGGGTGCCGGCCAGGTGGGCCTCGGCGGCGATCCGGTAGGCCGGGTCGGGCAGCCGGACCTTGACCTCGTCGACCTCGGCGCCGCCGAGCACCCGCAGCCGCACGCTGCCCGGCCCGGCGGGGTCGGCGCGCTTGAGGCGGACGACGAGGCCGACCAGGGTGACGGCGACCGCGGGCTCGATGCGTTCGAGCAGGTCGGCGGCCTCCCCGAGGGCGGGCAGGTCGCCGGGCGAGAACTCGACGGCGATCCGGCGGTCGCCGAAGCCGCCCGGGGTGCCGGCGGCGGCCGACCAGGCGACGGTGAACCGGCCGGCGGTGGCGCCGCGCACCAGGTCCTGGACGGATTCGACCAGTTCGCGGCTGACGCCGGACTGGACGGCGTTCTCGAAGGCCTCGCCGCCGCCGCTGACCCGCCGGTAGTCGACGGCGTCGCGCAGCGCCTCCAGGGCGCGGACCAGGGTGGTGACCGCCGCCCGGCCCTCGGGGGCGGGTGTGTAGGCGGTCAGGCCGGGGCCGCCGGCGACGACCAGGACCCGGTCGAGGAAGTCGCCGGCCCAGGCGTCGAGGCGGGCGCCGAAGTAGGCGGCGCGGGTGCGACCGGCCTTGGCGCCGGCGGCGAGCATGGCGCGGGCGGCGTGCCGGAGCCGTTCGGTGTCGTCCCAGGGCGCGGCACCGGGGGCGGTCGCACCGGTGGGTGCGGCGAGGTCGCGGTGCCACTGGAGTTCGTCGCCGGGGACGGCCAGCGCGAGCAGGATGGCGCGGGCGGAGGGGCTGGCGGAGCGGGCGAGGGCGGTGACGGCGTCGGTGAGCAGTTCGACCGCGTCGTCGAAGCCGTCGCCGGCGGGGACGAGCAGGCTGACACCGGGGTCGGTGCCCTCGGGGGGCGTCCAGCGGCCGTAGCGGGCGGAGGGTCCGCCGCGCCGGACCCAGCCGTGCCGGGCGAGCAGGGTGGCGAGCACCGCGGGGTCGACGGCGCCCGGATCGGGCAGCGGCCCGGTCTGCGGCGGTTCGCCGAGCGTGGGACGCATCGGCCCGTGGGGCAGTGTCATGGGGCGGCTCCTCCCGGCCGGGGCCGGGCCGTCACGGGCTGCCGCCCGCGCCGACCCTGGCCATGATGTCGCACAGGGCGCGGTCGTCGAAGACCTTCGCGGTGGGGACGCGGACGTTGGTCCGGCGCTGCCCGGTGATCGGGTGGCCGGCCAGGTTGACCCAGTAGCAGCAGTGCCGCAGTTCGAGGGCGTCGGGGCGGGCGGCCAGCCAGCGGTCGACGCGGCGGGGCAGCAGCATGACGACGAGGATCCGGGGCACGGCGACCCGGGGGCGGGCGAGCTTGCGCAGGTGGTCGTTGTCCAGGGTGAAGGAGAAGAAGGGACCGCGCGGGTCGGGGGCGATCTGCTGGGTGGCCTTCAGCTGGATCTTGACGGTGACCTCGTCGTCGACCTCGTGGCTGCGCGAGCCGTGGCTGACCTGCCAGTCGATGCCGTTGTCGGGGAACGGCTGGGACAGCGAGCAGCCGGCCGCGGCGGCGACCGCGTGCAGGTAGCCGACCTGCAGGGTCTCCATGCAGGCGGTCACCGCCAGGTCGCCCCGCAGGACGGCCGCCGCCTCCTCGGGCTGCGGCTGCGTCAGCGCCATGACCGTCCGGCCTCCCCCGTCCCTCAGGGGCCCGTCCGGATTCGAACAGGGCGCCCGTGGGCAGGGTGCCCGGCCGGTGCGGCGCCAAACGGTTGAGGGGGCGTCAGGGGCGGGTATCACCGGGGCGGGACCGCGCAGTTTTCGAGGGGCAGTCATGCAGCAGCACTGGTTCACCGGCCCGCTCGCCTCCTTCGACACCGAGACCACCGGCGTGGACGTCGAGACCGATCGCATCGTCTCCGCCGCCCTGGTCGTCCAATCCGCCCCGGGCGCCGCCCCGGAGGCCACCGACTGGCTCGCCGATCCCGGCGTGCCGATACCCGACGGCGCCCGGGCGGTGCACGGGATCAGCGACGAGAGGGTGCGGGCGCACGGGCGGCCGGCGGCGGTGGTGGTGGCGGAGCTGGCCGCCGCGCTCGCCGAGCAGGCCCGGGCCGGGCGGCCGGTGGTGGTGATGAACGCGCCGTACGACCTGACGCTGCTGGACCGGGAGTTGCGTCGGCACCGCGGGGTCTCGCTGGCCGGGGCGATCGGCCCGGTCGAGCTGCTGGTGCTGGATCCGCGGGTCCTGGACAAGTACGTGGACCGCTACCGCCGCGGCCGGCGGACGCTGACCGACCTGTGCGCGCACTACGGGGTGGAGCTGGCCGGGGCGCACGACGCGGGGGCGGACGCGACGGCGTCGCTGGAGCTGGTGCGGGCCATCGGCACCCGGTTCCCGAGGGCGCTGGGCGGGCTGACGGCGGCGGAGCTGCACCAACGGCAGACGGTCTGGCACGCGGCGCAGGCGCGCGGGCTGCAGGCGTGGTTCGACCGGTCGGGGGCGGACGAGCGGGTGGACCTGTCGTGGCCACTGCGGCCGGCCCGGTGCGGTTGCGGCCGCCGGCTGTCGCCGGAGCACGCGTGCGAGGTGGCGGCGTAGCCGCCGGGCCCGGGAACGCCGCAGGCCCTGACCGGTCTCCCGATCAGGGCCTGCGTGCTGTCCGGTGGGCGATACTGGGATCGAACCAGTGACCCCTTCGGTGTGAACGAAGTGCTCTCCCGCTGAGCTAATCGCCCGGGCAACGAGAAGAACTGTAGCACCATTCGGGCGGTGTCGTACAACTCGTTCGGGGAGTGCCGCCGACGCGTCCGCAGAACTCCCGCGCGAAGCGGAAGGTGACTGCCCCTCAGCACATTCCCGGCACCGTTCGGCGGATTGTGGAAATACATGTGAGGCCCAGCCGAAAATCGGCTGGGCCTCACATATCACAATGCATTCCGGTGGGCGATACTGGGATCGAACCAGTGACCCCTTCGGTGTGAACGAAGTGCTCTCCCGCTGAGCTAATCGCCCGGGTGCAGGGAAAACATTACCGCATCCCGGAGGGTGCTCCGAACGCTCCGCCGCCCCCGGACGGCCCCGCCCGGAGGCGGCGGCGGACGGGGCCGGGCGGCTCAGTCCTCGTGGATCTTCCAGGGCATGACCAGCCCGTACTTCCACAGGTACCAGCCGCAGAGCGCGGCGATCACGGCCAGGCCGATCGCGGTGAGCGTCAGGTTGCGGCGCCGCACCCGCGGGTCCAGGGCCTTCTGCGCGGCCTCGGCCACCTTGCGGCGGGTCCAGCGCAGCACCAGCTGGGCCCAGACGAACTCGGTCGCCCAGATGCCCATGCCGAGGAAGATGACCACCCAGCCGGGGCCGGGCAGCGGAAGCATGATCACACCGAGCACCACCACGGCGAGACCGACCAGGAAGACGGCCACCTGCCAGCTCAGGTGCAGCGGACGGGAACGGCGGATGAACCCCGGGGCGCGCGAGCCCAGCGGCTTGTCACCCTCCGTACCGGCCCCGTCGCCGGCCTCCGTCGGCACCCCCGTGTCGTCCGGCACGATCGCATCCCCCGTTCCGGTGTTCCCGCCCGCGTCCCCGCGTGCCTCGTCGCTTCGCACAGTCATGCCACGAAACTAACCGAGAAGCGGACCGGTAATCGTCCGGCGGGCACTCTGTGGCGATTCCGCAATGCGCCGTAAGGGGTACGACTCGCGCCCGAATCGGGACAGAGGGGTTTACATCGGTCGTGGAGGTGGGATGGTCCGTTCGCCGACGTGCGATTCCCCGAGCGCACACTGAGCGAAAGGCCATGGCGCTTATGAACACCACGGTCAGCTGCGAGCTGCACCTGCGCCTCATCGTGTCCAGCGAGTCCTCACTGCCCGTCCCCGCGGGCCTGCGCTACGACACCGCCGACCCCTATGCCGTGCACGCCACCTTCCACACCGGCGCCGACGAGACCGTGGAGTGGGTGTTCGCCCGAGATCTCCTTGCGGAGGGGCTGCACCGACCCACCGGTACGGGCGACGTCCGGGTGTGGCCCTCGCGCAGCCACGGACAAGGGGTGGTCTGCATCGCCCTGAGCTCTCCGGAAGGAGAAGCCCTGCTGGAGGCCCCGGCCCGGGCGCTTGAGTCGTTCCTCAAGCGGACGGACGCCGCCGTTCCCCCCGGCACCGAACACCGTCACTTCGACCTCGACCGGGAGCTGTCCCACATCCTCGCCGAAAGCTGACCCCGACCGGAGGCGGTCGCACCCCGCTGCACGCGGGGTCGTAACCCCTGCCGTCAACCGCAGCCGTCCTACTCGGGGGCACGGCAGCAGACTCAGCCGCGCACGACGCGGTCTCGGGGCCGGTGACGAAACGGTTCTCTCCCAATCGGAGCGGGCCGGAAGCACCGAAGGCGCCCGGCACCGGAGCCGGCCATCTCTTGGATGGCCGGCCTCGCTGCCGGGCGCGGCCGTTTTCCGCGGAAATCTCCGCACAGAGTGACGGGATCCGTACGCATCTTCGACGGAAGCCACCGCCGCACGTCGCACCACCCCGGTAAGGTCTGGGAATGACCCGTAGTCGCGGGGTGCCCACGGCCCCCTCCGCGCGAGGAGCCGCCCGTGCTGATCACCCATGACACCGAGTGCGCACTGAGCATCCTCGTCGAGCTGCTCAACACCGCACCCGAGGTGTGCGGCACCGAGCTGCTGCCAGACGTGGCCGCGCTCGACGCCTTCGTGGTCCGGCAGGAGATCAGCGAGGTCGACTCGCTGACCGACGGCGACCTGCACCAGGTGCACCGGCTGCGCTCCCGGCTGCGCGAGGTCTTCGGCACGGAGTCCACCGAGGAGGCCGCCGAACTGGTCAACGCCCTGGTCGCGGCGGCCGGCACGACGCCCCGGCTGACCAACCACGACCACCACGGGTGGCACATCCACTACTTCGCGCCGCACGCCGCCATCGGCGACCACCTGGCCGCCGAGATCGGCATGGCACTGGCGTTCATCCTCACCGCCGGCGAGCGCGAGCGGCTGCGCCGCTGCGAGGCGCCGGACTGCGCGCGGGTCTTCGTGGACCTCTCGCGCAACCGCTCGCGCCGCTACTGCGACAGCCGGACCTGCGGGAACCGGCTGCACGTGGCCGCCTACCGGGCCCGCCAGCGCTCGGCGGAGACGGTCCCCTCCGCCTGAGCGCTCCGCACGGGGCTCAGATGCCGCGGCGGCGCAGGATCTCCTCGATGTCCGCGAAGTCGCCGAGCCCGTCGTCGCCCTTGCCCTTCTCGGCGCGCTGGGCCTTCTCGGCGCGCTTGGGCTCCGTCTGGGCGCCCTGGCCGGCGGGAGCCACGGCCGGGCGCGCCGGAGCGGGCCCGGCGGCGGGGGCGGCGCTCTCGCGTCCCCCGGTCACGGCGCCGCGCCGGCCCACCCAGCGGGTGGTGACGAGCAGCCCCGCGGAGACCGCCAGCAGCACGATGCCGGTCCACACCCGGGGGTCGAAGACCAGCTTGACCGCCCAGTCGGCGATCTCGTCGCCGATCGTCCGGGCCACCGGGAACAGGCCGGTCAGATAGAGGCCGGCGGGCAGCAGCGCGACGGCGAACCAGCGGGTCGCGGAGAGGAAGCGCCGGCGGTAGGCGCGCAGGCCCGCCACCGCCACGCCGCCCGCGGTGAGCGCGAAGGCGACCGCCGCCGTCAGCACGGCCGCCTCCCCGCGGCCGTCGTCCCGGGCGCTCCGGGCGTCGCTCCGGATGTCGGACTGCCAGTCGGACTGATCATCTCGTCGGACCTCCCACTACCTCGGTCTGGCGAACCGGCCGGACCCGGCCGCCGGAACGGCACGGGCCCCACTGATGGAACACTGGGGGCATGATCGAAGGTTCCCTCCCCCGTCTTGAGTTCTGGTGCGAACTGCAGTGCCCGGACTGCCGCACCGCCCTCGGCGACGTCCGCGCGCTGCGTGCCCGCTACGGCGACGCGCTGCCGATCGAGCTGCGCCACTTCCCGCTGGAGAAGCACAAGCACGCCTACCCCGCCGCCGAGGCGGCCGAGGAGGCCTTCGCGCAGGGCCTCGGCTGGCCGTTCGTCGAGGCGCTGCTGGAGCGGGTCGAGGACCTGGAGGCGCGCGGCACCCAGGTGCTCCTGGAGGTGGCCGGGCAGGTGGGGGTGGACGCCGAGGAGGTGGACACCGCGCTGGTGGACGGGCGGCACATGCTGACCGTGGACGCAGACCAGGCCGAGGGCCGGGCGATCGGGGTGACCGGCACGCCGACCTACGTGGTCGCCGGGCAGCGCTTCGACGGCGGGCAGAGCCAGGACGGCCTGCTGGAGCGCGTCATCGCCGCCGTCGAGGCCGCGCGGGCGTCCTGACCCGTCACAGCAGCGGCTTGCCGAACACCCGGTTGGTGACCCGGTAGCCGAGCGACTCGTAGAGGCGGATCGCGACCTCGTTGCCGCTGAAGACGTTCAGCCCGAGGTCGCGGACGCCCGCCGCCAGGCACTCGCGCTCGGCGAGGCGCATCAGCGTCCGGCCGTGACCGCGGCCCCGGTGGGCGTCGGCCACCTCGACCACCATGACCCAGGCCAGCGGGGCACCGTCGGGCAGGTCGCGCAGCCGCAGCGCCAGCCAGAGCGAGCCCAGCGGCTCCTCGCCCGCCGCGTACAGCCGGCGCAGCGCGACTCCCGGGGTGTCCGCGCCCTGCGGCAGCAGTCTCACGTGGTCGGCGTCGGACTTGGCGCGGGCCTCCTCCGCGCCGAGGCCGGAGGCGCGCAGGTCCTCCAAGTAGCCGGCCTTGGAGTCGGCCAGCCAGGCCGGGAACTCCTCGGCCCCGATCGGGCGCGCGGTGACGCCGGACGGCATGGCCGGCGGCTCGTCCAGCCGCTTGACCATGTTCCGCATCCGCTCGGTGTAACCGAGGGTGACCGCGAGCGAGCGGGCGACCTGCGCGGACTCGGGGATGTCGGCGTCCACCCGGGTGCAGCCCCAGCCGCGCAGCACCTCCTCGGCGGCCAGCGCGCCGATCGTTCCGCGCCCCCGGCCGCGTCCGCTGTGGACCTCCAACTCGGCTATCTCGCCCCACGTCTGACTGCCACGCGGGACGGCGGTGGTGCGCAGGCCGCCGACCGGGCGGCCGTTGACGCAGATCTGCCAGCGCCGGGTGCGGCCGCCGGTGGGGGTGGGGGTCTCCGGGCTCTCGGGGCGCAGCGTGGTGGTCATGTCGGGGTCCCTTCCCCGCCGTCCGGCTCTTCTACCGGCCGGGACGCGTCGTCCCCGCCGCGGGGTTCCCGGCGGGGACGACGCGGGGCGGTGCTCAGGGGTCGAGGTCGTCGCCGCTGCGCTCGGCGAAGGTGGCCATGGCCTTCGCGGTGACCGGGCCGGGGCCGGGCAGTTCGCGGTCGTCGACACGGGTGACGGCCTGGACGTCGCGCAGCGAGGAGGTCAGGAAGATCTCCTCGGCCTCCCGGAGCGCGTCGAGCGGGAGGTCGGCCTCCTCGGCGCCGCACCAGTCGACGACGAGCCGGCGGGTGATGCCGGCCAGGCAGCCGGAGGAGAGCGGCGGGGTGAGCAGGCGGCCGTCGAGGACGACGAAGACGTTGGAGCCGGTGCCCTCGCAGAGCCGGCCGGCGGTGTTGGCGAGCAGCGCCTCGGAGGCGCCCGCGCGGTGGGCGGCGGCGAGGGCGACGACGTTCTCGGCGTAGGAGGTGGTCTTGAGGCCGGCGACGGCGCTGTGCTCGTTGCGGCGCCAGGGGACGACGGTGACGGCGGTGGTGTCGGGGCGGCGGGTGGCGGTGCCGAGGGAGGCGACCAGGGTGGGTCCGGTGTCGCCGCGCTCGGAGCCGAGCGGCGCGGTGCCGCCGGTGTAGGTGATGCGCAGGCGGCCGAGCGGCATCGGGTTGGCGGCGAGGACGGCCGCGCAGGCCTCGCGGACCCGGTCGTGGTCGGGGTCGGGCAGGCCGAGGCCGCGGGCGGAGCGGGTGAGCCGCTCCAGGTGGCGGGTGACGGCGAAGGCCTTGCCGTCGACGGCCTTCATGGTCTCGAAGACGCCGTCGCCGGTGGTGAGTCCGTGGTCGAGGACGGACAGGGCCGGGTCGGCGGAGTCGACGAGGGTGCCGTTGACCCAGCTGGTGGTCGGGTGCTGCATCGCGGGGTGCTCCTCGCGGGAGGGTGCGGGCCGGCCGGCGGCGGTGGCGGGCGCGGTCCGGGGCGGGTCGGGTCCGGGGCGGGTTCAGTCGGTGTCGGGACGGGGCTCGGTGCCCGACGCTATCGCGACCAACCGGGCGGCCTTCAGCTCGGTTTCCGCCCACTCGCGTTCGGGGTCGGAGCCCCAGGTGATGCCGGCGCCGGTGCCGAAGCGCAGCTCGGGCGCCGCCGGGTCGGTCCGGTCGATCCAGAAGGTGCGGATGCCGACGGCGAGTTCGCCCTCGCCGCGGTCGGCGTCGACCCAGCCGACGGCGCCGCAGTAGGGGCCGCGCGGGGCGGTCTCCAGGGCCTCGATGATCCGCAGGGCGCTGGACTTGGGGGCGCCGGTGACGGAGCCGGGCGGGAAGGTGGCGGCGAACAGCTCGGGCCAGCCGGCGTCCGGGCGCAGGGTGCCCTCGACGGTGGAGACGAGGTGGACCAGGCCGGGGTGCTTCTCGACCGCGCACAGGTCGGGCACGGTGACGGTGCCGGTGGCGCAGACCCGGCCGAGGTCGTTGCGGACCAGGTCGACGATCATCACGTTCTCGGCGTGGTCCTTGTCGAGCAGGTCGTGCTCGGTGCGGCCGGTGCCCTTGATCGGGCCCGAGGAGACGGTGCGGCCGGTGCGGCGCAGGTAGAGCTCGGGCGAGGCCGTGGCGATCTCCACGCCGTGCCCGGGCAGCCGGATCGTTCCGGCGTACGGGGCCGGGTTCCCGTGGGCGAGCAGGCCGGTGAGGGCGTCGACGTCCGAGCGGGCGGGGTCGGGCAGCGGCGCGGAGAGCACCCGGCAGAGGTTGGCCTGGTAGACCTCGCCGGCCGCGATGTGCTCGCGGATGCGGCGCACGCCCGCGGTGTAGGCGGCGCGGTCGAGCGAGCTGTGCCAGGAGCCGGCGGCCGGGCCGTGCCAGCCGGCGCCGGAGGGCGGGGCGGGGGCCGGGCGGACGTCGTCGAAGCGGGCGCAGGTGAGGCGGCCCTCGAAGTCGTGGGCGACGGCCCACCAGCCGGCGGAGTCCAGGGCGGCCGGGTCGGAGGTGACGTCGCGCAGCCCGGTCGCGAGGCGGCCGCCGAAGCGGGCGAGGGGGTGCTGGGGGTCGAGGTGGCCGGACACGGTTCTCCTGCGCGGGGCTTTGCTTGGGGTTGCGGTGCCTGAAGTGTAGGTCGGGGGGCGCGAGCAGAACCGGCCGTCGCGCGGGCGTACGCGGGGTGACCTGCGGGTGTCACTCAGGGTGTCGTTCCACCGCCGCCGCGCCCGTCCGGGCCGGTCCGCGCCGGGGCGTCCGACGGCCGCCCGCCGGACATGCTGCGGGAACGGATTTTTAGCTGGCCCGGGAATCCGCTAGAGTTCAACACGTCGCCACGGAGCGCAGCCGGGAAAACCGGTGAAGATCCCGGCAGACAGGCGGACGTGGCTCAGTTGGTAGAGCATCACCTTGCCAAGGTGAGGGTCGCGAGTTCGAATCTCGTCGTCCGCTCGACGAAGGACAGTGTAAGATCGTCCTTCGAGTGTTGCCTGGTGGAGTGGCCGAGAGGCGAGGCAACGGCCTGCAAAGCCGTCTACACGGGTTCAAATCCCGTCTCCACCTCCAAGAGGATCGCCCGGCTCCGCCGGGTGGCCTCCCCGCGCGATTAGCTCAGCGGGAGAGCACTACCTTGACACGGTAGGGGTCACTGGTTCAATCCCAGTATCGCGCACCATGCCCGGCCCTGCCGGACACCTGCCCCGCGCGATTAGCTCAGCGGGAGAGCACCACCTTGACACGGTGGGGGTCACTGGTTCAATCCCAGTATCGCGCACGTCGGATCTTCCAGGATCTTCGGATCCCGGGGTTCGCCGCGGAACACCACCGCACCAGCGCGATTAGCTCAGCGGGAGAGCACTACCTTGACACGGTAGGGGTCACTGGTTCAATCCCAGTATCGCGCACGTCGGGTCCTCCGGGACCTGCTGCAGGACCGCCTTACCAGGCGCGATTAGCTCAGCGGGAGAGCACTACCTTGACACGGTAGGGGTCACTGGTTCAATCCCAGTATCGCGCACAGTGACGGCCGGGGCCGCGACTCGTACGGGTCGCGGCCCCGGCCGTTTCGGCGTTCCCGGAGCCGTTCTCACGGGGTGTTCCCGGAAGCCTTGCCCGAGGGCGTCGCCCGGGAGCGCTGCCCGGAAGGAACGGAAGACGCAGAAGAGCCGCGTACGGTCGCCCTCACCGACGTCCGTACGCGGCCTCTCCGCCTGCCGGGGCGCTCTGCGCGCCGCTCCTCGCCCGTCCGCGTGTCATCGCGGGCGCGGCCTCCCCGGCGGCACTGGCTCCCCGTCCCCAGGGGATCAGTGCCCGTTTCGGTGGGCACCCGAGGTGCCCGTTTCGGTGGGCACCCGAGGTGCCCGGCCCGGTCAGCGGCCGATCAGTTCGGCCACCGCCTGGGCCTGGTTCGCCATCTGCTCCCAGCCGCCGAACAGGACGGCCAACAGCACCGCGCAGGGCAGTGCCATCGCCACCGCCACCGCCGGGTGCCGGGTCCGCTCCGCGGCGCCGGGCTGGGTGAAGGCCGGCCGACGTCGGCGGGAGGTGGATCCCGTGGGCTGCGGTGCCATGCCCCTGACTCCTCTTTCGTGAGCTCGGCCGGTGGATGGACGGTGGTGCACGTGGACGCGGTGGACGGCTTACCTCGGGGGACGAGCTCCCCGTCCACCGCTGAGAACAACGGTATGGCGGGAGGGGGTTGGCGGGCGTCATGCCGTCGTACTGTTCTCCGGGCCTCCCGGAGGATGACGATCAGACCTGGGTAGTACTACCGCAGGGGGAGACGTCCGAGACCCGGTCCCAGGGGGAACCCTGAGAGGCGACCCCGAGAAACGATTCGCCGGCACACCGACCGGATGTCAGTGCAAGATCCGACAATCGGACGGTGGCTTCAGGTGTTGCGTATCAGCACACCGCAGCGGGCAGTCCGTAAGCTGTGCCAGACAGGAACTGACGACGCCCCATCCGACGGGGCCTCACCCACAGTCTGACGGGGAAACGAGAATGGCGATGATGCGGCTGAGGCGTGAGGACCCCCGCATCGTCGGGCCGTACCGCCTGCACCGGCGGCTGGGAGCCGGTGGCATGGGCGTGGTCTACCTCGGATCGGACCGCAGGGGGCAGCGCGTCGCGCTCAAGCTGATTCGCGCCGAGCTGGCCGAGGACGTCGAGTTCCGCACCCGCTTCGCCCGCGAGATCGCCGCCGCCTCCCGGATCCGCGGCGGCTGCACCGCCCGCGTCATGGGCTCCGACATCGAGGCCGACCGGCCCTGGCTGGCCACCGCGTACGTCCCCGGGCCGTCGCTGTACAAGCGGGTCGGGGACGAGGGGCCGCTGGGCTGGTCCGAGGTCGCCCGGATCGGGGCCTCGCTCGCCGACGGGCTGGTCAAGGTGCACGAGGCCGGCGTCGTCCACCGCGACCTCAAGCCGTCCAACATCCTGCTGTCGCCGCGCGGGCCGCGCATCATCGACTTCGGCATCGCCTGGTCGCGCGGGGCCAGCACGCTCACCCACGTCGGCACCGCCGTCGGCTCGCCCGGCTTCCTTGCCCCCGAGCAGGTGCGGGGGGCCGCCGTCACACCCGCGACCGACGTCTTCGCCTTCGGCGCCACCCTCGCGTACGCGCTCACCGGGGACAGCCCGTTCGGCTCCGGGGCCTCCTCGGAGGTCATGCTCTACCGCGTCGTCCACGAGGAGCCCGACCTGTCGGCGGTGCCGGCGCAGCTCGCGCCGCTGATCCGGGCCTGCCTGGCCAAGGAGCCCGCCGAACGGCCCGGCGCGGCGGCGCTGCACGAGCGGCTGAGCGAACTGGCGGCGCGCGGTGCCACGACCGGCCCGGGCGCGATGCCGGGCGGCGCGGCCGGCCACGGCTCCGGCGGGCCCTTCGGCCGGGGCCGCGGGGCCGGGCGCGGCCAGGCCGCCGCCGGGAACGGCGGGGTCGGGGCCAGTGGGGTCGGTGGGGTCGGCCCGGCCGGTGGCGTGCCGGGCGTGGGCCGGGCGGGCGCCGTCCGGGGTGCCGGGCCAGGGGCGGAGCGAGTCGGGGCACCGGGACACCCGGGACGTCCGGCGCACCCGGGGCACCCCGTGCGTCCGGCCGGGCCGGTGCCGGCCGCACCGGCCGCCGCCGCACCGCGCGGAGTCCCGGCGCCCGGGCGGGCGCCCGAGCAGGCCGCCGCCGCGGCCCGGGCACGGGCGGCGGG
>NZ_JBHVGL010000027.1:0-91893 GCF_042800875.1 Kitasatospora sp. NPDC057595 | reverse complement strand
GGTTGGGGTATGGTGTAATTGGCAGCACGAGTGATTCTGGTTCATTTAGTCTAGGTTCGAGTCCTGGTACCCCAGCCAGATAAGGAAGGCCCCGGTTTCCCGGGGTCTTTTTCGTTTTCCCGGACCCGGGAATTCCACCGACCCGAAGGGCCCCGCTCGGCATCGAGCGGGGCCCTTCTCGGTCGTGCGGCGGGGGAGTGGGGGGAACGGGGGAGCGGATGGGGGAAGGAGCGAACGGGGTGGGGGTCAGCTGCGGCGCAGGGCCTCGGTGAGCCGGTTGGCGGCCTCGATGATGGCCTGCGCGTGCAGCCGGCCCGGGTGGCGGGTCAGGCGCTCGATCGGCCCGGAGACCGAGACGGCGGCCACGACGCGGTTGGAGGGGCCGCGGACCGGCGCGGAGACGGACGCCACGCCCGGCTCCCGCTCGCCGATCGACTGGGCCCAGCCGCGCCGCCGGACGCCGCTGAGCGCGGTGGCGGTGAACCGGGCGCCCTGCAGACCGCGGTGGAGCCGCTCGGGCTCCTCCCAGGCCAGCAGGACCTGGGCGGCCGAGCCGGCCTTCATCGGCAGGGTGCTGCCGACCGGGACGGTGTCCCGCAGGCCGGAGAGCCGCTCGGCGGCCGCGACGCAGATCCGCATCTCGCCCTGCCGGCGGTAGAGCTGTGCGCTCTCGCCGGTGACGTCGCGCAGGTGGGTCAGGACCGGGCCCGCGGTGGCGAGCAGCCGGTCCTCACCCGCCGCGGCGGAGAGTTCGGACAGGCGGGGACCGAGGATGAAACGTCCCTGCATGTCCCTGGTGACCAGGCGGTGGTGTTCGAGTGCGACGGCGAGTCTGTGGGCCGTGGGGCGCGCCAGACCGGTGGCGGCGACCAGCCCCGCCAACGTGGCGGGGCCCGACTCCAGTGCGCTCAGCACCAGAGCGGCCTTGTCGAGCACGCCGACGCCGCTAGAGTTGTCCATGCCCTAAGACTGCAGTCTCATTCCGCGAGACGCAAGTTCAATCTTCCGCGAAAAGCGCCACTCTGGATGCAGCAGCCCGGGAGAAGTCCAGGATGCGGCCCCGTCGAGGCGTCCGCATCGTGGACACCGATCCGGCGTGCAGGCCGCGCGACGCGGGCCGCACAGGGCGGCGACAGCTTTGACCTCGACGACACGAGAAGGCCGGCAACGCGGCCGGCTGGAGGGAACCCGATGGGACGGACACTCGCAGAGAAGGTCTGGGACGACCACGTCGTGCGGCGCGCGGAGGGCGAGCCCGACCTGCTCTTCATCGACCTGCACCTGCTCCACGAGGTGACCAGCCCGCAGGCCTTCGACGGCCTCCGGCTGGCCGGGCGCACGGTCCGCCGCACCGATCTCACGATCGCCACCGAGGACCACAACACCCCGACCCTGGACATCGACAAGCCGATCGCCGACCCGGTCTCCAGGGTCCAGCTGGAGACCCTGCGCAGGAACGCGGCCGAGTTCGGCGTCCGGATCCACTCGCTGGGCGACGTCGAGCAGGGCGTCGTGCACGTGGTCGGCCCGCAGCTGGGTCTGACCCAGCCCGGCACCACCGTGGTCTGTGGCGATTCCCACACCTCCACCCACGGCGCCTTCGGCGCGCTGGCCTTCGGCATCGGCACCAGCCAGGTCGAGCACGTGCTGGCCACCCAGACCCTGCCGCTGGCCCCGTTCCGGACCATGGCGATCACCGTCGAGGGCGAACTGCCCGAGGGCGTCACCGCCAAGGACCTGATCCTGGCGATCATCACGAGGATCGGCACCGGCGGCGGCCAGGGCTACGTCCTGGAGTACCGCGGTTCGGCGATCCGCGGCCTCTCCATGGAGGCCCGGATGACCGTCTGCAACATGTCCATCGAGGCGGGCGCCCGGGCCGGCATGATCGCCCCCGACGAGACCACCTTCGCGTACCTGAAGGGCCGCCCGCACGCCCCGCAGGGCGAGGACTGGGACGCCGCGGTCGAGTACTGGAAGACCCTGGGCACCGACGAGGACGCGGTCTTCGACCACGAGATCTTCATCGACGCCACCGAGCTGACCCCGTTCGTCACCTGGGGCACCAACCCGGGCCAGGGCGCCCCGCTCGGCGCCAGCGTGCCGGACCCGGCGTCCTTCGCCGACCCGCAGGAGCGGATCGCCGCCGAGAACGCCCTGGCGTACATGGGCCTGGAGGCCGGCACCCCGCTGCGCGAGGTCGCGGTCGACGCGGTCTTCGTCGGCTCCTGCACCAACGGCCGGATCGAGGACCTGCGCGCCGCCGCCGACCTGCTGCGCGGACGCCGGATCGCCGACGGCGTGCGGATGCTGGTCGTCCCCGGCTCCGTCCGGGTCGCCCTGCAGGCCGTCGAGGAGGGCCTGGACAAGGTGTTCACCGCCGCCGGCGCCGAATGGCGGCACGCGGGCTGCTCGATGTGCCTGGGCATGAACCCCGACCAGCTGGCCCCCGGCGAGCGCTGCGCCTCCACCTCGAACCGCAACTTCGAGGGCCGCCAGGGCAAGGGCGGACGCACCCACCTGGTCTCGCCGCAGGTCGCCGCCGCGACCGCCGTCCTGGGCCGCCTGGCGGCCCCCGCCGATCTGGTGGCGGACGCCGCCGTGGAGGTCTGAGCAGCATGGAGAAGTTCACCACCCACACCGGCCGGGCCGTGCCGCTGCGCCGCAGCAACGTCGACACCGACCAGATCATCCCCGCCCACTGGCTCAAGAAGGTCACCCGTTCCGGTTTCGAGGGCGGGCTGTTCGAGGCCTGGCGCAAGGACGAGTCGTTCGTCCTGAACCGGCCCGAGCGCCAGGGCGCCACCGTCCTGGTGGCCGGCCCCGAGTTCGGCACCGGCTCCTCCCGCGAGCACGCCGTCTGGGCGCTGCAGAACTACGGCTTCCACGCGGTGATCTCCTCGCGCTTCGCCGACATCTTCCGCGGCAACTCGCTGAAGAACGGCCTGCTGACCGTGGTCCTCCCGCAGGAGACCGTCGAGCGGCTGTGGGAGCTCACCGAGGCCGACCCGACCGCCGAGATCACCGTCGACCTGGAGGCCCGCGAGGTGCGCGCCGAGGGCGTCACCGCGTCCTTCGAACTGGACGACAACGTGCGGTGGCGGCTGCTCAACGGCCTGGACGACATCAGCATCACACTGCGGAACGAGGCCGACATCGCCGCGTTCGAGGCCCGTCGCCCCTCGTTCAAGCCGCGTACCCTGCCGGTGGCCTGAGATCCCGTTCTGAACAAGCATTCTGACGAACCGCCGGATGGCCCGCTCCCCCCTCGGGGGGGCGGGCCATCCGCCGTTCCGGGGCGCGAGTTGTGCCCGCCCGCCGCCCCCGGATTGGGGATTCGGTTTTGCGACAGAGGGCCCCGCAGCATGCACAACTGCGCGTAGATGGCACAATCAGTGCATGCACCGGCACCATGAACCTCCGTACGCGGGCGGCGAACCCGCGTCACCGGAGTCCACGGGCCGGGGATCCGAACGCCGAATTGACGATCGGCCGGAGGCCGCAACCTCACCTGCTGAGGGGCCGGACGACCCGGAAGTCGCAGCGCTCTTCGCGCTTGTGGCCGAGCGGTTGAAGCAAGCTCACGACCGCGTGCATGCGCTGAACGTGTCTGCCGATGCAAAGACCGCTCTCACCCGTCAACTGCTCATCGTCACGGAGACCGCCAAGCGCGATCTTCCGGAGGCGGCGCGGCGGTTGAGTCGCTTTGTGCAGGACCTCGACGAGGGGCGCCCGCCCGTCGACTGAGGTCGCCGACGCGCAAATCCATTGCGACACTAGGGTGATTCGCGCGTTTGGTAATTGAAAGTCCGCAGATACATACCTAACGTGCGAAAAGAACGGATGGAATCATCCGGCGCCCGTTTCCGAAGGGGAAGACGTGAACAAGGCTCAGCTTGTCGAAGCGGTGGCCGAGCAGCTGGGCGGTCGCAAGGCTGCCGCAGAGGCCGTCGACGCAGTGCTCGACACCATGGTGCGCGCCGTCGTGGCCGGCGACCGCGTTTCGGTCACCGGTTTCGGCACCTTTGAGAAGGTCGAGCGCTCCGCGCGCTTCGCCCGCAACCCGCAGACCGGCGAGAAGGTCAAGGTCAAGAAGACCTCGGTGCCCCGCTTCCGTCCGGGCCAGGGCTTCAAGGACCTGGTCAGCGGCGCCAAGAAGCTGCCGAAGGAAGGCCCCTCGGTGAAGAAGGCCCCCAAGGGCTCCCTCACCCCGGGCAAGAGCGGCGTCGCCGCGACCCCGGCCGCCAAGCGGGCCGCCACCAAGCGTGCCGCCACGGCTGCCGCCGCTGCCGCCGCGACCCCGGCCAAGAAGGCCGCCGCCAAGAAGGCGACCGCCACCAAGGCCGCCGCCACCCCGGCGAAGAAGACCACGGCCGCCGCCAAGAAGGCGACCGCGACCAAGAAGACCACCACCGCCGCCGCGAAGAAGACCACCGCGACCGCGACCAAGAAGACCGCCGCGGCCGCCAAGAAGACGGCGACCACGGCTGCCGCCAAGAAGACCACCGCGACCGCCAAGAAGGCGACCGCCACGGCCAAGAAGACGGCGCCGGCGAAGAAGACCGCCACCCGCAAGACCACCGCGCGCAAGACCTCCGCCAAGTAGTCCCCGCGGGTCCTCGCCGGACGGCCTCCGAGAGCCGTGGCGTCGTCCTCTCCCCGGAATTCCGGGAAGGGCGGCACCACGGCTCTCCGCCTTTTCCGGGATTTCCCGGCGGCGGGACCGTGGACGGTGCGCGGCGGCGGCGCGGGGTCAGTCCGCGGCCGGGTCCGGGAAGGTCTGCAGTGTCAGGAAGACCACCCGGCGGGCCTCGCCGGCGCCCTCGGTGCGGATCCGCACCCGCTGGCCCGGGCGCAGCAGCCGCAGACCGCCGGCGTCGAAGGCGGCCGCGTCGAACGGCACCGGGGTCCCGTCGTCGAGCAGCACGGAGCCGGCCCGGGTGGCGGGGTCGAAGGTGAACGCGGTGGCCTGCATGGCAGCAGCATAGCGAGGGCCTCCGACAGCGGCCCCGTCGTCTCAGCGGGGCCGTCGCGGCGGCAGGTAGCCGAGCCGGGCCGCCAGCGCACGGGTGTGCGGGCCGACGCCGAGTGCCAGCGCCTGCGCCAGGTCCTCCCCGGTGTCGACGTCCCGGCGGACCGACTCGACGTCGGGCAGCCGCAGTTCACGGGCGCCGCCGGCCGCGTGCCGGGCCCGTGAGCCGTCCCCGAACGCGGGGGCGAGCGGGCTGCCCGGGGCGCAGGCCAGCAGGGTGGTGCCCAGCCCCGGGGCGTCCGGCAGGAAGGCCCGGCCGGTCGCGGGCACCGCGCCCAGCACCCGGCCCAGCTCGGCCGGGCGCAGCGCCGGCAGGTCCGCCGAGAGCGCGGCCAGCGGCGCGCGGGGCGCGAGGACCAGCGCGGCCGCCGCGCCGTGCGCCAGGGCCTCGTTGAGTCCGTCGCCGGGTTCGTCGTCGACCACCCGGGCACCGAGCGCGGCCAGCCGGGCGCCGGCCGCGGTGTCCCGGGTGACCACCAGGACCCGGCCGACCCCCGCCGTGGCCAGCGCGGCGGTGACGGTGTCCAGGGCGAAGCAGAGTGCGAGGTCCGGGCGGTGCGGGCCGGCGAACGGGGCCAGCCGGGACTTGGCCCGGTCGAGCCGTTTGAGCGGCAGCACCAGCGACCAGCCGGCGGCGGGTGCGGGGGGCGCGACGGGCTCGCTGGGGCGTACGGTGTCCTGGGTCATCGGCGTCATTGTGACGCTGGTCCCGGAGCCCTCGCCAGGCCGTCCGAACTGTGCGGACGTGCGTTTGATCACGCCCGAGCGGCGGGTGGGCGGGGTTGCTCGACAGCCGGTGAGCGGTCGGGCGAGACTGTTCCGCGCCCGCGCCCCGAGAGGTCGTGGAAGCGAGATCGACCGCGGCACCCCAGCGTGCCGCCCGGATGAGGAGGACCTGGGGTGGCCCGCCGCTCGTACGCCAGCTTCGGCAACGCCGACTACGGCTTCTGGTACCGCTTCGCGGCCGTGCTGGTGAAGCCGGTGACGACCGCCCTGGTCAAGCCGGACTGGCGGGGCTGGGAGCACCTCCCGAAGGAGGGCGGCTTCATCGCCGCGGTCAACCACAACTCGATCATCGACCCCGTGGTGTACGCGCACTGGCAGTACAACAGCGGGCGGCCGCCGCGGATCCTGGGCAAGTCCTCGCTGTTCTCGGTCCCGTTCATCGGGTTCATGCTCCGCAAGACCGGCCAGATCCCGGTGTTCCGCGAGTCGACCGACGCGGCGCAGGCGTTCCGGGCCGCCATCGAGGCCGTCGACCGGGGCCAGTGCGTGCAGTTCTACCCGGAGGGCACGCTCACCCGGGACCCGGACCTGTGGCCGATGACCGGCAAGAGCGGCGTCGCCCGGGTGGCGCTGATGACCGGCGCGCCGGTCATCCCGGTCGCCCACTGGGGCGCCCACGAGATCATCCCGCCGTACGGCAGGGGCGGTTCGGGCAAGGGCAAGTTCAACCTCTTCCCGCGGCACCGGGTGACGGTGGCGGCCGGACCGGCCGTCGACCTCAGCAGGTACCAGGGGCAGGAGCTGACCGCCCAGGTGCTCAGGGACGCCACCGAGGACATCATGGCGGCGATCACCGCCGTGCTCGCCGACATCCGCGGCGAGGAACCGCCCGCCGAGCGGTACGACATGCGGGAGGCCGCCCGGAAGCGGGCCGCCGCCGCGGCGGCCCGGCGGCCCGACCGGGCCCGGGGCACCGACGAGAACGAGGAGGGCGTGAAGTGACCCGCTGCGCCGTGTTCGGCACCGGCTCCTGGGGCACCGCGTTCGCGATGATCCTCGCCGACGCCGGCTGCGAGGTGGCCCTCTGGGGCCGCCGCCAGGAGCTGGTGGACGCCATCAACGCCACCCACGCCAACCCGGACTACCTGCCCGGTCTGCGGCTCGCGGACTCGGTCCGGGCCACCACCGACCCCGCCGAGGCGCTGGCCGGGGCGGACTTCGCGGTGCTGGCGGTGCCCTCGCAGACGCTGCGCGCGAACCTGGCCGCCTGGGCGCCGCTGCTGGAGCCCCAGACCGTCCTGGTCAGCCTGATGAAGGGCATCGAACTCGGCACCGTCAAGCGGATGAGCGAGGTCGTCGCCGAGGTCGCCGGAGTCGGTCCGGAGCGGATCGCCGTGGTCAGCGGGCCGAACCTGGCCCCGGAGATCGCCAACCGGCAGCCGGCCGCCAGTGTGGTCGCCTGCACCGACGAGGCGGTCGCCAAGCGGTTCCAGGCGGCCTGCCACACGCCGTACTTCCGGCCGTACACCAATACCGACGTGATCGGCTGCGAGCTCGGCGGCGCGGTCAAGAACGTGATCGGCCTGGCGGTCGGCATGGCCGACGGCATGGGGCTGGGCGACAACACCAAGGCGACGCTGATGACCCGCGGGCTCGCCGAGACCACCCGGCTGGGGCTGGTGCTGGGCGCGGACCCGCACACCTTCGCCGGGCTGGCGGGCATGGGCGACCTGGTGGCGACCTGCTCCTCGCCGCTCTCCCGCAACCACACCTTCGGCACCAACCTGGGCCGTGGCATGTCGCTCGCCGAGACCATCGCGGCCACCCGGCAGACCGCCGAGGGCGTCAAGTCCTGCGAGTCGGTGCTCGACCTGGCCCGGCGCAACGGCGTCGACATGCCGATCGTCGAGGCGGTGGTGGACGTCGTCCACCACGGCCGGCCCACCCAGGAGGCGCTGCGGGCGCTGATGTCCCGCTCGGCCAAGCCCGAGCGGCGCTAGGGCCCGTCTCGGGTCAGGGTCCGTCTCGGGTCGGTCGCGAGGAGGTCACGGGCCTCGGGGTACTCTCGGTCGCGATATGAGCATCGAACAGACCTCCCAGAACCCGTCCGCGAAGCCGCGGGTCGCCGTCGTGTTCGGCGGCCGCAGCTCCGAGCACGCCATCTCGGTCTCGACCGCGGGCAGCGTGCTGAAGGCGATCGACCGCGACAAGTACGAGGTGCTGCCGATCGGCATCACCCACGAGGGCCGCTGGGCGCTGGTCAGCGACGAGCCGGCCCGGATGGCCATCACCGACGGCCGGCTGCCGGACGTCGACCACGTCGCCGAGTCCACCGAGGGCCAGGTCGCGCTGCCGGTCGGCCCCGGCAGCCGCGAGGTGGTCTGGAGCGAGCCCGGCTCCGCGCCCAAGGTGCTCGGCGAGGTGGACGTGGTCTTCCCGCTGCTGCACGGGCCGTGGGGCGAGGACGGCACCCTGCAGGGCCTGTTGGAGCTCTCCGGGGTGCCCTACGTCGGCAACGGCGTGCTCGCCAGCGCCGCGGGCATGGACAAGGAGTTCACCAAGCGCCTGCTGGCCTCGCACGGCCTGGGCGTCGGGCGGTACACCGTGGTCCGGCCGCGCGAGTGGGAGAGCGAGGAGGGCCGCGCCGCCGTCCGCGAGCGCGCCTCGGTGCTGGGCCTGCCGCTGTTCGTGAAGCCCTGCCGGGCCGGCTCCAGCATGGGCATCACCAAGGTCAAGGACCTCTCCGACCTCGACGCCGCGATCGAGGAGGCCCGCCGGCACGACCCCAAGCTGATCATCGAGGCCGGTGTGTCCGGCCGCGAGATCGAGTGCGCGGTGCTGGAGTTCGAGGACGGCCCGCGGGCCAGCGTCCCGGCCGAGATCCTGGTCGGCGGCGACTACGAGTTCTACGACTTCGAGGCCAAGTACATCGACTCCTCCGAGGTCCGGATCCCGGCCGAGCTCTCCGCCGAGGAGACCGCCGAGATCCGCCGGCAGGCGATCGCCGCCTTCGAGGCGCTCGGCTGCGAGGGCCTGGCCCGGGTCGACTTCTTCCTGCTGGACGACGGCGGCTGGATGGTCAACGAGGTCAACACCATGCCCGGCTTCACCCCGATCTCGGCCTTCCCGAAGATGTGGGAGGCCAGCGGGCTGTCGTACCCGGAGCTGATCGACCGGCTGCTGCGGGCGGCGCTGCGCCGCCCGACCGGCCTGCGGTAACCGCGCGCGGACGGACGCAGGGCGGCCCCGGAGCCCCGGGACCGCCCTGCGCGTGCGTCGGGGCGCGGTCAGGGGATGTTGGCCTTGACCACGTCGGAGAGCGCGGCGGCGGCGTCCAGCGGGTTGGCGGCGGCCCCGCCGGGGACGGTCACCTCGACGAAGGCGGCGCGCTGGGTGGCGGTGAACCGGTAGCCGCCGTCGGAGAGCTGCTCCGGCCACCAGGTGACGTCGTTGACGGTCGGCGAGATCTCCGCCTGCTTCTCGTCGACCAGCCCCTCGGGGTGCGGCACGCCGCAGCGCAGCACGATCCGCGGCGAGGCGGCCCAGGCGGCGACGTACGGGGAGGCCGGGTCCGGGTCCTTGCGGGCGTGGCCGAGGAGTTCCTGCGGCAGGGCGGCGGCGAGGGCCCGGCAGTACTGAGCGGCCTTGCCCCGGGGCTCGGGCGTCTCGACCTTGGGTTCGACGGGCGCGCTCCAGCTGCCGATCAGCACCACGACCGTGCAGGCGAGCGCGGTCGGCACCGCCAGCCACCGGACGGGGGCCGGCAGTGCCGCGAGGAAGCGGGGGGCTCGGAGTTGTCGGGTCACCCGCCGATGGTAAGCGCGTCTTACAGATGGACGACGGGACAGGTGAGGGTTCGGGTGATGCCCTCGATCTGCTGGACCTTCGCGACCACCAGACGACCGAGGTCGTCCACCGTGTCCGCCTCGGCCCGGACGATCACGTCGTACGGGCCGGTGACGTCCTCGGCCTGGATGACTCCGGGGATCTTGGAGATGGACTCGGCAACGGCGCTGGCCTTGCCGACCTCGGTCTGAATCAGGATGTAGGCCTGTACCACGGGGACCTCCCGGCGGCTGGGTTCGGGGATCACCGCCGTGATCGCCCGGTGGGGCGCGGGGTGGGGGAACGGGGTCACGGCAGACTGATCACCACGCTACCTCCCGGCGGGCCGGGGAGGGGAGACCCGTGCGCCCCCGAAGGGCGTACGCTGCGCGCGGAGGCGGCGTGACCGCAGGACGTACGCGCCCGGCCGGGCGCAACCGAGAGGACGGCAGATGCAGGGGACCGTGGGCGAGCTCGGCGAGTTCGGACTCATCAGGGAGCTGACCGCCCGGGTACCGCTCACCGACGCGGTCGACCTCGGCCCGGGTGACGACGCGGCCGTGGTGAAGGCCCCGGACGGCCGCGTGGTGGCCACCACGGACGTGCTGATCGAGAACCGGCACTTCCGCCGGGACTGGTCCACCGCCTACGACGTGGGCCGCAAGGCGGCCGCGCAGAACCTCGCCGACGTGGCCGCGATGGGCGCGGTGCCGACCGCGCTGCTGCTGGGCCTGGTCGCGCCGGCGGACCTGCCGACCACCTGGGCCACCGAGCTGATGGACGGGCTGCGGGACGAGTGCCAGGTGGCCGGAGCGACGGTGGTCGGCGGGGACGTGGTGCGCGGGGACACCATCACGCTGGCCATCACGGCGCTCGGGGACCTCCAGGGGCGCGCGCCGGTGACGCGCGCCGGTGCCCAGGTGGGTGATGTGGTCGCGGTCACCGGCTGGCTCGGCTGGTCGGCGGCCGGCCTGACGGTGCTGCAGCGCGGCTTCCGCTCGCCGCGGGCCTTCGTCGAGGCGCACCGCCGTCCGGAGCCGCCGTACCACGCGGGCCCGGCCGGGGCGGGGCTGGGCGCCACCTCGATGATCGACGTGAGTGACGGGCTGGTCGCCGACCTCGGGCACGTGGCCGGGGCGAGCGGGGTGGACATCGACCTGCGGGCGGCCGACTTCGACGTGCCGGCGCAGATGGCGGACATCGGCCAGGCGGTCGGGGTCGACCCGCTGGTCTGGGTGCTGTCCGGCGGCGAGGACCACGCGATCGTCGCGACCTTCCCGCGCGGGGTCCAACTGCCCGCCCGCTGGCGGGTGGTGGGCGAGGTCGTCGGCCGGGCGCGGGCGGCCCGCGGCGGCCGGGTGACGGTGGACGGCGAGGCCTGGGACCGGGTCGGCGGCTGGGACCACTTCGCGGAGTGACAACCGGCCCGCGCCGGGCGGTGGCTGGCGGCCGCCCGGCCGGTGAGTGCGTAGGCTTGGCCCACGGCCCGGCCGCCCTTTCTTCACGCGGGTGGTCTGGACCATTATGGTCTGAACCACTTCGAGCGGGAGAGTCCACCACCATGCGAATCGGAGTCCTGACCAGCGGCGGCGACTGCCCCGGCCTGAACGCGGTGATCCGTTCCGTGGTGCACCGGGGCACCGATGTGCACGGCGACGAGATCGTCGGCATCGAGGACGGCTTCCTCGGCCTCATCGAGGGCCGCACCCGCCCTGTTTCGCACGACGACGTCACCGGCCTGCTCACCCTCGGCGGCACCATCCTCGGCTCGGCCCGGGTGCAGCGCGAGCGGATCCAGTGGGCGGTGGAGAACGCCAAGACCCTCGCGCGGGACATCGGCATCGACGCGCTGATCGCCATCGGCGGCGAGGGCACCCTCACCGCCGCCCGGATGTTCAGCGAGGCCGGACTGCCGGTGGTCGGCGTCCCGAAGACCATCGACAACGACATCGACGCCACCGACGTCACCTTCGGCTTCGACACCGCGGTGCACGTCGCCACCGAGGCGATCGACCGGCTCAAGACCACCGCCGAGTCCCACCAGCGCGTCATGGTGGTGGAATTGATGGGCCGTCACACCGGCTGGATCACCCTCACGGCCGGCATGGCGGGCGGCGCGCACGGCATCCTGATCCCGGAGAAGCCGTTCGACATCGAGGCGGTGGCCCGGATGGTCGAGGACCGGTTCGCCCGCGGCAAGAAGTTCGCCATCATCGCCGTCGCCGAGGGGGCCTCCCCGATGCCCGGCACCATGCGCTTCGACCACGGCGAGGTGGACCGGTTCGGGCACCGGACCTTCGGCGGGATCGGCAACCGCCTCGCCCACGAGCTGGAGAACCTGCTCGGCAAGGAGGCCCGCCCGGTCATCCTCGGCCACGTCCAGCGCGGCGGCACCCCCACCGCCCGGGACCGGGTGCTCGCCACCCGGTTCGGCTGGCACGCCGTGGAGGCCGTCCACCGGGGCGAGTTCGGCCACTTCACCGCGCTGCGACGCAACGACATCCGGATGGTGCCGATCGCCGACGCGGTGACCGTGCTCAAGACCGTCCCCGAGGACCACTGGGTGGAGTCCGAGGCGGTGCTGTGACCGCGTAGGTTGGGCGCATGTCTTCCACCGCACCTCCCCGCGTTCTCACGGTCGCCGGCTCGGACTCCGGCGGCGGCGCCGGCATCCAGGCCGACCTCAAGGCGATGCTCGCCCTCGGCGTGCACGGCATGAGCGTGATCACCGCCGTGACCGCGCAGAACTCGCTCGGCGTCCAGGGTTACTGGGAGCTGCCCGCCGAGGCCGTCCGCGCCCAGTTCCGCAGCGTGGTCGACGACATCGGCGTCCAGGCCGTGAAGACCGGCATGCTCGCCTCGATCGAGCTGGTCGAGACCGTCTCCGAGCTGCTGGCCGGGGTCGGCGCCCCGGTCGTCGTCGACCCGGTCGGCGTCTCCAAGCACGGTGACGCGCTGCTCGCCGCCGAGGCCGTCGCCACCGTCCGGGAGAGGCTGCTCCCGGTCGCCACCCTCGCCACGCCCAACCTGCACGAGGTGACGCAGCTCACCGGCCGGGTGGTCGAGGACGAGGCGCAGATGCTGGACGCCGCGAAGGCGCTGCTCGACCTCGGGCCGCGCTGGGTGCTGGTCAAGGGCGGGCACCTGTCCGGCGAGGCGGCCGACCTGCTGTACGGCGGGGCCGGCGAGGAGCACTGGTACCGGGCGCCGCGCTACGACAACCGGCACACCCACGGCACCGGCTGCACCCTGGCCAGCGCGATCGCCGCCGGCCTGGCCAAGGGCGAGGCGCTGCCCGAGGCGGTGGCCTCGGCGAAGGAGTACATCACCGGCGCGATCGCCGGCGGCTTCGCGCTCGGCGCCGGCATCGGACCGGTCGACCACGCCTGGCGCTGGCGCTGAGGCGCCGGAAAACGCCTGTGGGCGGGCCCGAGGGCCCGCCCACATCGGGTCGGTCGCATGCCGGAACAACAGAAAGCCGGTTCACCCGAGGATGAACCGACTCACTGGAGGACCGGCATACCGGTCTGCGCGTCAGCGCGAGACCTTACCGGCCTTGATGCACGAGGTGCAGACGTTGAGCCGCTTCGGCGTCCGCCCAACCACAGCGCGCACCGTCTGGATGTTGGGGTTCCAGCGACGGGGGGTACGGCGGTGCGAGTGGGAGATGCTGTTGCCGAAGCCCGGCCCCTTGCCGCAGACGTCGCAGTTGGCAGCCACAGGAGTCACTCCAAGACTTCAGATCATTTACATGAGACAACCCCGCCAGACCAGCGGAGCACTCACGTGAACCGAACCGGACCAAGGGGTGAGCCTGGACCTGTTCCAGGCAACCGGAAGAGCATACAACGCTTGCTTCCGTTCAACGAAACTACCATGACCGGCCAGGTGATCGCTCCGGTCGCCGTGTCCGCCGCCGCCTCCCCGCCCCCGATAACCTGCCGTTACGACCCCTCGCCACCGCCTGAAGGTGTTGCCGCCCCTCAGGCCGTCACGGCGTCCCATCTCCGGAGGAGACCTGGTGCTGCACACGCTCGACGCCCCGGCCGTGCGCAGCTGGTGCCAACTGGCGCTGCGCGCGCTCGGCCAGGCCCGCGAGGAGATCGACGCACTCAACGTCTACCCCGTCCCGGACGGCGACACCGGCACCAACCTGTACCTGACCGTGGAGTCGGCGGCCGCCGAGGTGGAGAGCCGTTTCGCCGACCCGGGCCCCGGTCCGGCGCCCGGCCTGGCCGAGACCGCCCGGGCGATGGCCCGCGGCGCCCTGGTCGGCGCCCGCGGCAACTCCGGGGTGATCCTCGCCCAGTGGCTGCGCGGCGCCGCCGAGAGGCTCGCCGACGGCGGCGGCGCCGACCAGCTGCGGGCCGCCCTCCAGCGGGCCGCCGACGCCGCCTACCAGGCCGTCGCCGAACCGGTCGAGGGCACCCTGCTGACCGTCGCCAGGATCGCCGCCCGGGAGGCCGGCCGGGCCGGCGACGGGCTGGGGCAGGTCGCCGAGGCCGCCCACCGGGCCGCCCGCGACGCACTGCGGCAGACCCCCCGGCAGCTCGCCGTGCTCGCCGAGAACGGGGTGGTGGACGCCGGCGGCCGCGGTCTGGTCGCCGTCCTCGGGGCGCTCGCCGACGCGGTGGCCGGCCACCAGCCGATGGGGCCGGTCGCGCTGCGGGGCGACGTCCGGTCCGTGGCGAGCTGCGAGGCGCACGTGCGCCCGCCCGGCCCCGGGCACCCCGCGTTCGAGGTGATCTACCTGCTGGACGCACCCGACGAGGCGCTGCCGGTGCTGCGGACGCGGCTCGGCGAACTCGGCGACTCGCTGGTGGTCGGCGGCGGCGACGGTCTGTGGAACGTGCATGTCCACGTCGACGACGCGGGCGCCGCGGTGGAGGCCGGGGTCGAGGCCGGGCGCCCGCACCAGATCCGGATCACCCACTTCGCCGAGGCGGCCGCCCGCTCCGGCGCCGCCGCCGACCGCGGCGAGCCCGAGCGGCCGGCCCGGGCGGTGCTCTCGGTGGTCTCCGGCGCGGGCCTCGCCGAACTCTGCGAACAGGCCGGCGGGGTCGTCCTGCACGCCGAGCCCGGCCGTCCGCCGGCCAGCGCCGAGCTCGCCGCCGCGGTGCGCCGGGCCGCCGCCCGCGAGGTGGTGCTGCTGCTCAACGACCCCGAACTGCGGGCCGCCGCCGGGGCCGCCGCCGACCAGCTGCGCGAGGAGGGCGTGCGGATCGCCGTGCTGCCCACCCGCTCGCCGGTCCAGGGCCTGGCCGCGCTCGCCGTGCACGAGGCCGGGCGGCGCTTCGACGAGGACGTGGTCGCCATGACCTCCGCGGCCGGAGCCACCCGGTACGCCGAACTGGCCGTCGCCGAGGGCGAGTCCTGGACCATGGCCGGGGTCTGCCAGGCCGGCGACGTGCTCGGCCTGATCGACGGGGACGTCGCGGTGATCGGTGCCGGCCTCGCCGAGGTCGGCGCGAGCGTGCTGGACCGGATGCTCGGCGGGGGCGGCGAACTGGTCACCCTGGTCCTCGGCGAGGGCGCCCCCGAGGGCCTCGCCGAGGACCTCGTCGCCCATGCCCGGCACAGCCGGCCCGAGGTGGACGCGGTGGTCTTCCACGGCGGCCAGGAGTCGGCGCCGCTGCTGATCGGCGTGGAGTGAGCGCCCGGATTGTCGGTCCGGTGGTGTAAACAGGGGCCTGATGGGCGCTCTCGATGAACCACTGACCAAGCTCGTCGGCGACCGGACCGCCAAGGTGCTCGCCGACAGCCTCAAGCTGCGCACGGTCGGGGACCTGCTGCACCACTATCCGCGCCGGTACGTCGAACGCGGCCAGCTCACCAGTCTGGACGAGCTGGAGATCGACGAGCACGTCACCGTGCTGGCCCGGATCGAGAAGGTCACCCTGATCCCCTTCCGCGGCCGCAAGGGCGACCGCCTGGAGGTGGTGGTCACCGACGGCCGCAGCCGGCTCTCGCTGGTCTTCTTCAACCAGGGCTGGCGGCAGAAGGAGCTGCGGCCCGGGACGCAGGGCCTGTTCGCGGGCAAGGTCGGGGTGTTCAACCGGGCCCGCCAACTGGCCTCGCCCGACTACCAGCTGCTCGACGAGGCGGACGGCGACAACGCCGCGGCGCAGTTCGCCGGACGGCTGATCCCGGTCTACCCGGCCAGCGCCCAGATGCCCAGCTGGAAGCTCTCGCTCTGCGTGGAGACGGCGCTCACCAAGCACCTGTCCGACGTCGGCGAGCCGCTGCCCGCCGAACTGCGCGAGCGGCACGGGCTGATCGGGCTGCCCGAGGCACTCGAACTGATCCACCGGCCGCGCCACCAGGCCGACCGTGAACGCGCCCAGGAACGGCTGCGCTGGGACGAGGCGTTCGTCCTGCAGGTGGCCCTCGCCCAGCGCCGGGCCGCCGACTCCGCGCTGCCCGCCAAGCCGCGCGAGGCGCGTCCGGACGGCCTGCTGGACGCCTTCGACGCCCGGTTGCCGTTCACCCTGACCGAGGGCCAGCGGAAGGTGGCCGCCGAGATCGCCGCCGACCTCGCGAGCGACCACCCGATGCACCGCCTGCTGCAGGGCGAGGTCGGCTCCGGCAAGACCATGGTGGCGCTGCGCGCCATGCTCGCCGTGGTCGACGCCGGCGGGCAGGCGGTGCTGCTGGCGCCCACCGAGGTGCTCGCCCAGCAGCACCACCGCTCCGTCGTCGAGATGATGGGCGACCTCGCCGAGGGCGGCCTGCTCGGCGGGTCCGACCTGGGCACCCGGGTGGTGCTGCTCACCGGGTCGATGGGCGTCCCGGCCCGGCGCCAGGCGCTGCTCGACATGGCCTGCGGGGACGCCGGCATCGCGATCGGCACCCACGCGCTGATCGAGGACAAGGTGCAGTTCCAGGACCTCGGCCTGGTGGTGGTCGACGAGCAGCACCGCTTCGGCGTCGAGCAGCGGGACGCGCTGCGCGCCAAGGGCGAGCAGCCGCCGCACCTGCTGGTGATGACGGCCACCCCGATCCCGCGCACGGTCGCGATGACCGTCTTCGGGGACCTGGAGACCTCCGTCCTGGACCAGCTGCCGGCCGGCCGCTCGCCGATCTCCACCCATGTGGTGCCGGCCGTCGAGAAGCCCAACTTCCTGACCCGCGCCTGGGAGCGGGTCCGCGAGGAGGTGTCCAAGGGCCACCAGGCGTACGTGGTCTGCCCGCGGATCGGCGACGAGGAGCCCGACGGGCCGAAGGGCGGCAAGGGCGCGAAGCGCGGGCGCCGGGCCGAGGACCTGGAGGAGCTGCTGGACGACGCGCCCGACGAGGGCGCCGCGGCCGAGGGCGACCGGCGGCCCCCGCTGTCGGTCGTGGAGACCGCCGCCCGGCTGACCGGCGGCCCGCTGGCCGGGCTGCGGGTGGAGATCCTGCACGGGCGGCTCGCCCCGGAGGCCAAGGACGAGGTGATGCGCCGGTTCGCGGCCGGCCAGGTGGACGTGCTGGTCGCCACCACGGTGATCGAGGTCGGCGTCAACGTCCCCAACTCCACCGCGATGGTGATCATGGACGCGGACCGGTTCGGCGTCTCCCAGCTGCACCAGCTGCGCGGCCGGGTCGGCCGCGGCTCCGCCCCCGGACTCTGCCTGCTGGTCACCGACATGCCGGCGGCCAGCGCCGCCCGCGCCCGGCTGGACGCGGTGGCGGGCACCCTGGACGGCTTCCAGCTGTCCCGGATCGACCTCGAACAGCGCCGCGAGGGCGATGTGCTGGGCCAGGCGCAGTCCGGTGTGAAGTCCTCGCTCAAGGTGCTCTCGGTGCTGGAGGACGAGGAGGTCATCGTCACCGCCCGCGCCGAGGCCACCCGGCTGGTCGCCGAGGACCCGGACCTCGCCGCCCACCCGGACCTGCGCACCGTCCTGGAGAGCCTGCTCGACGAGGACCGCGCGGCCTACATGGAGAAGGGCTGAGGAGCCCTTCGGCCGGGCCCGATTGTCAGACCCCCACGAGAGAATGAAGGTGTTCAGGGCGCACCCCCAAGGTGCGTTCCTGGCACGACACTTGGGGGTTTAGCCATGGCATTCCGTCATCTCAACGAGCTCCCGCTGGGCGACAAGGTCTTCCGGATCGAACTCGCCAGCGACGACGACCGCGAGGTCACCCTCACCCTCACCGGCTGGCGCGAGGGGGCCGCCGCCGCCCCGCTCGCCTCCGGCAAGCTGCGGCTGCCGGTGGAGGACGTCGCCTCGCTGCGGATCGCGCTCAACCGCGCGCTCCGGGCGCTGGCGATCGTCGCCGACGTCTCCGAGCCCATCCCCGACCGCGACGTGCTGCGCGAGCTCTACCCCGGCCACGGCGCCCCCTGGGTGCCGCAGCACGAGGAGGAGCTGGTCCGGCGCTTCCACGAGAGCGAGACCGTCGCCCGGATCGCCGCCCGCTTCGGCCGCACGCCCGACTCCGTCCGCACCAAGCTGCGCGAGCTCGGCCACGACCCGCGCCGCCCCGAGTACTGCCCGCCCGACGGCTGCCTGTCCTGGTCCCGCTACGCCTCGCCGTCGCTGCTCGGCGCGGCCGTGCCGGCCCGGACGGCCGGTTCCGAGGCGAGCTGATCACCTGAGTGCGTGAGCGTGGCCCCCGCCGGGCGGACCGGCGGGGGCCACGGCCGTATAGCGTGGTCGGGCAGCGACGAAAGGACCTCCCACCACCATGACCCGCGTGATCGCCGGGGCGGCCGGGGGCCGCCGGCTGGCCGTACCGCCCGGCCGGGGCACCCGCCCGACCTCCGACAAGGCCCGCGAGGCGATGTTCTCCACCCTGGAGGCGCTGCGCGGAGCGCCCCTGCACGGGGCGCGGATGCTGGACCTGTTCGGCGGATCGGGCGCGGTCGGCCTGGAGGCGCTGTCGCGCGGCGCCGAGCACGTGCTGCTGGTCGAGGCGGACGCCCAGGCGGCCCGGGTGATCCGGGAGAACGTCCGGACGATCGGCCTGCCGGGTGCGCTGGTGAAGGCGGCCAGGGCCGAGAAGGTGATCGCCGGACCCGCCCCGGAGGCCCCGTACGACCTGGTCTTCCTCGACCCGCCGTACGTCGTCACCGACGACGAGGTGCGCGAGATGCTGATCACACTGTCGGCTGGGGGCTGGCTCGCGGAGGACGCACTCGTCACCGTGGAGCGCAGCACCCGCGGCGGCGCGTTCGAGTGGCCGGAGGGCTTCGAGACGCTGCGCTCCCGCCGCTACGGCGAGGGCACGCTCTGGTACGGTCGCGCCGCCGCCGAGACCCGCCACCACCCCTAGCGGGCCCGGGCCCGCCGGATTCCCGTCACCCCACGAGGGAGCACACACGCCATGCGCCGCGCCGTATGCCCCGGGTCCTTCGACCCGATCACCAACGGTCACCTCGACATCATCGAGCGGGCCTCGAAGCTGTACGACGTGCTGCACGTCGCGGTGCTGATCAACCGCAACAAGCAGGGCATGTTCACGGTCGAGGAGCGGATCGAGCTGATCGAGGAGACCACCGCCCAGTACGGCAACGTGGTCGTCGAGTCGCACCTCGGCCTGCTGGTGGACTTCTGCCGCGACCGGGGCATCCCGGCGATCATCAAGGGCCTGCGCGCGGTCAGCGACTTCGACTACGAGCTGCAGATGGCCCAGATGAACCACGGCCTGAGCGGCGTCGACACCCTCTTCGTGCCGACCTCGCCGACGTACAGCTTCCTCTCCTCGACGCTGGTCAAGGAGGTCGCCTCGTACGGTGGCGACGTCTCGCACCTGCTGCCGGAGACGGTGCACCACCGGCTGGTCGAGCGGATCGCCGAGCGGAGCGCCCAGCAGTGAACCCGGGATGACCGGACGTCCGTTTCTGCTGGTTCGTCACGGTTTGCCCGAGGGGTGGAAAGGCGGCCGCGCGCAGGCGTTGTGACCTCGCCCGGCAGTGGCCGTACAGTCTGTATTCCTGCCCCTGCGGTGACGTCCACCGCGCCGGGCGCTGCCTCCGCCGGACCTCGGCGGCACACGGAAAGACGAAGCCCCGTGGACGTGCAGAACAAGGTCGACGAGATCGTGGCGGCCGTCGAGAACGCCCGCTCGATGCCCATGTCGGCCTCCTGCGTGGTGAACCGTGCCGAGCTGATCACCCTGCTCCAGGACCTCCGGGCGGCCCTGCCCGCCGAGCTGGCCCAGGCCCAGTCGGTGATGGCCGACCACGAATCGGTGGTCGCGGACGCCCAGGCCGAGGCCGACCGGATCATCCAGGGCGCGCACTCCGAGCGCGGCTCGCTGATCTCCGACACCGAGGTGGTCCGCCGCGCCCAGGCCGAGGCCGACCGGATCCTCGCCGAGGCCCGCGCCGAGATCGAGACCAAGCGCGCCGAGGCCGACGACTACGTGGACAGCAAGCTCGCCAACTTCGAGGTCGTGCTGACCAAGACGCTCGGCGCCGTCGGCCGCGGCCGCACCAAGCTGCGCGGTGACACGAGCGTCTTCGAGACCGAGTACGAGGGCGAGACCGACGGCGAGGAGTTCCAGCCGCAGCGGATCAGCCCCAGCCCCGAGGTCGACGAGTACGTCGATGTGAAGCTCGCCACCCTGGAGAACGTGCTCAGCGCGACCCTGGAGGCGGTCGGCAAGGGCCGCGACAAGCTGACCGGCAAGCGGCCGATCGACGAGCTCGGCGCCTACCTGGCCGCCGCCGACGAGGCGCAGCAGGCCAAGGAGCGGGCCGAGGCGGTCGCGGCGGGCTTCGCCGGGGACGCGGACGGCACCGAGCTGGCCTGGTACCGGGAGGAGGTGCCGCAGCAGCAGACCTGGCCGGAGCAGAACCCGGCCGCGGCCGGCTGGCAGGCGCCCGGCGCGGACCAGTACGCGGCCGCGCAGCAGGGCGGCGCCCAGTACGCCGAGGTGTACGGCGGCGGCTACGACCCGGCCGGTGGCCAGGCCGCGGACCCGTACGGCGCCCAGTACGCCTACCAGCAGCAGCAGGGCCAGCAGCACGGGCAGCAGCCCGGGTACGACGACGGCCGGCAGGGCGGCGGCTACGGCTACCCGCCCCAGCAGCAGGGCTACCAGGACCAGCAGCAGTACAACGCCGGCTACGGCTACCCGCAGCAGCCCGCCAACCCGCCCGCGCCCGTGCCGCAGCAGACCCAGGCCGGGCTGGACGAGACCAGCTTCTTCGACACCAGCATGATCGACATGACCCGGCTGCGGGAGCTCGGCGGCCGGTAGGGCGCGGGCACGAAGTTGGGCCTGGCGGGAGACTCGGGTAGTCTGACCACTCCGGCCTCTCCGTGTCGGGCCGTCGGTCTGCCCGCGCATCCCCCGACGAGCAGCGCCGCGCACCGGAACCCCTCAGGAAGTCAGGACACCTTGAACCGCCTCGACCACCGCGACCCCCTCGTGTTCGACACGCACGAGCTGGGCCGTCGTCCGGGTGCGCTGCGCAGGGTGACCCGGACCCTGGAGGCCCCCGAGGGCCTGGGGATCATCGATGTGATCGGTGTCCCGGAGAAGAGCGAGATCACGCTGGAACTCCGCCTGGAGTCCGTGGTCGAGGGCGTGCTGGTCACCGGCACCGCCGAGACCCGGGTCGAGGGCGAGTGCGTCCGGTGCCTGGAGCCGGTCGAGTCCGACCTCGACGTGGACTTCCAGGAGCTGTACTACTACCCGGAGTCCGACGAGCGCCACCGCGCCCGGACCGCCGGGGCCGAGGACCTCGAAGAGGACTCGGAGGAAGAGACTTACCGCCTGGAGGGCGATTACTTCGACCTCCAGCCGGTGCTGCGTGACGCGGTGGTGCTCGCACTGCCGCTGCAGCCGGTGTGCCAGGAAGACTGCCTGGGCCTGTGCTCCGAATGCGGAGCGCGCCTGAGCGACGACCCGGCGCACCACCACGACGCCGCCGACCCCCGGTGGGCGGCTCTGCAGGGACTCTCCGCCGCCCACGGCGACGAGGGTGACGGAATCAAGAACAGCGACACCCGTGAGGGTCTCGCCGAGAACCAGGAGAAGTAGCCGTGGCTGTTCCGAAGCGGAAGATGTCGCGCAGCAACACGCGCCACCGCCGGTCCAACTGGAAGGCCGTTGCCCCGGCCCTCGTGGCGTGCGACCGCTGCCACGAGCCGAAGCTCTCGCACATCGCGTGCCCGAGCTGCGGCACGTACAACCGCCGCCAGGTCCTCTCGGTCTGATCGGCGGGGTGCACGGATCGATGTCGGACGGTAACTCCTCCCGCAAGGCGACCACGGCTCCGAAGACTCCTTCGGGCGGTGGCAGGGCCGGCGGGCCGGCTTCGACCGAATACGACGTCCTGGAAGGGCGCCTCGGGTACACGCTCGAGCGCGCCCTTCTGGTACGTGCCCTGACCCACCGCTCGTACGCGTACGAGAACGGTGGCCTGCCCACCAACGAGCGCCTGGAGTTCCTCGGCGACTCGGTGCTGGGCCTGGTGGTGACCGACACCCTCTACCGCGTCCACCCGGACGTCCCGGAGGGCACGCTCGCCAAGCTGCGCGCCGCGGTGGTCAACTCGCGCGCGCTCGCCGACGTCGGCCGCGGCCTGGAACTGGGCGCGTTCATCCGGCTCGGCAAGGGCGAGGAGGGCACCGGCGGCCGCGACAAGTCGTCGATCCTCGCCGACACGGTCGAGGCGGTCATCGGGGCCGTCTACCTGGACCGGGGTCTGGACGCCGCCACCGAGTTCGTCCACCGGCTGTTCGACCCGCTGATCGAGGAATCCTCTCAGCTGGGCGCCGGCCTGGACTGGAAGACCAGCCTCCAGGAGCTCACCGCCTCGGTGGGCATCGGAGTGCCGGAGTACGTGGTCGAGGAGTCCGGTCCGGACCACGAGAAGACCTTCACCGCGGCGGCCCGGGTGGCCGGCGAGGACTTCGGCAGCGGCGTCGGCCGCTCGAAGAAGGAAGCCGAGCAGAAGGCCGCGGAGAGCGCCTGGCGGGCGATCAGGGAGAAGTACGCCGACCGCCTGCCGAACAGCGCCTGACCACGCAGTAGCCTTCCTCCTGCAGAGCCGAGTCCGTTCCGCTGGAGGCGTGTTCCCGTGCCCGAACTTCCCGAGGTCGAGGTCGTCCGCCGCGGTCTGGCGAACTGGGTCGCCGGGCGGACCGTCGCCGGCGTCGAGGTGCTGCACCCGCGCGCGGTGCGCCGTCAGCCGGCCGGTGCTGCGGACTTCGCGGCCCGGCTCACCGGCACCACCCTCGGTGCGGCGCAGCGCCGCGGCAAGTACCTCTGGGTGCCGCTGTCCGGGGCGGGCGAAGGCTTCTCGCTGATCGGCCACCTCGGGATGAGCGGCCAGCTGCTGGTCCAGGACCCGACGGTGCCGGACGAGACGCACCTGCGGGTGCGGCTGCGGTTCACCGACGGCGGGCGCGAGCTGCGTTTCGTCGACCAGCGGACCTTCGGCGGTCTCGCGGTCGAGGAGGCCGAGGACGGCGATCCGGAGGGCACCCCGCTCTCCATCGCGCACATCGCCCGCGACCCGCTGGACCCCCGCTTCGACGACGCCGCCTTCGCGGCGTCGCTGCGCGCCCGGCGCACCACCGTCAAGCGGGCGCTGCTGGACCAGACGCTGATCAGTGGGGTGGGCAACATCTACGCCGACGAGGCGCTGTGGCGCTCCCGGCTGCACTACGACCGGCCGACCGCGACGCTGACCCGGCCGCAGGCGCTGCTGCTGCTGGCCAACGCCCGGGACGTGATGACGGCGGCGCTGGCCGTCGGCGGCACCAGCTTCGACAGCCTGTACGTCAATGTGAACGGCGAGAGCGGCTACTTCTCCCGCGACCTGGACGCCTACGGGCGGGAGCACGAGCCCTGCCGGCGCTGCGGCACCGCCATGCGGCGGGCCGCCTGGATGAACCGCTCCAGCTACTTCTGCCCCCGCTGCCAGCGCGCACCGCGGGTGCGGTGACCCGCGGGACCTAGTTCTTGGCGAGCTCCGGTTCGGCCGGGGCCGGTTCGGGCTGTCCGCCGTGGGTGTCCTGGCCGAAGTAGGCGACGCCGACCGCCGCGACCACCGCGATCAGGAAGCCGAGCACACCGAGCCAGCCGAGGCCGGCCTTGGAGGAGTCGCCGAGCCAGATCACGCCGACCGCGCCGGGCAGCACCGTCTCGCCGACCACCAGGGCGGCGGTGGCGCCGTTCACCGAGCCGATCTGCAGCGCCACGGTGTGCACGTACATGCCGCCGATGCCGCCGACCAGGATCGCGTACAGGGCCGGGTCGGAGAGCAGCCGGCCGAGGTCGAACGGCTCCACGCCGTTGAGGATGCGCACGCCGACGCCGAGCGCGCCGAAACCGAGGCCGGAGAGCAGACCGGCGACGATCGCGCCGTTGGCGCCCATCCGGCGCACCAGCAGGCCGCCGCCGGCCAGCAGCACGGTGGTGATCGCCAGCAGCCACCAGTGGAAGGCCATCGCGGCGTGGTGGCCGCCCTCCGGCCCGGCGGAGACCGCGAGCAGCACCAGCGCCGAGCAGAGCACGCCGATCGAGGCCCACTCCAGCTGCTTGAGCCGGATGCCGAGCAGCTTGATCGAGAGCACTGCGGTGATCACCAGGTTGGCGCTGATGATCGTCTGGGAGAGGAAGAGCGGCAGCATCCGGGCGGCCAGCGCGCCGAGCCCGAAGCCGATGAAGTCCAGCACCGTGCCGAGGATGAACTCCCAGGTCACGGCCGCCTTGGCGGTGGAGGCGAGGCTGGGCCCGCCGTGCGCGGTGGTGCCGGTGGAGGCTCCGCCCCGGGCGGCCTCCTCGCGTGCGGAGCGCCGGGAGCCGACGGCCTGCAGGACCGAACCGGTGCCGTAGCAGGCGGAGGCCGCCACGGCGGTGACGAGGCCGATCAACACGCGGAGCTCCGATCAGGAGGGGTGGTGCGGGATGGTCAAAAGATGGTCATGAGGAGGTGGTACGGCCACCAGTGTGCCCGGTCGAGGGGTACGGTCGGCACGCCCTGCCCGGCGTCCGGTCCGGTCCGCTGTCCGCCGGGAGGTACGCGCGGGCCGTTGGCCGGGTTCCCGCCCCGGGGCCGGTTCAGGGGCGGTGGGGCGCAAGATCATCCCGGAGAAGGGGACGCACCCCGGCGGACGGTGGGGGTGCCCGGCCGGGTGGCGCCCGGCCGGTATGCCTTGCACCGGGGCCGTTCGGGGTAGCGTCGAGGCATGAGAACCCTTGCACGACGACGTTCCCGGGGCGTCGGGCCGGTGGCGCTGGTGTCGGCGCTGCTCGGGCTGCTGCTCCTGCTGGCACCGGCGGCCTCGGCGGCCGGCGGTCTCGACGACGCGGCCGCCACGCTCAAGCAGGGCCGGGTCTACGTCGACCCGGCGATGGCGGACCGGTTCGGCCAGAGCCAGGCCGACGCCCTGACCGCGAAGATCCGCAAGGCGGACAAGCCGATCTTCGTGGCGGTCGTCCCGGCCGCCGACCCGTACGGCGCCAGGACCGTCTTCGACGACCTGCGCACCAAGGTCGGCATCACCGGCACCTACGCGATCTGGCGCGGGGACCAGTTCCAGGCCCGCTCCGACAAGGCCGCGCTGGCCAGCGCGAGCGCCGAGCGGATCGCCGGAGCCTCCTTCCGCTCCCACCCCGGCAACATCGACGCCACCCTGAACGACTTCGTCGACACCGCCGCCCCGCAGATCAAGGGGCACGGCGTGAACAGCGACAGCGGCGGCGTCTCCGCCGCCGCGGTGGTCGTCCCGCTGGCCCTGCTGGCGCTCGCCGGCACCGGCGTCTTCCTGCTGTTCCGCCGGGCCAAGCGGAAGAAGGAGGAGCAGCGCCGGGCCGACCTGGCACAGCTGCGCCAGGTGGTCGACGAGGACATCACCGCCTACGGCGAGGAGCTGGACCGGCTCGACTTCGTGCCGTCCGCCGCGGACGCCGACGACGTGCAGCGCGGCGACTACACCCACGCCCTGGACTCGTACGAGACGGCCAAGCGGCTGATGGACGAGGCCAAGGGGCCGGAGGACGTGAAGCCGGTGACCGAGGCGCTGGAGGACGGCCGGTTCGCGCTGGCCACCCTGGCGGCCCGGCGGGACAAGCGCCCGCTGCCGGAGCGCCGGCCGCCGTGCTTCTTCGACCCGCGGCACGGCCCGTCCGTGCTGGACGCCGAGTGGTCCCCGGCGGGCGGCGCCGCCCGCTCCGTCCCGGTCTGCAAGGCCGACGCGGACCGGCTGGCGGCCGGCCTGGACCCGGAGGTCCGGACCGTCCCGACCGAGCACGGCCCGCAGCCGTACTGGAACGCCGGCCCGGCCTACGGCCCCTGGGCGGGCGGCTACTTCGGCGGCTTCGGCGGCGGCGGTCTGCTGCCCGGGCTGCTGGTCGGCACCATGCTCGGCTCGATGATGGCCACCCCGGCGTACGCGGCCGGCCCCGTCGACGCGGGCGCCGGCTTCGACGGCGGCGACTTCTCCGGTGCGGACTTCAACGCCTCCGACTTCGGTGGCGGCTTCGACGGCGGTGACTTCGGCGGCGGCGGCGACTTCGGGGGTGGCGGCGACTTCGGTGGCGGGTTCTGACGCCGTCACGCGCTCTGTCCTGAGCCTCAGGCCGATGCGATGATCGGCCCACGGCCCCCGTCGGGTGACCGGCGGGGGCCGTGGCGTGTCGGGGAGGGGACGCCGACGGAGGGGGCGGGGGAGTGGCACCGGATCATGCCCTGGCAGAGCGGTGGCTGCGCGGGGGGGGGGGGGGGGGGGACGAGGAACTGCTGGGACTGGTCGAGGTCCGGCTGAGCGCGCTGGTCCTCCGGCCGCCGAAGCGCTACCGGCGGTCCGGGCGGGACGTGGAGGCCGGCGTGGAGAATACGATCGAGCACGGTCTCGACCTCCTGGAACCCGAGGTGCTGGTGGGCCTGGCCGGCCTGACCGTGCTGGTGGTCGGCGGGCGCCTGGCCACGCCGCCGGTGCGGGGCGGCTGGGAGAGCACCGCCGGCCGGTTCGCCGCCGCCGCCCGGGAGGCCGAGCCGTCGCGCTCGTCGGACACCTTCGGCTTCGTGCTGCTGGCCGTCACCGACCGCCGGGTCCTGCTGCTGAAGCGGCGCGGCGCGTTCGCGGCCGAGCACCTGACCGATCTCGGGCCGTTCCGGCTGCGCAGGCCCCCGGACCCTCGCGCCGGCTCGCGTGCCCGCCGGGTCGAGCTGCGGTTCGCGGACGATTCGACCGTCGCCGTGCGGGTGGCTCCCGGGCAGCTCAAGACCCTGGCGGGGCTGGCCGTCCTGAGCGGCAGGGTTTGAGAACCCAACCCTGTGTGGCAGGCTGTCCGGCGTGACCTCCGACCTCCCCGCCCCGCCGTCCCTGCCCGGGCGGCCCTGCTCGATCGCCGCCGCGCTCCACGTGGTGGGGGAGAAGTGGGCGCTGCTCGCGGTGCGGGAGCTGTTCTACGGCAACCACCGGTTCGACCGGATCGCCCGCAACACCGGGGCGCCCCGCGACCGGCTCACCGCGCGGCTGCGGGCACTGGAGGAGGCGGGCGTGGTCGAGCGCCGGGCCTACAGCGAGCGGCCGCCGCGCTACGAGTACCACCTGACCGAGGCCGGCCGCGACCTCGCGCCGCTCACCCAGGCCCTGCTCGCCTGGGGCGACCGCTGGGTGCTGCCCGAGCCGCCGGTGGTCTTCGAGCACGCGCCCGAGGGGCACCCGCCGCACCCGTACGACCCGTACTGGGTCTGCCGGACCTGCGGCGAACCCGGGCGCGCCGCCGACCTGCGGGCGGAGGTCCGAAGCCCGGGGTGGACGGCCGAGGGGCCGTCCGCCCCGTGACGCGTGCCACGGTCGGGGCGGATAGGGTCGGTGGCATGCACGATCGCGACGCCCACAGTGACGAGCCGGTCCGGGTCACCGCCTGGGTGCGCGGCAAGGTCCAGGAGGTCGGCTTCCGCTGGTGGACCAGGGCGCGGGCGCTGGAGATCGGCCTGACCGGCTACGCCGGCAACCTCGGCGACGGCCGGGTGCAGGTGGTGGCCGAGGGCCTCGCCCCGGACTGCGAACAACTGCTCGCCCTGCTCAGGGGCCCCGACACCCCGGGCCGGGTCGCCGGGGTGACCGAGATCTGGACCGCCGTCGGCCCCGGCTACGAGAGCTTCGCGATCCGCTGACCGCCCCCGCGCGCCCGGCTCGCGACGAGCCGCCGGAAAACGATCGGCAACCGGCGGTGTCGTACGGTTGCCATCCGGGCAGACTCGTGGTTGACTCCGCATCGAACGATGATCCACGAGCACGTGGTGGACCCCCCTTCGTGGCCAGCCAGCGTGACGACACCGCCAGGCAGGTGACAGGGGCGCGGTAGCGTGCGGTGATCGTGTTGACCCGTACCGTCTTTGGTGAGACGCTGGAAGCCCGCGCACACGACCGCGTCATTCCGGTAGGCACACGCCCCTGTGAGCCCAGCTCACGGTGGTTGTGCCGTAGTGCCCAGCCAGCACTGCCGGTGCGCGCCGCGCGTGCGTCCCCCTTCCCCCTAGACCTGTACCGTTCCGGTTCGGTCACTCAGCGTGGAGGACCATTCATCATGGCAAAGGCGCTTCTCGGGTACGTCGGCGGCCCCGACCCGCGAATGCTCTCCGAGATGCGACGGCTGCAGCAGCGCGTCCAGGATCTCGAAGCCGAGCTCCTTCGGATGCAGGCTGAGAACGACGCTCTCACCGCTGTCGCCGGCGAGCACTCGCTGCTCAACAGCATCGACCTGGATCAGCGGGAGCCGGCTCTCACCTGAGTCCCGCCCGATCTCCCTCGATCGACGCCGCTGTGCACTGAGCCGCCCCGAAAGGGACGCAGCTTGCAAGGGACGCCCCGTGTGGCGTCCCTTCGTCGTGTCCGGGGCCGTGTCCGGGAGCCTGCCGCCGCACCGCCGGGGGATACAGTCGCCGCTGGAGCCCCTGGCGAGCGAGGTGAGGAGACCGGCGCGTGCACCTGAAGAGTCTGACGCTGCGCGGGTTCAAGTCCTTCGCCTCCGCGACCACCCTCCGCTTCGAGCCCGGCATCACCTGCGTGGTCGGGCCCAACGGCTCCGGCAAGTCCAACGTCGTCGACGCGCTCTCCTGGGTGATGGGCGAGCAGGGCGCCAAGTCGCTGCGCGGCGGCAAGATGGAGGACGTCATCTTCGCCGGGACCAGCGGGCGCGCCCCGCTCGGCCGCGCCGAGGTCAGCCTCACCATCGACAACACCGACGGCGCCCTGCCGATCGAGTACTCCGAGGTGACCATCACCCGGACGATGTTCCGCAACGGCGGCAGCGAGTACGCGCTCAACGGCGACACCTGCCGCCTGCTCGACATCCAGGAACTGCTCTCCGACTCCGGCATCGGCCGCGAGATGCACGTCATCGTCGGCCAGGGACAGCTCGACTCCGTCCTGCACGCCGATCCGATGGGCCGGCGTGCCTTCATCGAGGAGGCGGCCGGTGTCCTCAAGCACCGCAAGCGCAAGGAGAAGGCGCTGCGCAAGCTGGACGCGATGCAGGTGAACCTCAACCGCGTCCAGGATCTGGTGGCCGAACTGCGCCGCCAGCTCGGCCCGCTCGGCCGGCAGGCCCGGATCGCCCGGCGCGCCGCCGGCATCCAGGCCGACCTGCGCGACGCCCGGCTGCGACTGCTCGCCGACGACCTGCTCGCGCTGCGCACCGCCGTCGAGGCGGAGATCGCCGACGAACTGGCCCTGCGGCTGCGCCGCTCCACCGTCGAGCAGGAACTCGGCCACGCGATCCGGCGCGAGGCCGTGCTGGAGGCGCAGGTCCAGCAGCTCGGCCCGGGCCTGGAGGCCGCCCGGCAGACCTGGTACCGGCTCTCCGCGCTGGCCGAGCGCACCCGCGGCACCATCGGGCTGGCCGAGGCCGCGGCCCGGCACGCCGCCGCCGGCGGCGGGCAGGCCGAGGAGCGGCGCGGCCGGGACCCGGAGGAGCTGGAGCGCGAGGCCGGACGGGTCCGGGAGGAGGAGACGGCGCTGGCCGCGGCCCTGGAGCAGGCCGAGGAGGCGCTCGACGAGGCCGTCGAGGGCCGGGCCGGGCTGGAACGCGCCCTCGCCGTCGAGGAGCGTCGGCTCAAGGACGCCGCCCGGGCCATCGCCGACCGCCGCGAGGGACTGGCCCGGCTCCAGGGGCAGGCCGCCGCCGCCCGCTCCAAGGCCGCCGCCGCCGAGGCCGAGATCGGCCGGCTCGCCGAGGCCCGCGACGAGGCGCTGCAACGCGCCGGGGCCGCCCGGCAGGAGTACGAGGAGCTGCGGGTCCGGGTCGAGGCCGACACCGAGGACGGCGAACGCGCCGACACCGCGCACGACGGCGCCCGGGAACGGCTCGCCGCCGTCGAGCAGGAGCTCGCCGCCGCGCGCGAGGCCGCCGGCACCGCCGAGCGCGAACGGGCCGCGCTGACCGCCCGGCACGAGGCGCTGGCGCTCGGCCTGCGCCGAAAGGACGGCAGCGGCGCACTGCTCGCCGCCGGGGACCGGACGACCGGGCTGCTCGGACCGGCCGCCGCGCTGCTGCGGACCGCCCCCGGCCACGAGACCGCCGTCGCCGCCGCCCTCGGCGCCGCCGCCGACGCGGTGGCCGTCGACTCGCCCCACACCGCCGCCGAGGCGCTGCGGCTGCTGCGCAAGGAGGACGCCGGCCGGGCCGCCCTGCTGATCGCCGGAGCCCCCGAACCGGCCGACCCGGCGGAGGAGTTGCCGCCCGGTGCCCGCTGGGCCGCCGACCTCGTCGACGGCCCGGCCGAACTGCGGCACGCCGTCGTCCGGCTGCTGGCCGGCGTTGTGGTGGTGGACACCCTCGACCAGGCGCTGCGGCTGGTCGCCGCGCACCCCGCGCTGAGCGCCGTCACCGCCGAGGGCGACCGGCTCGGCGCCGGCTTCGCGCACGGTGGCTCCGGCGCCGCCCCCAGCCTGCTGGAGACCCAGGCCGCGGTGGACGAGGCCGTCCGGGCGATCGGCGAACTCGACGTCCACTGCGCCGAGTCGGCCGGGCGACTGGCCGAACTCACCGAACGGCGCCGGGAGTCCGCCGCCGAACTGGAGCAACTCGCCGTCCGGCGCCGGCAGCTGGAACGCGAGCGGGCCGAGGTGGCGGGCACCCTGGGCCGGCTCGGCGGACAGTCCCGGGCCGCCGCCGGCGAGGCCGAACGGCTGACCGCCGCGGCCGGCCGTGCCGAGGAGGGCCTGGCCCAACTGCTCGCCACCGCCGAGGAACTGGCCGAGCGGCTGACGGTCGCCGAGGAGACCGCCGCCGACGGCGAGGACGAGCCGGACGCCGCCGAACAGCAGCGGCTGGCCGCGGCCGCCACCGTCGCCCGGCAGGCCGAACTGGAGGCCCGGCTCGCCGTGCGCACCCACGAGGAGCGGGTCCGCGCCCTGGCCGGCCGGGCCGATCAGCTGGACCGGGCCGCCCGCGCCGAGCGCGAGGCGCGCGCCCGGGCCGCCGAACGCCGCCGGCGCGCCGAGCGGGACGCCGCCGTGGCCGGCGCCGTCGCCGGGGGCGCCCGGCAGCTGCTCGCCTGCCTGGAGGTGTCGCTGGCCCGCGCGGACGCCGAACGGGCCGCCGTCGAACAGGCCCGGGCGGTGCGCGAGGCGGAACTGAAGGAGCACCGCGGGCATGGGCGCGAGCTCAAGGAGGAGCTGGACAAGCTGGTCGACGCCGGCCACCGTGACGAGGTGCTGCGGGCGGAGAAGCGGCTGCGGATCGAACAGCTGGAGGGCCGGGCGCTGGAGGAGTTCGGCATCGAGGGCTCCGAACTGCTGGCCTCCTACGGGCCGGACCAGCTCGTCCCGCCGTCCACGCCGGAGGAGGGGCGGGAGCCGGACGAGCCGTACCCCTACGTCCGCGCGGAGCAGGAGAAGCGGCTGCGCTCGGCCGAGCGGGCGTACCAGCAGCTGGGCAAGGTCAACCCGCTGGCGCTGGAGGAGTTCGCCGCCCTGGAGGAGCGGCACACCTTCCTCGGCGAGCAGCTGGACGACCTCAAGCGCAGCCGGCGCGACCTGCTCGACATCGTCAAGGACGTCGACCAGCGGGTCGAGCAGCTGTTCACCGCCGCCTACCACGACACCGCCGCGCAGTTCGAGGGCGTGTTCTCCCGGCTGTTCCCGGGCGGAGAGGGGCGGCTGGTGCTCACCGATCCGGAGTCCATGCTGACCACCGGCGTCGAGGTGGAGGCCCGCCCGCCCGGCAAGAAGGTCAAGCGGCTGTCGCTGCTCTCCGGCGGCGAGCGCTCGCTGACCGCGGTGGCGCTGCTGGTCTCGATCTTCAAGGCCCGGCCCAGCCCGTTCTACGTCATGGACGAGGTGGAGGCCGCGCTGGACGAGACCAACCTGCGGCGGCTGATCGCGATCATGGAGGAGCTGCGGGAGAGCTCCCAGCTGATCGTGATCACCCACCAGAAACTGACCATGGAGTCCGCCGACGCCCTGTACGGGGTGACCATGAAGGGCGACGGCATCTCGCAGGTGATCAGTCAGCGGCTGAGGGAGGACCAGAAGGAGCGGCGGCCCTGACCCGCCGGTGATCCACTTCCGGCCCCCGTCCGGTCGGCGGGTGATCCACCCGGCCGCCTGCGGTTCGCCGGGACCGGTGTCGCGGATACTTGGAGAGTTATGGAATACGTGATTCTTGCCGTAGTCATCGCGGTGGTCGCCGTCGGCGCGATCGCCGGACTCGTCGTTTCCGGCAGACGACGCCAGCAGCTGCCCCCGAAGTCGCAGGCGCCGGTCATCACGGCGCCCCCGACCCCGCGCGAGCCCGCCGTCGGCGAGGAGGCCGCGCCGCCGACCGAGGAACCGCGCCGCACCGTCGAGGAGGTCCAGCTCCCCGAGGCCGAGGCCGAGGCCCGTGCCGAGGTCGAAGCCGCCCCCGAGGCGGCCGAGGAAGCCCCGGCCATCGAGGTTCCCGAGCCCACCGCCGGCCGACTGGTCCGGCTGCGCTCGCGGCTCTCCCGTTCGCAGAACTCGCTCGGCAAGGGCCTGCTCTCGCTGCTCTCCCGCGAGCACCTCGACGAGGACACCTGGGAGGAGATCGAGGAGACCCTGCTGACCGCCGACGTGGGCGTGGCCCCCACCCAGGAGCTGGTCGAGCGGCTGCGCACCCGGGTCAAGGTGCTCGGCACCCGCACCCCCGAGGACCTGCGCGGCCTGCTGCGCGAGGAGCTCGTCGAGCTGATCGGCAAGGACGCAGACCGCACCGTGCGCTCCACCAAGCACGACGAGGGCCCCGCGGTCGTCCTGGTCGTCGGCGTCAACGGCGTCGGCAAGACCACCACCACCGGCAAGCTGGCCCGGGTGCTGGTCGCCGACGGCCGCACGGTGGTGCTCGGCGCGGCCGACACCTTCCGTGCCGCCGCCGCCGACCAGCTGCAGACCTGGGGCGAGCGGGTCGGCGCGCGCACCGTGCGCGGGCCGGAGGGCGGCGACCCGGCGTCGATCGCCTTCGACGCCGTCAAGGAGGGCATCGCCGAGGGCGCGGACACCGTCCTGGTGGACACCGCCGGGCGTCTGCACACCAAGACCGGCCTGATGGACGAGCTGGGCAAGGTCAAGCGGGTCGTGGAGAAGCACGGCCCGGTGGACGAGGTGCTGCTGGTGCTGGACGCCACCACCGGTCAGAACGGGCTGATCCAGGCCCGGGTCTTCGCCGAGGTGGTCGACATCACCGGCATCGTGCTGACCAAGCTGGACGGCACCGCCAAGGGCGGCATCGTGGTCGCCGTCCAGCGCGAGCTGGGCGTGCCGGTCAAGCTGATCGGGCTCGGCGAGGGTGCCGACGACCTGGCGCCGTTCGAGCCGGGCGCGTTCGTGGACGCGCTGATCGGGGACTGAGCACCGTCCGGTGCCACCGGTGAAGGGTCCGCTCCCGCGAGGGGCGGGCCCTTCGGCGTTCTCCCGGACGATCGGAGCGGCACCGGAGCGGCACCGGAGTGGCATCGGAGCGGCATCGGAGCAGCGGAGGGTCGGACGATCGGGTGGTCGGACGATCAGGCGATCCAGGCGGGTTCGCGGGTGCGCTCGCGGCCGCGGTGGCAGGCGTAGGCGAGGGTGCCGAGCAGCAGACGGGCCTCGGGCGGGCAGCCGGCGTTGTCGCGCGTGGGGCGGCGCAGCCAGCGGACCGGGCCGAGGCCGGCGAGCACGGTGGGCGGCGCGGCGACGAAGCTGCCCTCGCCGTGGCAGGTGAGGTCGAGCGCGGCGTCGTCCCAGCCCATCCGGTAGAGCAGGTCCGGCAGCCGGCGGGCGGTGCCGGGCGCGACCAGGAACTGCAGCCGTCCGGTGGGCGAGGCGAGTACCGGGCCGATCTGGGTGCCCATCCGCTCCAGCCGGACCAGTGCCTGCAGGCCGGCCGGCTCGGGGACGTCGAGGACGTCGAAGGCGCGGCCGGTCGGGAACAGCACCGAGACGTCGGTGCCGGGGCGGACGGCCGGTCCGGCGCCGGGGACGGGGTGCAGGCCGGGGGCGGCGCAGCGCTGCCGGCCGCAGTGGCAGCGCTCCGGGCTGCCGGCCGGGCCCGCCGCGCGGACCGGCTCGCCGACGAGGACGGCCCAGCCCCACCGGCCGGTGTACTCCGCGGCCGCCTGCCGCGCGGTGGCGCGGGTGCGACGGCGCGCGCCCAGCGGCGCCAGCCGCAGGTGCCCCAGGCGAAGTTCGCCGAACAGCTTGTCCATGCCTCCCCCAACAGGTTCTTGTTGCCTATGGTTACGGGACGGTGACTGTGTGTTGCTTTTCCTGTGCGTGGTGCGTGGTGCGGTGGCGGCGTGCGGCGCGCGGTGTGCGCCAGTTGCCCTGGTGCGCCCCGTGCGCCGCCTTGTGGTCGGCGGTGCCGATGCCGGATCGTCTGTGCGCGGGAGGGTCGTCGGTCGGTGCGGGTGCGAAGTCCGCCTGTGGCGGCGGCGGTTCGCCTGAAAAGCCGGGTGCTGTCGGGGACTTGGCGGCCTGCATATGCCGGGCCGTCGGGACTTCCTAGTGAACCGTCTGCTGACACGGTTCGGTTCACTCCTGGGGGTGGCGAAAGGTGGCGTTTCGCCAGGGCCGCTCCCCGGGGCGGTGCGCGGGGCGTTACGTTCAGCACACGGACCTCGTCGGGGTGTCCGCTTCCGGCCATGGCGGGCCGGGAGTTGGGGAACTGACGGTCCGTCTGCGGTGCGAGCGCCGCAGTCCGGTACGACACGTCTGGCAAGAGCCCGCAACCGTCGGGCGGTCACGATCGGGGCCCCGGGGGCCCGGGCGGGATGGGGACGGACCCATGGCAGAGAAGCAACCCAACGAGAAGCTGACCACGTGGTTCGCCCGCAGCGGCTGGTCCAAGGGAGAGTTGGCCCGCCAGGTCAACCGTCGGGCCCGGCAGATCGGGGCCCACCACGTCTCCACGGACACCTCGCGGGTGCGGCGCTGGCTCGACGGCGAACAGCCGCGCGAGCCCATTCCGAAGATCATGTCCGAGCTGTTCTCCGAGCGGTTCGGCTCGGTGGTCTCCATCGAGGACCTCGGCCTGCGCGCCGCCGTGCCGGTCTCCACCGTCGGCGGCGGCGTCGACCTGCCGTGGAGCGCGCCGCAGACCGTCCAGCTGATCAGCGACTACTCGCGCAGCGACCTCATGCTCAACCGGCGCGGCTTCCTGGGCACCTCGCTCGCCCTGACCGCCGGTGCCGCGCTGATCGAGCCGATGCAGCGCTGGCTGGCGCCCGGTCCGACCGGCGCGCCCACCCCGATCCTGACCGCGGCCAACGGCGGAGAGCCGTTCACCGGCCGGCTCTCCGAGCCCGAGCTGGAACTGCTGGAGCAGACCACCGTCATGTTCCGGCAGTGGGACGCGCAGAACGGCGGCGGGCTGCGCCGCAAGGCCGTGGTCGGCCAGCTCCACGAGGTCACCGACCTGCTCCAGGAGACCTACCCGGAGCAGACCACCAAGCGGCTGTTCCGGCTCACCGCGGAGCTGGCCCACCTGGCGGGCTGGATGTCCTACGACGTCGGCATGCACCCCAGCGCGCAGAAGTACTACGTGCTGGCGCTGCACGCCGCCAAGGAGGCCGGCGACCGCCCGTTCGGCGCGCTGATCCTCACCGACATGAGCCGGCAGATGATCCACCTCAACCGCGGCGAGGACGCGCTGGAGCTGATCCACCTCGCCCAGTACGGCAGCCGGGACACCGCCACCCCGCGCCAGCAGTCCCTGCTGTACGCGATGGAGGCGCGCGCGTACGCCACGATCGGCGAGGTGAACCGGTGCGCCCGGGCGATCCGGTTGGCCGAGGACACCTTCACCGACATCCGCGAGGGCGACGGCGACCCGGACTGGCTGAAGTTCTTCTCGCCGGCCGAGCTGAACGCGGAGAACGCGCACTCCTTCCGCGACCTCGCCTACCACTCGGACAACTCCGAGCTGTACGCCTCGATGTCGGCGCCGGTGATGGAGCGCGCGGTCGACCTGTTCCGGCAGGACGGCGACCACGTCCGCTCCTATGCCTTCAACCTGGTCGGCATGGCCAGCGTGCACCTCCTGCAGAACGAGCCGGAGGAGGCGGCGGTCTTCGCCGAGCAGGCGGTGGACATCGCCACCAAGGTCCGCTCCGAGCGGCTCAACTCGCGGGTCCGCAAGACCACCGAGGCCGCCGCCTCCCGGTACAAGGGCGTGGACGCGGTCAGCCGGCTCAAGGAGCGGGTGGTCCAGGACATCCCCGAGTACGTCTCGGTGGTCTGAGCCGCCACCGCGACACCCTCACCGACCGTGCCGGCCGCCGACGGCACGGTCGGTGCTGCGTTCACGTGGGTGTAACCCCGCGGTCGCCCTCGTCACGGTGGTGAAACACCCGGTCGCATCGGCTGAAACCGGCCTTCGGCACGCTCCTGGACAACGCCGACGCCCCGGGTGCACGGGACAGGACCCGGGTGCGGATCGGCTTCCAGTGAGGAGGAGAGCCGATGCCGGACGGTTTCAGTGCGGGCGACACCGCCTTCGTACTCGTCAGCGCCGCCCTGGTCATGGTGATGACCCCGGGGCTGGCCTTCTTCTACGGGGGGATGGTCCGGGCCAAGAGCACGCTGAACATGCTGGCGATGAGCTTCCTGTCGCTGGGCATCGTCAGCGTGCTGTGGGTCCTCTACGGCTACTCGCTCAGCTTCGGACCCGACGCGGGCGCCGGCCTGATCGGCAACCTGGACTTCCTGGGGATGCACGGCGTCGGGCTCGCCGACCTCACCGGGACGATCCCGGTGACCGCCTTCTCCGCCTTCCAGCTGATGTTCGCGGTCATCACCCCGGCGCTGATCAGCGGGGCGGTCGCGGACCGCGCGAGATTCACGGCCTGGGGCCTGTTCGTGGCGCTCTGGGTGACCGTGGTCTACTTCCCGGTCGCCCACTGGGTGTTCTTCTTCGACGGCGGCCACGGCGGCTGGCTCGGCGACCGCAACGGCGTGATCGACTTCGCCGGCGGGACGGCCGTCCACATCAACGCCGGGGTCGCGGGCCTGGCGCTGTGCCTGGTGCTCGGCAAGCGGATCGGCTTCCGCAAGGACCCGATGCGCCCGCACTCGCTGCCGCTGGTGATGCTGGGCTCCGGGCTGCTCTGGTTCGGCTGGTTCGGCTTCAACGCCGGCTCGGCGCTGGCCGCCAACGGCGTCGCGGCGACGGCCCTGCTCAACACCCAGGTCGCCGCCGGCGCCGCGCTGGTCGGCTGGCTGGTCTACGAGCGGCTGCGGCACGGCGCCTGCACCACGCTGGGCGCCGCCTCCGGCGCGGTGGCCGGGCTGGTCGCCGTCACCCCGGCCTGCGGCTCGGTCTCCCCGCTCGGCGCGGTGGTGATCGGTCTGGTCGCCGGCGCCGTCTGCGCGGCCGCGATCGGCCTCAAGTACCGATGGGGTTTCGACGACTCGCTCGACGTGGTCGGTGTGCACGCCGTCGGCGGGGCGATCGGCTCGCTGCTGGTCGGCCTGTTCGCCACCGGGACGGTCGGCCAGAGCGCCAGGGGACTGTTCTACGGCGGCGGGTTCGGGCAGCTGGGCAAGCAGGCGATGGGCGTGGCGGTGGTCGCCGTCTACTCCTTCGTGCTCTCCTGGCTGCTGGCCAAGGCGGTCGACCGGGTGATCGGCTTCCGGGTCGCCGAGGAGGTCGAGCTGGCCGGCATCGACCAGGCCGAGCACGCCGAGTCCGCCTACGACTTCAGCGCGCTGGGCTCGGCCCTCGGCCGGACGGCCGCCCCGGCGGCGGCGCTGGTCGCCGCGGCCTCCGCACCCGCAACCGCAACCGCGCCGTCACCCGCACCCGCGCCGACGTCGGCGCACGGCACCGAGAAGACCGAGGTGGACGCCCGATGAAGCTCATCACCGCCGTCATCAAGCCCTACCGCCTGGACGAGGTGAAGGCCGCCCTGCAGGCCTTCGGCGTGCACGGCCTGACCGTCTCCGAGGCCAGCGGCTACGGCCGGCAGCGCGGCCACACCGAGGTCTACCGGGGCGCGGAGTACACCGTGGACCTGGTACCCAAGGTCAGGGTCGAGGTGCTGGTCGAGGACGAGGACGCCGAACCGCTGATCGAGGTCCTGGTCAACGCGGCCCGGACCGGCAAGATCGGCGACGGCAAGGTGTGGGCGATCCCGGTCGACACCGCCGTCCGGGTCCGCACCGGCGAGCGCGGCCCCGACGCCCTCTGAGGGTCCGACCGGATGGCCACCGCCCCCGACGCCCCCGGGCCCGGTTCCACCGGTTTCACCGGCCCCGCCGGTTCCGGTGCTTCCGACGGCCCGTCCGGGCCCGCCGCCGCGCGGGCCCGGCTGCTCGCCGCTCCCGGCCCCGGCGGCCGGGAGCGGCGCACCGCGCTGTCCGCGCTCACCGACGACTGGCTGGCCGCCCTGTTCGCCGAGGCCGGCACGCCCGCCCGGACCGCCCTGGTCGCGGTCGGCGGCTACGGGCGCGGCGAACTGTCCCCGCGCAGCGACCTCGACGTCCTGCTGCTGCACGAGGGCCGGCTGGACCGCGCCCTGCCCGAGCGCCTCTGGTACCCGGTGTGGGACTCCGGCGTCCCGCTCGACCACGCGGTCCGCACCCCGGCCGAGGCCCGGGCGGTGGCCGGCGCCGACCTGAAGGCGCAGCTCGGCCTGCTGGACGCCCGGCACGTGGCCGGCGACCCGGCGCTCACCGCCGCGCTGCGCTCCACCGTCCTCGCCGACTGGCGGGCGGCCGCCCCTCGGCGGCTGCCCGAGCTGCGTGAGCTGGGCCGGGAGCGGGCCGAGCGGCACGGCGAGCTGTCCTTCCTGCTGGAGCCCGATCTGAAGGAGGCCCGCGGCGGCCTGCGGGACGTCGTCGCGCTCCGTGCGATCGCCGCGAGCTGGCTGGCCGACGCGCCCCGGGACGGGCTGGAGGCCGCCGCGCTCCGGCTGGCGGACGTCCGCGACGCCCTGCACCTGGTGACCGGCCGGGCCACCGAGCGGCTCGCCCTGCAGGACCAGGACCGGATCGCCGAGCGGCTGGGCGTGCCGGACGCGGACGCCCTGCTGCGCCTGGTCTACGAGGCGGCGCGGACCGTCGGGTACGCCTCCGACGTCGCCTGGCGGTCGGTGGAGCGGGTGCTCGCCGCCCGCTCGGGCCGGGGCCGCCGTCCGCAACGGCGCTTCCCGTTCACCGGCCCGGCCGCCGGTGCGTTCGGTGGGTCCGGAGGGGGCGCGACGGCCCGGGGCGCGGTGGAGCGCCGGCCGCTCGCCGAGGGCGTGGTCGAGCAGGACGGCGAGGCGGTGCTCGCCCGCGGCGCCCGCCCGGCCGCGGACCCGGTGCTGCCGCTGCGCGCCGCGGCCGCCGCCGCGCAGGCCGGCCTGCCCCTCTCCCATGCGACGGTGCGACGGCTGGCGGCGGAGTGCCGTCCGCTGCCCGTGCCCTGGCCGGCCGAGGCGCGCGAGCAGCTGGTCACCCTGCTGGGTGCGGGGGAGGCCTGCCTGCCGGTCTGGGAGGCGCTGGAGGCGCAGGGGCTGGTCACCCGGCTGCTGCCGGACTGGGCGCGGGTGCGCTGCCGGCCGCAGCGCAACGCGGTGCACCGCTGGACGGTGGACCGGCACCTGGTGGAGACCGCGGTGCGGGCCGCCGCGATGACCCGCCGGGTGGCCCGGCCGGACCTGCTGCTGGTCGCCGCGCTGCTGCACGACCTCGGCAAGGGCGGACCGGGCGACCACAGCGAGGCGGGCGAGGTGCTCGTCCGCGCCCTGGCCGCCCGGATGGGCTTCGACCCGGAGTCGGTGGAGACCCTGGCGGTGCTGGTCCGCCACCACCTGACCCTGGTGGACACCGCGACCCGGCGGGACCCGGACGATCCGGCGACCGTGGAGGCGGTCACCAAGGCGGTCGGCTCGGTGACGCGGCTGGAGCTGCTGCGGGCGCTGACCGAGGCGGACGCGCTGGCCACCGGCCCGGCCGCGTGGAGCGCCTGGCGGGCCGCGCTGGTGGACGGCCTGACCGCCCGGGCCGCCGCCCGGCTGACCGGGGAGCACGGCGGGCGGCCGGGCCCCGTCGAGGCCGAGCCGACCGCCGAACAGGAGCGGCTGGCGGTGGAGGCGGCCCGCACCGGCGGGCCGGCGCTGTCGCTGTCGGCCTCGTCGCTCTCGGCCGCGTCGATGCGGGCCGCGTCGCTCGCCGGCGCGTCTTCGGGCATCGACGGCGACGGCACCGGGCCGATGGGCGTGCGGCTGCTGCTGGCCGTCCCGGACCGGCCGGGCCTGCTGGGCACCGTCGCCGGGGTGCTGGCCCTGCACCGGCTGGCGGTCCGCTCGGCGGGGCTGCGCGAGCTGGACCCGATCGGCGCCGGGCCGGTCCTGCTGCTCTCCTGGACGGTGACCGCGCAGTTCGGGGAGCTGCCCGAGGCGGCCAGGCTCCGGGCGGACCTGCGCCGGGCGCTGGACGGCTCGCTGGACGTCGCCCGCCGGCTGGCCGAGCGGGACGCGGCGGCCCCGCGCCGACGCGGCGTCCCCGTTCCGCCGCCGGTGGTCGCGGTGGCGCCGTCGGCGGCCTCGGCGAGCGCGACGGTGCTGGAAGTGCGCGCGCACGACGCCCCGGGGCTGCTGCACCGGATCGGCCGGGCGCTGGACGGCGCCGGGGTGCGGGTGCGGACCGCGCACGTCTCGACGCTCGGCGCGGAGGCCGTGGACGCCTTCTACCTGACCGATGCGGCGGGCCGTCCGCTCGATGCCCGGCGGGCCGGGGAGGTGGCGGCGGCGGTCCGGGCGGCGCTGGGCTGAGGCCCGGCGGAGGCCTGCCCCGGGACCCGGCGGAGGCCCGGCCGAGGCCCGGCGAAGGTTCGGTCGAACCCGGGTGGAGACCGTCCCCGGGGCGGCCGGATACCCTTGGGAGCGACGACCGTACTCAGACCGATGCCGCAGAGGACCCGCGACGACGTGTTCGACACCCTTTCCGATCGCCTCGCAGCGACGTTCAAGAACCTTCGGGGCAAGGGCCGCCTGAGCGAGGCGGACATCGACGCCACCGCCCGCGAGATCCGCATCGCGCTGCTGGAGGCGGACGTCGCGCTGCCGGTCGTCCGGGCCTTCATCAAGCAGGTCAAGGAGCGCGCGCTCGGCGTCGAGGTCTCCGGCGCGCTGAACCCGGCGCAGCAGATCATCAAGATCGTCAACGAGGAGCTCATCGCCATCCTCGGTGGCGAGACCCGCCGGGTGCGGTTCGCCAAGAACGGCCCGACGGTGATCATGCTCGCCGGTCTGCAGGGTGCGGGTAAGACCACCCTCGCCGGCAAGCTCGGCCACTGGCTGAAGACGCAGAAGCACACCCCGCTGCTGGTCGCCTGCGACCTCCAGCGCCCCAACGCCGTCAACCAGCTGCAGGTCGTCGCCGACCGCGCCGGTGTGGCGTTCTACGGCCCCCAGCCGGGCAACGGCGTCGGCGACCCGGTCCAGGTGGCCCGGGACTCGATCGAGTACGCCAAGCAGAAGCAGCACGACGTCGTCATCGTCGACACCGCCGGCCGCCTCGGCATCGACGCCGAGCTGATGCAGCAGGCCGCCGACATCCGGGCCGCCGTCAACCCGGACGAGGTCCTGTTCGTCGTCGACGCGATGATCGGCCAGGACGCGGTCACCACCGCGCAGGCCTTCCTCGAGGGCGTCGACTTCACCGGTGTGGTGCTCTCCAAGCTCGACGGCGACGCCCGCGGCGGTGCCGCGCTGTCGGTCGCGCACGTCACCGGCCGGCAGATCATGTTCGCCTCCAACGGTGAGAAGGTCGACGACTTCGACGCCTTCCACCCGGACCGGATGGCCTCGCGCATCCTGGGCATGGGTGACGTCCTCTCGCTGATCGAGAAGGCCGAGCAGACCTTCTCGCAGGCCGAGGCCGAGAAGATCGCCGCCAAGCTGCGCGGCGGCCCGAAGCAGTTCACGCTGGACGACTTCCTGTCCCAGCTGGAGCAGGTCCAGAAGATGGGCTCGATCTCCAAGCTGCTGGGCATGCTGCCGGGGATGGGCCAGATCCGCGAGCAGATCAACAACATCGACGACAAGGACGTCAACCGGGTCGGCGCGATCATCAAGTCGATGACCCCGATCGAGCGCGCCGAGCCGGAGCTGATCAACGGCTCCCGCCGGGCCCGCATCGCCAAGGGCTCGGGCGTCCAGGTCGGCGAGGTGAAGAACCTGGTCGAGCGGTTCTTCGAGGCCCGCAAGATGATGTCGGCGATGGCCTCCGGCAAGGGCGTCCCCGGCATGCCGGGCATCCCGGGCATGGGCGGCGGCGGCAAGAAGTCCGCCAAGAAGGCCCCGGTCGCCAAGGGCAAGCGCAAGAGCGGCAACCCGCTGAAGCGGGCGCAGGAGGAGGCCGCGGCCGCCGAGCGCCGCGCGCTCGGTGCCGGCGGCGGCCAGGCGCCCGCCGAGGGCGGCGCGTTCGGCCTCGGCGCGGGCAAGGGCCCGGCCGACTTCGAGCTGCCGAAGGAGTTCAAGGACCTGCTGTAGGTCCTCCCTCCTCGGATCCCTCCGGGGCCCGCGGGCTCCCGGGACGTGCGATGAACGGCCCGCCGACCGGTTGCGACCGGACGGCGGGCCGTTCGCATGCCCGATGGTCGTCCGAGATGATGGTCCGATGCGAGTGACGATCAGGGCCCCGCGGGCCGGGGACGAGGTGGCGTACGCCGAGGCGGTCCGACGGTCCGCCGAGCACATCGGCCGGTGGAACCCGGTGGAGCCGGACGCCCTGCCGGACCTGATGGAGCGCCAGGGGCCGGGCCTGCGGACCTTCCTGGTGGTGGACCGGGAGACGGACGGGCTGGTCGGCAAGGTCAACGTGGCCAACATCGTGATGGGCCGGTTCTGCAACGGCGCGCTCGGCTACGACTCGTTCCTGCCGTTCGCCGGCACCGGGCGGATGACCGAGGGCATGCGGCTGGTGCTGGACCGCTGCTTCGCCGCGCAGTCGGAGGGCGGGCTCGGCCTGCACCGGCTGGAGATCAACGTCCAGCCGGACAACGACCGCTCGATCGCGCTGGCCAAGCGGCTGGGCTTCCGGCACGAGGGGTTCACCCCGCGGATGCTGTTCCTCCAGGGGGCGTGGCGGGACCACGAGCGGTTCGCGCTGACCGCCGAGGAGTGGCCGGGGTCGGCCGACGCGCAGCGGCAGGGCTGACCGGGCGCGGGGCAGGGCGCGGCGTTGCGGTTGGAGGAGCCGAGCAGATGTCCGTATTGTCCGATGAGTGACTGATCCCGTGCCACCGCGCCAGACCCCCGACCAGCCGTGGCGATCCGAGGGTGCCCCGCCCCCGCCGCCCCCGCGGCGCAGGATGCCCGGCGGCTGGCTGGGCCTCGTCCTCACCGCCCTCGTGGTGTTCCTGATCAGCGACGTGCTGCTGTCCTTCTTCGGCCCCGGCGGCGCCACCACGATCTCCTACACCGAGTTCAACAACCAGCTGAACAAGGGCAACATCACCAAGATCTACTCCAAGGGCGACGCGATCGAGGGCACCCTCAAGAACGCCGAGCCGAAGCCGGACGGCGACAAGGGGACGTACACCGACTTCCGGACCCAGCGGCCGGTCTTCGCCGGGGACAACCTCTGGACCACCCTCCAGCAGCAGGGCGTCGAGGTCACCGCCGAGCCGGTCGTCCAGCAGCGCAGCTTCCTCGCCAACCTGCTCATCTCACTGGCCCCGATGCTGCTGCTGATCCTGATCTGGGTGCTGCTCGCCCGGCGGATGGCCGGCGGGCTCGGCGGCGGGGCGCTCGGCCGCAAGGCCCCGCCCAAGCCGGTCACCGCCGAGTCCGGCCGGCGCACCACCTTCGCCGACGTGGCCGGCATCGACGAGGTCGAGGCCGAGCTCACCGAGGTGGTCGACTTCCTGAAGAACCCGCAGCACTACCGCCGGCTCGGCGCCAAGATGCCGCGCGGCGTGCTGCTCAGCGGCCCGCCCGGCACCGGCAAGACGCTGCTGGCCCGGGCCGTCGCCGGCGAGGCGGACGTTCCGTTCTTCTCCGCGTCCGCCTCCGAGTTCATCGAGATGATCGTCGGCGTCGGCGCCAGCCGGGTGCGCGAACTGTTCGCCGAGGCCCGCAAGGTCGCCCCGGCGATCATCTTCATCGACGAGATCGACACCATCGGCCGCCAGCGCGGCAGCGGCGGCGGCATGGGCGGCCACGACGAGCGCGAGCAGACGCTCAACCAGATCCTCACCGAGATGGACGGCTTCACCGGCTCCGAGGGCGTCATCGTCATCGCCGCCACCAACCGGGCCGACGTGCTCGACCCGGCGCTGCTGCGCCCCGGCCGGTTCGACCGGCGGATCACCGTCAGCCCGCCGGACCGCGACGGCCGCGCGGCCATCCTGCGCATCCACTCCCGGGACGTCCCGCTGGCCGGCGACGCCGACCTGACCCGGCTCGCCAAGGTCACCCCCGGGATGACCGGCGCCGAACTGGCCAACCTGGTCAACGAGGCCGCCCTGCTCGCGGTCAAGCGCCGTCAGGACGCGGTCAACGACCGGGACCTCTCCGACGCGCTGGAGAAGGTCCAGCTCGGCGCCGTCCGTCCGCTGGTGATGCCGCAGGCCGAACGGGAGCGGACCGCGTACCACGAGAGCGGCCACGCCCTGCTCGGCATGCTCCAGCCGGGCGCCGACCCGGTCCGCAAGATCACCATCGTGCCGCGCGGCCGTGCCCTCGGTGTCACCCTCTCCACCCCGGAGGCCGACCGGTACTCCTATACCGAGCCCTACCTGCGCGGCCGGATCATCGGCGCGCTCGGCGGGATGGCCGCCGAGCAGGTGGTCTACGGGGTCGTCACCACCGGCGCGGAGAGCGACCTGGAGCAGGTCACCAACATCGCCCGCGGCATGGCCGGGCGGTGGGGGATGAGCGAGCGGGTCGGCCGGCTCACCGCCGTCCCGTCCGACCCGCAGGGCGCGTACGGGCTCTCCGCAGCACCGACCACGCTGGACGCGGTGGACGAGGAGGCCCGGCGGATCGTCGCGGAGTGTTACGAGGAGGCGGTGCGGCTGCTGACCGAGCAGCGGCCCCGGCTGGACGCGCTGGCGGCGGCGCTGCTGGAGGCGGAGACGCTGGACGAGGAGGAGGCCTACCGGGCGGCGGGGGTGCCCCGGAAGGCGCTCGACCAGGCCTGAGGGCCGGCGGGCTCGCGGTACGGGGTGGGGGTCCGTGAGGAGGGCCCGCGATGAGGGCCCGCGATGAGGGCCTGCGACGAAGGCCTGCGACGAAGGTCTGCGACGAGGGGCGCGTGCCGTGGTGGCGCGCGCCCCTCCGGCGTTCCGTGCTGCGGCCCGTACCGTTGTCCCCCGGGTCGGCCCCCGGGGTTCAGTGGGGTTCAGCGGGGCCGTTCGGCGATCAGGTAGCGGAAGACGTTCGTCATCCGCACCGTGCCGTCCGGCCGCAGGTACGGCTGCAGCGCCTCCTCCAGCTCCTTGGCGACCAGCGCCGGCCCGGAGAACTCCGACGCCGCGTCGTAGAGCCCGGTGGAGAGCAGCCCGCGCAGCGCGCTCTCCAGGTCCGCGTAGGCGAACGGGCAGCCGACCCGGCCGCCGCCGGCCGGGCGCAGACCGGTCCCGGCGAGCAGGTCCTCCAGCGCGCCGGGCGGGCTCAGCTCGAACGGGTCGGGCGCGCCGCTGCGCCGGGCCATCCGCCGGGCGACGTCCAGCACGGCCGCGCTCTCGCAGCGCTCCCGCGGTCCCCAGGCGGCCAGCACCACGTGCCCGCCGGGCAGGACCAGCCGGGCCGCCCCGGCCACCGTCCGGCGTGGTTCGGCGCCCGGCGGCGGCTGCTCGAAAACGGTCACCAGCGAATAGGCCGAGCGGGCGACGTCCGCCTCCGTTCGGCCGTCCGCCGCGGTCCGGCCGTCGGGCGCCGTCCGGGCGTCCGGGTCGACCCGCAGACGGCGCTTCCGGGCCAGCGCGCGCAGCTCGTCGTCGGCCTCCAGCCCGGCCACCTGTGCGCCCCGGCCGGCGGCCAGCAGCAGGGCGAGGCCGGAGCGGCAGCCCAGGCCCAGCAGGCTGGTCGCCGGACCGACCTCCAGGCGGTCGTGGACGGCCTCGTAGAGCGGCACCAGCATCCGCTCCTGGATCTCCGCCCAGTCCCGGGCCCGGGCGGCGGGCCGCCCTGCGCCGGGGGGTGCTGCGGTCGTGCCGGTCACCCGCGCTGAAGCCATCGCGGCCTCCCATCCGGTCCTTCGGTGTGCTGCTCGGACCCCCCTCGACGTCCCGCCCCCACTCCAGCGAACAGCGGCTCGGGCACGGCGTCCAGAGGGGTGCGGGGTGGTGCGCGCGGGTCGGGGGCGTGCGCCCCGGGCGTCCCGTTGCCCGGAACGGATTCGAAGTCGGAGGCCCGCTCCCCGTACGATTCGCCCATGGCTAAGGCACCCGTTCTCACCCCTCAGGCGGAAGACTTCCCGCGCTGGTACCAGGACCTCATCAACAAGGCCGAGCTGGCCGACAACGGTCCGGTGCGCGGCACCATGGTCATCCGACCGTACGGCTACGGCCTGTGGGAGCGGATGCAGCAGGAGATGGACGCCCGGATCAAGAAGGCCGGCGCCCAGAACGCCTACTTCCCGATGTTCATCCCGCAGTCGTACCTGACCAAGGAGGCGGAGCACGTCGAGGGCTTCGCCCCCGAGCTCGCGGTGGTCACGCACGGTGGTGGCAAGCAGCTGGACGAGCCGGTCGTCGTCCGGCCGACCTCCGAGACGATCATCAACGAGTACTTCTCGAAGTGGGTGCAGAGCCACCGCGACCTGCCCCTGCTGATCAACCAGTGGGCCAACGTGGTCCGCTGGGAGCTGCGCCCGCGCGTCTTCCTGCGCACCACCGAGTTCCTCTGGCAGGAGGGCCACACCGCCCACGCCACGTACGAGGACGCCCGTGAGTACGCGTCGATGATCCACACCCAGGTCTACGGCGACTTCATGACCAACGTGCTCGGCATCGACGTCGTGCTCGGCCGCAAGACCGCCAAGGAGCGCTTCGCCGGCGCCATCAACACCCTCACCCTCGAAGGCATGATGGGTGACGGCAAGGCGCTGCAGATGGGCACCAGCCACGAGCTGGGCCAGAACTTCGCCAAGGCGTTCAACACCACCTACCAGCTGCAGGGCGCCGAGCGCGAGTACGTCTGGCAGACCTCGTGGGGCGTCTCGACCCGCATGGTCGGCGGCCTGATCATGTCGCACGGCGACGACAGCGGCCTGCGCGTCCCGCCGAGGCTGGCCGCCGTCCAGGCCGTCGTCCTGGCCATCAAGGGTGACGACGCGGTGATCGCCAAGGTCCGTGAGATCGGCGCCGCCCTGGAGGCCGTCGGCATCCGCGTGGTCGTCGACGACCGCACCGACACCCCGTTCGGCCGCCGGGCCGTCGACTGGGAGCTCAAGGGCGTGCCGCTGCGGATCGAGGTCGGCCCGCGCGACCTGGAGAACGGCACCGCGATGCTGGCCCGCCGGATCCCGGGCGGCAAGGAGCCGGTCTCGATCGACGCCCTGGCGGCGACCCTCCCGGGCATCCTGGAGGAGGACCAGGCCCTGCTGCTGCGCCAGTCGCGCGAGCGCCGTGAGTCCCGCACGGTCGACGTGAAGACCATCGACGAGGCCGTCGAGGCCGCCACCACCGGCTGGGGCCGGATCTCCTGGGCCGAGCTCGGCCCGGAGGGCGAGGCCAAGCTGGCCGAGCAGGGCGTCTCGGTGCGCTGCATCGTGGCCGCCGACGGCTCGGTGCCGCAGACGGACGACCAGGAGGGCAACGTCGCGCTCGTCGCGCGCGCCTACTGACCGTTCGGTCGCCTCTCGGGGCTGCGGACGACCACGAAGGATCTCACCGTAAAACAGCGTCAGGCGACCCGTTCCGAGGGTCGCCGACCTGCTCGGCGAGGAATTCGGATGCCCGGTGACCGGCCTTGTTGCGTGCATGTCTCACATGCCGACATCCCTACTGGTCGGTCAACTGCCGGTATTAACGGAATAGCGGTACGGTGTACGGCCCGTGGCCCTGTCAACTCGACAGGACACGGGCCGTACGTCCTGGGGGCGACAGCCCGCCCCCGGACGGAAATGACGAGCCGCCGCCGAGCCGGCGGCCCCAAACCTGCAGGGGGTTGGTCTTGCGTCAGATCCGGAACGCGCATTTCGCGCGTGGTCGCACATTCCTGAGAGTTTCCTGGGAATTCCAGGGGAAGCGGAACACGCGGAACATCGGCTCCTACTCCATCGTTGGTCTAGCGTGAGCACGACACAGCCCCTCGTTCTCGCGGCCGAACTGGCCGCCGCCTGGAGTGACATCCAGGCCTACCACCAGGACCTCCCCGACCTCGCCTCGCCCGAGGCGTTGATCGGCGAGTCCTCCTCGGCCTGTGGCACCCGGCTCGGTTTCGAGCGGCTCCTCCACGAGGCTGCCCATGGTCTGGCCGCGGCCCGGGACATCCGGGACACCTCGCGGGCCGGCCGCTACCACAACCGGCGCTTCCTGCTCCTGGCCTCCGAGCTGGGCCTGGCGCACCCGGTCGAGCCGCACGCCAGCAGCGGCTTCTCCCAGGTGACCATGCTCAAGGAGACCCGCGAGCGGTACGCCGAGACCATCGAGCGCCTGGACCGCGCCCTCGGCGCGCACCAGGAAGCGGTGGCCGGTGAGGGGGCCTCGCGCGCCTTCCGCGGTCCGGCGGCCCGGCACGGCTCCTCCGGGGGCGGCGTCCGGGTGAAGGCGGTCTGCGGGTGCGGGCGCAACGTCCGGGTCGTGCCGTCGGTGCTCGCGCAGGCGTCCATCGTCTGCGGTGCGTGCCAGCAGCCGTTCAAGATCGCGTAGTTCGCAGCACGTCGTTCGTAGTTGACAGCTCGGCTCGCGGTCCGTCGGGCGACCCGGGGAGCCTCACGGCTCGGGGAACCGAGGGCGCCAAGATCCACCGCAGGACCGCGATGGATCGCGATGGACCACGATGATCGAGCGATGATTCGCCAGTGAGGTGCACCGAGCAGGTGCGCGCGTTGGGCTGACCGGGAGCGGGGGCTCCCGGTCGACCTGTTTTCGGGGGTCGGCGCCCTGTGTGGCAGAATGGACCGCTGAGTACTCGGCAGCCGGGCAGGACCCCTCTCTCCTTCGGCTGGCGTGTCCCTTGAACGGCCCACCGCGCAACCCCACGCGAGGGCGGGGCCGCTCACCCACGTCAACACCAGGAGATTCCACTCCCGTGGCAGTCAAGATCAAGCTGAAGCGTCTCGGCAAGATTCGCTCCCCGCACTACCGCATCATCGTCGCCGACGCCCGCACCAAGCGTGACGGCCGTGCGATCGAGGAGATCGGCATCTACCAGCCGACCTACAACCCCTCGAAGATCGAGGTCGACGGCGACCGCGCCCAGTACTGGCTGTCCGTCGGCGCCCAGCCGACCGAGCCGGTGCTCGCCATCCTCAAGCTGACCGGCGACTGGCAGAAGTTCAAGGGCCTGCCGGCTCCGGAGCCGCTGAAGGTCGCCGAGCCGAAGGTCGAGGACTTCTCGCACCTGTTCGCCAAGGCCGTCGCCGGCTTCGAGGACGCCACCACCGGTGTCGCCATCACCCCGAAGGCCAAGAAGTCGGACAAGGCCGAGGCTGAGGCCGACGCCGCCGCCGAGGCCTGATCGTGATCGAGGACGCCCTCGACCACCTGGTGAAGGGCATCGTCGAGCACCCCGACGAGGTGCAGGTGCGCTCGCGCAACCTGCGTCGGGGCAACACCATCGAGGTGCGGGTGCACCCCGATGACCTCGGCAAGGTGATCGGCCGGGGTGGCCGCACGGCGCGCGCCCTGCGCACCGTGGTCGGCGCCCTCGGCGGTCGCAACGTCCGGGTCGACCTGGTCGACGTGGACAACATTCGCTGACCCGGCTGCTCGTTCAGCCGTCAGGGTTTCGAGGCCGGCCGGGACGCATGTCGTCCCGGCCGGCCTTCGCCGTTCTCGGCGGCTTCCCCGCGGCGGTTCCGCAGTACTCCTCAGCCCCAAGCACTCACGCAAGCAGCAGCACTCAGCAGCACTCATCCAGGAGAACGATCACCGTGCAGCTCGTCGTCGGCAAGATCGGCCGCGCCCACGGCATCAGGGGGGACGTCAGTGTCGAGGTCCGCACCGACGAGCCGGAGCTCCGGCTCGGCCCCGGTGCCGTCCTGCTCACCGACCCGGCCTCGGCCGGACCGCTGACCGTCGAGTCCGGCAAGGTGCACAGCGGGCGGCTGCTGCTGCGGTTCGCCGGCGTCAAGGACCGCAACGGCGCCGAGGCGCTGCGCGGCACGATCCTGATCGCCGAGGTCGACCCGGAGGAGCGTCCGGACGACCCGGAGGAGTACTACGACCACCAGCTGATCGGTCTGGACGTGGTCCTGCTCGACGGCACCCTGGTGGGCGAGCTCACCGAGGTGATCCACCTGCCGTACCAGGACCTGCTCACCGTGAAGAAGCCGGACGGGACGGAGGCGCTTGTGCCCTTCGTCAGCAGGATCGTGCCGACCATCGACCTGGAGAACCAGCGCGCGGTCATCGACCCGCCGCCCGGGCTGATCGACCCGGAGAGCGCCGAGGTCGCGCTCGGCGAGTCCGCGCCGGGCGCGGAGTCCGCAGAGTCCGCGGGGAAGTCGGCGGGCTCGGCTGATTCGGCTGATTCGGCGGAGGAGTCGCAGTGAGCTCCGAGGAGTCCGTGCAGGCCGTGGGCTCCCCGGAGCCTGCGGAGGCCTCGGCCCCGGTCGTGCGGCACGGGATGCGGATCGACGTCGTGTCGATCTTCCCCGAGTACCTGGAGCCGCTGAACATCTCGCTGGTCGGCAAGGCACGCGCCCGCGGTCAGCTCGACGTGCACGTCCACGACCTGCGCGACTGGACGTACGACGTGCACCGGACCGTCGACGACAGCCCGTACGGCGGCGGCCCGGGCATGGTGATGAAGCCCGAGCCGTGGGGCGAGGCCCTCGACGCGGTGCTCGCCCGGGGCCCCGAGGGGGAGCTGCCGACCCTGGTGGTGCCCACCCCCAGCGGCCGGCCGTTCACCCAGGAACTCGCGCAGGAGCTGGCGGGCCGGCCGTGGCTGGCGTTCACCCCGGCCCGGTACGAGGGCATCGACCGGCGGGTGATCGAGGAGGCGGCCACCCGGATGCCGGTGGTCGAGGCGTCGATCGGCGACTACGTGCTGGCCGGCGGCGAGGTCGCGGTGCTGGTCATGGTCGAGGCGATCGCCCGGCTGCTGCCCGGCGTGCTCGGCAACGCCGAGTCCCACCGCGACGACTCCTTCGCGCCCGGCGCGATGGCCGACCTGCTGGAGGGCCCGGTCTACACCAAGCCCGCCGAGTGGCGCGGCCGTACGGTGCCGGACATCCTGCTGAGCGGGAACCACGGCAAGATCGCCCGCTGGCGTCGCGAGCAGGCCTTCGCCCGTACCCTGGCCAACCGGCCGGACCTGGTGGCGCGGTGGCGGCACGCCGACTTCGACAAGAAGGACCGCGCGGCGCTCGACGTGCTCGGCCTCGCCTGGGACGAGGGGCTCGGCCGATTTCGGTCTGCGGCCGGTGGTGTGGAAGAATAGGCCGCTGCTGTCTGTCGCTGGGCTCCTCCTGTAGGGGTCACGTGGTTCGGCGCCCCCGCCACGGGGGGATCGCCGGTAGCCGGTGCGGCCCGCAGCGAACCCCATTGTGACGACTTCCGTGGGCGGCCCGTGGCGCCTGCGATGGAGAGCAACATGAGCAACAAGCTCGCTGCTGTCGACGCGGCCTCGCTGCGTAGCGACATCCCGGCGTTCCGCGCCGGTGACACCCTGAAGGTGCACGTCCGGGTCATCGAGGGCAACCGCTCCCGTGTCCAGGTCTTCCAGGGCGTCGTCATCCGCCGCCACGGCGCCGGCGTCGGTGAGACCTTCACCGTTCGCAAGGTCAGCTTCAACGTCGGTGTCGAGCGCACCTTCCCGGTGCACACCCCGGTCGTCGAGAAGATCGAGGTCGTGACCCGCGGTGCGGTTCGCCGCGCCAAGCTGTACTACCTGCGTGACCTCCGCGGCAAGGCCGCGAAGATCAAGGAGAAGCGCGACCGCTGATCCACCGGCCCCCGGCGCTGCCGGGGGATCGGATCGCTCTGGGGGGCCGGGCTGCCGCACGGTAAGCTCAGCCCCCGATGAGCACGCACGAACCACCCGCGGACCGCGACGGCAGTCCCGCACCCATCGGTGCGGACTCGCCGGCGCGGTCCGCGGTCGTTTCCGTGGCCCCCGCCGAGGAGAGCGGCGCCGACTCGGGGGAGAGCGCCTCCGAGAAGAGCGATTCCGAGGGGAACGGTTCCGGGGAGAACGGTTCCGAGGAAGGCGCTTCCGAGGAGAGTGACGGCGCGGAGACCGCGCGCGGGCGCTCGGGCGTGCGTGACCTGCTGCTGCTCGCCGGCATCTGCCTGCTCGTGCTGCTGTTGGTGAACGCCTTCGTGGCGCGGCCGTTCTCGGTGCCCTCCGGGTCGATGGAGAACACCCTGCGACCGGGCGACCGCCTGATCGTGAACCAGCTGTCCTACGCCTTCGGCGGCCGCCCGCAGCGCGGTGACGTGGTGGTGTTCGACGGTACGGGCTCCTTTCTGCGCAAGCCGCTGGAACGCGACGGCGTCTGGACCTCGCTGCGCTCCTTCGGCCGTGATGTCGGGCTGGTCCCGGCCGGTGACTCGGTCTACGTGAAGCGGGTCATCGGCGTCGGTGGCGACCGCGTGACCAGCGCGGGACCGGGCCGCCCGCTCACCGTCAACGGTGTGCCGGTCGACGAGTCCGGCTACCTGTACCCCGGGGACGAGCCGTCCGCCGTGGCCTTCGACGTGGTGGTGCCGTCCGGCAAGCTCTTCGTGCTGGGCGACCACCGCAGCGCCTCCCGGGACTCCCGCGATCACCTCGGTGACCCCGGCGGCGGGTTCGTCCCCGAGTCCAGGGTGATCGGCCGGGCGGCCTGGGTGGTCTACCCGGTCGGGCACTGGGACTCGGTCGACCGGCCGGCGGCCTTTGCCGCGACAGGGGGGACCGGTGGCCATGGGGACCAGAGGTAGGGGACGGCTCGCCGACCGCCCGGCCGCCGGAACCGACCCCGGGTCCCCGACCGGCCCCGCGTCCGGCCCCGAAACGGGTGCTGTCACCGATGGCGTGACCGGGTTGGAGGAGGACGCGGCCCCTGCCGCCCCCACTGCCGTCCCGGTGGTGCGCGGGCGCGCCGAGCGCCGTCGCACCGCCCGCCGGGCGGCCCGCCGCCGCCGACGCTCCCGTCTGCGCGAGATCCCGTTGGTCGTCGTGGTGGCCTTGGTCGTGGCGCTGGTGATGAAGACCTTCCTGGTGCAGGTCTTCGTGATCCCCTCCGGTTCGATGGAGCAGACCATCCAGGTCGGGGACCGGGTGCTGGTGGACAAGTTCACCCCCTGGTTCGGCGCCGAGCCGGAGCGCGGCGAGGTGGTGGTGTTCAGGGATCCGGGCGGCTGGCTGGAGAACGAGCACGGGTCGTCGAAGGACGGGCCGGTCCTGCGTGCGGCCAAGCAGGTGCTGACCTTCGTCGGACTGCTGCCGTCCGACAGCGAGCAGGACCTCATCAAGCGGGTGATCGGGGTCGGCGGGGACACCGTCGAGTGCTGTGACGAGCAGGGCAGGATCAGCCTCAACGGCAGGCCGTTGGACGAGCCCTACCTCGCTCCGGGCAACCCGCCCTCCCGGCAGCCGTTCAAGGTGAAGGTGCCGCAGGGCAGGCTCTGGGTGATGGGCGACCACCGGGACGTGTCCGCCGACTCCCGTTTCCACATGGGCAATCCGGGGCAGGGCACCGTTCCGGTGAGCGGCGTGGTGGGGCGGGCGTTCATGATCGCCTGGCCGGTGGGCCGGGTTCATCAACTTGAGGTGCCGGTTTCACTCTCCTCGGTGGCGCGGGTTCCGGCCGACGGCACGACCGCAACGGACTCGATGGGCGGCGGGCCGGTTCCCGAGGAACCTCCGCTCGTTATGGGTGTGTTGGGCATCCTTCCGCTCATCGGCCGCCGGATGGGGCGGCCCCGGGCGTAGGTCCGGACAGGCCGGTCGTGATCGGACCGGGCGTGTGGGACCGCGAGCCGGATGCCCGGGAGTGATAGAGAAGTGCTGGGTGCGGCCGACTCGGTGTCGAGGGGTCGCACCCGAAGGCTGTGCCGGTGTCAGGAGGCCCGTCGGGGGCCGGTCCTGGCGGGGGCGCGGTCGGTGATGGAGCGTGGTGCCCGCTGTGCGGCACTGTGAGCGCGGGCGCACGGGCGTCCGCACAGCAGGGAGGAGACGTTGTGGGGGATTTGGTGATCGGCGCCCGGTCAGGCGCCGGCGAGCCCGAGGGCTCCGGCGGCCGGGCAGACCGGTCCGCGGAGGCCGCGGCGCCCTCGTCCTCGGCCGAGGACACGGCGGCCCAGTCCGCGGACGGGCACGGCGACGGCACGGGTGACACCCCGCCGCCCCTCCCGGGCGACTCCGGCCCGGCGGACGGTACCGAGGAGCAGCCGCCGCGGAACGAGCGCAAGCAGCGTTCGTTCTGGAAGGAGCTGCCGATCCTCATCGGCATCGCCCTGGTCCTGGCGCTGGTGATCAAGACCTTCTTCGTCCAGGCGTTCTCCATTCCGTCGGAGTCGATGCAGAACACGCTGCAGGTCGGTGACCGGGTGCTGGTGGACAAGCTCACCCCGTGGTTCGGCGCCGAGCCGGAGCGCGGCGAGGTCGTGGTGTTCCACGACCCGGGCGGCTGGCTGGCCGACGAGCCCACCAAGGAGAGCAGCAACGCCTTCGTCCGGGGCGTCCAGGACGTGCTGAGCTTCGTCGGTCTGATGCCCTCCGACAACGAGAAGGACCTCATCAAGCGGGTCATCGCGGTTGGCGGGGACACCGTCGAGTGCGAGGGCGAGGGGCCGGTGAAGGTCAACGGCGTCGCGCTCAACGAGCCGTACGTCTACGCCGGCAACACCCCGTGCGGGACGAAGCCGTTCGGTCCGGTGAAGGTTCCCGACGGCCGGATCTGGGTGATGGGCGACCACCGCGCGGACTCGCTCGACTCGCGCTTCCACATGGACCAGCCGGGTGGCGGGACCGTCCCGGTGGACGACGTGATCGGGCGCGCCTTCGTGGTGGCCTGGCCGGTCAACCACTGGTCGACGCTGCCGGTGCCGGACACCTTCGACCAGAAGGGCCTGGCGGCGGCCGCGCCGGCGGTGCCGGCCGCAGCCGGTGCCGTGGGCGCCGTCGCCCTGCTCCCGCTGGTCCGCAGGCTGCGGAACCGGCCGGACCGCGACCGGCGGTCCTGATCCCGACCGGGGGCTCCCGGGTCTTGCGCGGGCCGTGGTACCGACGAGTAATCTGCTCGGACGTGCCACGGCCCGCCGGGTTTTCCGCCCGTGGCCCCGGTACGCCGCCGTGAGCGTTTCCGGGTCGGTCAGGGGTTGGACGGTGTCGATGAGCAGTGTCGTGGAACGGACGACCGATGATCCCCCGGCCGCGGTCCGCCCCCGGCGCGCCCCCGGGGCCGTGGTCCAGGGCGTGCTGCTCGCCGTCGGCCTGGTCCTGCTGATCGGCGGCTTCGCGGTGATCGCCGTGAGCTACCGGCCGTACAACATCCCGACCGGTTCGATGGAGCCGACCCTCAGGACCGGGGACACCGTCCTGGCGCGGAAGACCGACGGCGCGGACGTCCGGCGCGGTGACGTGGTGGTCTTCCGCGACCAGGCCTGGGGCGGCCCGCTCATGGTCAAGCGCGTGGTCGCGATCGGCGGCGACACCGTCGCCGTCGCCACCGGTGACCAGCGGCTGACCGTCAACGGCAAGCCGGTGGACGAGCCGTACCTCGCGGCGCAGGGCGCCCAGGGAACCGCCTTCAGCGTGGAGGTGCCGCCCGGCCGTCTCTTCCTGCTCGGCGACAACCGGCTCGGCTCGCTCGACTCCCGCGTCCACCTGGAGGTCGACGGCGGGACCGTCCCGGCCACCGGGGTGGAGGCCCGGGTCGAGGCCACCGTGCTTCCGCTCGGCCGGGCCGGCCTGCTGTCCGGCACCTCGGCGTTCGAGGTGGTCGGCGGGGAGGGCTCGGCAGGCCCGGGACCGCTGGAACCCGCGTTCTGGGCGAGCGTTGTAGGCGCGGCGACGATCCTCGTGACCACGGCGGTGAACGGGGTGGCAGGGCTGGCGCGCCGTCGCCGCCGCACGACCTGACCCCGGCCGGCGCGGTTCGCGCCGGGGCCGCTCTGCCCAACCTCGCCCCGGACGACCGCGCCGGGTGGCAGGATCGGGGGAGCGACCGGGGCGGACGAAGGGAGCGTGGAGGCTCGTCATGGCGGCACAGCGGCGCAGGGCCTCGCGGATCCTGCTGTTCGACGGGCAGGACCGGGTGCTGCTGTTCCACGGCTCGGACCCGGCGGTCCCCGGCGTCACCTGGTGGTTCACCCCCGGCGGCGGCTTGGAGCCGGGGGAGGACCTCCGGGACGCCGCCGAGCGCGAACTCCTGGAGGAGACCGGGCTGCGCGGCGTGGAGCTGGGGCCGGTGGTGGCGTACGGCAAGGCTTCGTTCTCCTATCGGGGACGGCGCTACGAGCAGGACCAGTGGTTCCACCTGGCCCGCACGACGGACACGGTGCTGGACCACTCGGGCATGGGCGAGGACGAGCACGCCCAGCTGCTCGCGGCACGCTGGTGGACGGTCGGGGAATTGCGGGCCACCGCCGAGACCGTCTATCCGGTCGGGCTGGTGGACTTTCTGCAGCGGCTGTTGACCGAGGGGCCGCCGGCAGCCCCGGTAAGGCTCTGAGGGTGAGTGCGGTGGTCCACAATGGGTGGACGTGACAAGTTGAGGGGACGCCTGGATGAGTGCCGAAGATCTCGAAAAGTACGAGACCGAGATGGAGCTCAAGCTCTACCGGGAGTACCGGGACGTCGTCGGCCTGTTCAAGTACGTGATCGAGACCGAGCGACGGTTCTACCTCACCAATGACTACGAGCTGCAGGTGCACTCGGTGCAGGGCGAGGTGTTCTTCGAGGTGTCGATGGCGGATGCGTGGGTCTGGGACATGTACCGGCCGGCCCGGTTCGTCCGCAAGGTCCGGGTGCTGACCTTCAAGGACGTGAACATCGAGGAACTCGCGAAGAGCGACCTGGAGCTGCCCTCGGACGAGTCCGGCTTCGGGAACTGACGGTGGACCGCCCGGCCCCCGGATGTCCAGGGGAATTCCGGGTATTCCGGGATAATCACTCCCGCAGGTGACAGGAGTTATCCACAGGCCCGAGTTGTCCACAGGAAAGGACAACTCTCTGGTCCGATCCCGGACCGCACGGCAACCTCCCCGGCGGAGGTGGTCACCGTGCAGGAGATCGAGCGCGCCACGCGCAAGAGGACCGCGACGGCCCGGCAGGACGGGCAGCCGCGCCGGAGGACGACGCGGGCCCCGGCGGGCGGTCCGCCCCCGTCGGCCGCGTCGCCCCCGTCGCGGCCGACCAACGCCGGCCTCGGCCGCTACGGCGAGCAGGTCGCCGCCCGTCGGCTGGCCGAGGACGGGCTGCGCATCCTCGACCGCAACTGGCGCTGCGTCGAGGGCGAGCTGGACATCGTCGCCCTCGACGGCGACACCGTGGCGGTCTGCGAGGTCAAGACCCGCTCCGAGCGGGGCTTCCAGCAGCCCAGCGAGGCCATCGGTCCGACCAAGGCGGACCGCTTGCGCCGACTGGCCGAGCGCTGGATGGCCGAGCGCTGGCCCGGCCACTTCGCCCGGTTGGCCGGTCCCGAGTACCGGCCCGGCGTCGGCGACCCGCCGTGGGCGCCCGTGCCGCCCGGCGGCGTCCGGATCGACCTGGTCGCCGTCATCAACCGGTCCCGCGGCGCCGCGTCGGTCGACCACCTGCGGGGGGTGGTCTGAGGTGGCCTTCGCCCGGACGTGTTCCGTGGCCCTGGTCGGCGTCGACGGGGTGATCGTCGAGGTCCAGGCCGATCTGGAGCCCGGGGTGGCGGCGTTCACCCTGGTCGGCCTGCCCGACAAGGCGCTCTCCGAGGCCCGCGACCGGGTGCGCGCGGCGGTCGTCAACAGTGGCGAGGCCTGGCCGCAGCGGAAGCTGACCGTCGGGCTGAGCCCGGCCTCGGTGCCCAAGAGCGGCAGCGGCTTCGACCTCGCCGTGGCCTGTGCCGTGCTGGCCGCCGCCGAACGGCTCGACCCGGCCGCGATCGCGGACCTGCTGCTGATCGGCGAACTCGGGCTGGACGGGCGGGTGCGCCCGGTGCGCGGGGTGCTCCCGTCGGTGCTGGCCGCCGCGGACGCCGGCTACCGGCGCGTGGTGGTCGCCGACCAGACCGCCGCCGAGGCCGAGCTGGTCCCCGGGGTGACCGTCCTCGGCGTGCGCAGCCTGCGCCAGCTGATGGCGCTGCTCACCGGAGCCCCCGAACCGGAGGAGCCCGCCGACCGCCCCGGCGGGCACCCCGACCCGCTGATGGCCGGCCTGATGCTCCCCAGCGCGGGGGTGCGGGGCCTGCCCGACGAGGCGGCCGCCCGGATGGACCTCGCCGACGTGGCCGGCCAGTACGAGGCCCGCCGGGCCCTGGAGATCGCCGCCGCCGGCGGTCACCACCTCTACCTCAAGGGGCCGCCCGGCGCGGGCAAGACCATGCTGGCGGAGCGGCTGCCCGCGCTGCTCCCGCCGCTCACCCAGAAGGAGGCCCTGGAGGTCACCGCGGTCCACTCGGTGGCGGGGCTGCTGCCGGTCGGGCGGCCGCTGGTCGACCGGGCGCCCTACTGCGCCCCGCACCACTCGACCACCATGCCGGCGATCGTCGGCGGTGGCAGCGGGCTGCCGAGACCGGGTGCGGTCTCGCTGGCCCACCGGGGCGTCCTGTTCCTCGACGAGGCACCGGAGTTCCCCGTCCGGGTGCTGGACGCGCTGCGCCAGCCGCTCGAATCGGGCGAGGTGGTGATCGCCCGGTCCGCCGGATCGATGCGGCTGCCGGCCCGGTTCCTGCTCTGCCTGGCCGCCAATCCCTGCCCGTGCGGGCGCCACTCACGGCGGGGCGAGGGCTGCGAGTGCACGCCCGCCATGGTCAGCCGGTACCAGGGCCGGCTTTCCGGACCGCTGCTCGACCGGGTCGACCTCCAGGTCCAGGTCGCCCCGGTGACCAGGGCCGAGCTGATGCAGCGCGACACCTCGGCGGAGACCACCGAGGTCGTCGCGGCCCGGGTGCTGGCGGCCCGAGAGCGTGCGGCGACCCGGCTGGCCGGCACACCGTGGCGGACCAACGCCGAGGTCCCCGGCCATGAGCTGCGCACCCGCTGGCAGCTGGCACCGGGTGCGCTGAACGACGCCGCGCGCCAGTTGGAGCGGGGCCTGCTGACCGCCCGCGGTCTGGACCGGGTGCTGAGGGTCGCCTGGACGGTCGCGGACCTGGCCGGCCGGGAGCGCCCGGAACAGCGTGACGTCCGGACGGCCCTCGTCCTGCGCGCCGGCGTGGAGCAGGGAAATCCGCTGACGGAGCGCTTCTTCGGGCGGGCAGACCCCGCCCCGGACCGGCCGGGCGGCAAGGCCGAGCGCCGCCCGGCCCGCCCCCGTTCCGCCCGGCGCACCGCCGATCCGCAGCCCGAGCCCGAGGAGGCCGCCCCGTGAACCGCACCGCGAACGATCTCGCCCAGGGCCCGCCCGCCGAACCGGGCGCCGCCCCTCGGCCCGGGGCGCCGCCCGAGCCGGTGCCCAGGCCGCAGCCCGAGCACGAGCCCAAGCACGAGCCCGAGCACGAATTCGAGCACGAATTCGAGCCCGAGCGTCTGGCCCGCGCGGCGCTCAGCCGGCTCGGCGAGCCCGGGGACGCCGCGCTCGGTCGCTGGCTCGCCCACACCGACGCGCTCGACGTGGTCCGGGCGATCGGGGACGGCACGGTGCCCGGCCGACCGGGCCCGGACGACGCCCGGCTGGCGGCCTACCGGGCCCGGCTGACCGGCCTCGACCCGGTCGCCGACCTCGAACGGGTGCGGGCGGCCGGTGGGCGCTTCATCATTCCGGGCGACACGGAGTGGCCCAGCCAGCTGGACGACCTCGGGGAGACCAGGCCCACCGGCCTCTGGGTGGTCGGCACCGGCTCGCTGCGCCTGCTCGCGCTGCGCTCGGTCTCGGTGGTGGGCGCCCGGGCCTGCACGGCGTACGGTGCGCACGTCGCCGGGGACCTCGCCGCCCAACTCGCCGAACGCGGCTGGGTGGTCGTCTCCGGCGGGGCCTACGGCATCGACTCGGCCGCCCACCGGGGCGCGCTGGCGGTCGGCGGCCCGACCGTCGGTGTCCTCGCCTGCGGGGTGGACGTGGCCTACCCGAGGGGCAACACCGGGCTGATCCGCCGGATCGCCGAACAGGGGCTGTTGCTGAGCGAACTCCCACCGGGGGAGCACCCGACCAGGTTCCGGTTCGTGCTGCGCAACCGGGTGATCGCGGCGCTGACCCGCGGAACGGTGGTGGTCGAGGCGGCGCTGCGCAGCGGGGCGCTCAGCACCGCCAGACGCGCCCGCGACCTCAACCGGCACACCATGGCCGTGCCCGGCCCGGTGACCTCGGAGCTGTCCGCCGGGGTGCACGCCCTGATCCGCAGCGGCGCCGCGACCGTGGTCACCGACGCCGCCGAGGTCGTCGAGCTGATCGGCGCGATCGGTGACGACCTCGCGCCGCAGCGCAGCGGACCGGTGCTGCCCCGGGACCTCCTGGAGCCGGCGGCGGCCCGGGTCCTGGAGGCGGTGCCCGCCACGCCGGACGGCGCGCCGGTGGAGCGGCTGGCCCGGCAGTCCGGGCTCCCGCCGGACGAGGTGCTCCAGCGGCTCTACGAGCTGGGCTCGCTCGGCCACGTCGAACGGCACGGGGCGCACTGGCGCCTGGTGCGCAGGAGGTGACGGCAGGTCGGGGAGGCCGACAACCGGGAGGCCGACAACCGGGGAGCGGACCACACGGACGAGTGGAGGGAGGACGGGGCTTGACGGAGCGGCCCGGCGCGGCGGGGTGCGGCGGGGTGCGGCCCCCGTCCGTCTGCCTCCGGTACCCCGAGGCGGTGACACGAAGCCACCGGATCGGGGGACGACCGAGTGGCGGTAGCACTGTGCAGCGAGTCGGTCACGCTACGCTCGCCATGCCTTCCCTATCAGCACATGACTCGGCAGAACGGCGCAGACCAACGTATGCCCACACACATTCCCGGACACCGAGTGACCGGTGGCGCCCGGTCCTCGGGAGGGCCGCGCACCGAGCGGCGCACCGTGACCGAGTTCCCGCCCAAGGCCGCGGGCGGGATGGGGGCCCTCGCGCGGCAGGGCGGCCGTACGGCGCACTCCGGGGCGCACGACGACTGTCCGGACGCGCCCGGCGCTTCCGCCGACCCGGCCGCCCCCGAACCGCCCGAGGCGCCTGGGCCCCGCCGGGCGGCGGCCGGCCGGGAGCGCACGGCGCTCGAAGAGCTCTGGCGCGCCTACAAGGAGACGGCCGACCAGCGGCTGCGGGAGCAGCTGATCCTGCACTACTCGCCGCTCGTCAAATACGTGGCGGGCCGGGTCGGGGTCGGCCTGCCCTCCAACGTGGAACAGGCCGACTTCGTCTCCTCCGGGGTCTTCGGGCTGATCGACGCGATCGAGAAGTTCGACATCGAACGCGCCATCAAGTTCGAGACCTACGCCATCAGCCGGATCCGCGGCGCGATCATCGACGAACTGCGGGCGCTGGACTGGATCCCGCGCTCGGTGCGGCAGAAGGCGAAGGCGGTCGAGCGCACGTACGCGACGCTGGAGGCCCGGTTGCGGCGGACGCCGAACGAGCCCGAGGTCGCGGCCGAGATGGGCATCGCCATCGAGGACCTGCACGCCATCTTCAGCCAGCTCTCGCTCGCCAACGTGGTGGCGCTCGACGAACTGCTGCACCCGGTCGGCGAGGGCGGCAACCGGCTCAGCCTGATGGACACCCTGGAGGACCACGGTGCCGACGACCCGGTCGAGGTGGCCGAGGACCGCGAACTGCGCCGACTGCTGGCGCAGGCCGTGAACACGCTCCCCGAGCGGGAGAAGACCGTGGTGACGCTCTACTACTACGAGGGCCTGACCCTGGCCGAGATCGGCCAGGTGCTCGGGGTGACGGAGAGCCGGGTCAGCCAGATCCACACCAAGTCGGTGCTCCAGCTGCGCGCCAAGCTGTCGGACATCCGGTAGCGGCACGGCGGCCGGAACCCCGGCGGGGTGCGCCGCGTACGCCCGGCCGGCACTCTGCGCCCCGGTACGCAACCCTCCGCATCGTGCCGGTGTGCGGCACCGTACCGGTGGGATGTAGGGCTCCGTACAGTGGAGTGCGTGCCGAAGATCCGAGCGGCCAGTGTGGCCGAGCACCGTCAGATGCAGCGGGCAGCCCTCCTCGACGCTGCCCGCAGTCTCCTCACCGAGGGAGGCATGGAGGCCCTGGCCTTCCCCGCGCTCGCCGCGCGCACGGGACTCGCGCGCTCCTCGGTGTACGAGTACTTCCGCTCGCGGGCGGCCGTGGTCGAGGCGCTCTGCGAGACCGACTTCCCGCTCTGGGCCGCCGAGATCGAGGCCGGGATGGCGAGCCGCGACACCGCGGCCGAGCGGATCGAGGCCTATGTGCGGGGCCAGCTCGCGCTGGCCGCCGACCCCCGCCACCGGGCCGTCGCCGCGATCTCCGCCCTGGAACTGGACGACGCGGCCCGCGAGCGCATCAGGGCGGCGCACGGGACGCTGGTCGGGCTCGTGGTCCAGGCGCTGGAGGACCTCGGCCACGAAGAGCCCCGGCTGGCGGCCGCGCTGCTCCAGGGCATCGTCGAGGCGGCCGTCCGGCAGTCGGAGCAGCGGGCGGCGGGCGGTCGGGCCGAGAGCCCCGAGGTGATCGCCGACGCCGCCGTCTCCCTCGCCCTGCACGGACTCGGTCCGAGCTGACCGGCTGCCCCGGGTCCTCGGAGGGCGGGTCCGTGAGCGGCAGCAGCCTGGCCCGACCGGTCCCGAACAGGGACGGCGGGTCGAGGTAGCGCCGTCCGCGCAGCAGGCCCCAGTGCAGGCAGACACCGTCGGCGCAGTGGCCGGTCCCGTCGGCGAGCCGTCCGATCACCTGGCCCGCCGCCACCGAGGTGCCCACCGGAACGGTGCCGGCGACCGGTAGATAGGTGGTCCGCAGCGGGGGCGCCGGGGGAGCGGCGGCGCTCGCACGGGCGACGATCGTATGGGTGACCGTGACCACCGGCCGCCCGCCCACCGGGCCGGCGAACGTGACCACACCGGGAGCCGCCGCCCGCACCTCCGCCCCGGGGCCGGCGGCCAGGTCGACGCCCCGGTGCCCCGCGCCCCACGGTCGCGCCGGCGCCTCGAAGCGGTGCACCACGACGGCCGGGCGGCCGCCCGGCCCGTCCACCGGCCATGCCCGCCCGCCGCCGGAGCCGCTGCCTCCACCCTCCCCGCCTCCGCTGCCCCCGCTGCCGCCACCCCCACCGCCCGCCGCATGGCCGAGGGCTCCGGGCCACCCGAACGGAAGCAGCGTGCCCAGCACCACCAGCACGACCACCAGCACCCGCCGACCGGACCGCAGCCCGACCGGCGCACCGCCCCGACCATCCGCAGCGCCGCAACCACCCACGCCGCCCACCCGGCCCGCACCGCCCGCACGGTCCACCCCACCCGCCACCACAGCACCGCCTGCAACCCCGTCAGCAGCAGTCATGCCGTCGAGGTTCCCCGGCCCGCACCGGCCCGGCCACCCCCGCCCCGATTCCTGTGGACAACCGGCCCCTGTGGACCGTGGCCGTCCCTCCAACGGGTGTACCCCGCCGGGTTCACGCGGGCCCCACAGGGCCGCCCGGGCAGCCCGGACCAGGCGTGTCCCCGGCCGCCCGCCCGCCGCGGAGTCGCCCGGCGCGCGGCGCTTCCCGTACACTTCACACGCGACCCGGTCCGCCGGGTCGACTTCGCACGCCCCGCCACCGGTGGACGGAAGCGGCTCCGCCGCCACCTCCGCCAGGTGCGAGTGCCGCTCGGTCCGCCGAGCCCGGCCGGTCCCCGGACCGCCGGGTGGAAGCGGCTCGGCACGTTCGGGGCGTCAGGCGTGGCTGCCACCTGGCCGCCACGGACAACCGAGCCTGACCCGGCCGTTCGCACGCGCCGAGCGGGAAGCGCCACCGTGCGCCGACCGTGACGCCGCTGCGCCGGAGCCGGGCGTAACACCTGAGGAGCACGGCTATGGCCGTCGTCACGATGCGGGAGCTGCTGGAGAGCGGCGTCCACTTCGGTCACCAGACCCGCCGCTGGAACCCGAAGATGAAGCGCTTCATCATCACCGAGCGCAACGGCATCTACATCATCGACCTCCTGCAGTCGCTGAACTACATCGACCGCGCCTTCGAGTTCATCAAGGAGACCGTTGCCCACGGCGGCAGCGTCCTCTTCGTCGGCACGAAGAAGCAGGCCCAGGAGGCCATCGCCGAGCAGGCCACCCGCGTGGGCATGCCCTACGTGAACCAGCGCTGGCTCGGCGGCATGCTGACCAACTTCTCGACCGTCTACAAGCGCCTGCAGCGCCTCAAGGAGCTGGGCGAGCTGGACTTCTCGGACGTGGCCGGCTCCGGCCTCACCAAGAAGGAGCTCCTGGTCCTCCAGCGCGAGCACGACAAGCTGGAGAAGACCCTCGGCGGTATCCGCGACATGCAGCGCGTTCCCAGCGCCGTCTGGATCGTGGACACCAAGAAGGAGCACATCGCGGTCGGCGAGGCCCGGAAGCTCAACATCCCGGTCGTCGCCATCCTCGACACCAACTGCGACCCCGACGAGGTCGACTACAAGATCCCGGGCAACGACGACGCGATCCGCTCCGTCACCCTGCTGACCCGTGTGATCGCCGACGCCGTCGCCGAGGGCCTCAAGGCCCGCGCGGGTGTCGCCAAGGGCGACGTCAAGGCCGAGCCGGGCGCCGACCAGCCGCTCGCCGACTGGGAGAAGGACCTCCTGGAGGGTGAGAAGAAGGCCGACGAGGCCCCCGCCGCCGAGGCGCCGGCCACCGAGGCCCCCGCCGCCGAGGCTCCGGCCACCGAGGCTCCGGCCGAGCAGGCCTGACGTACCAAGGGTGAGGGGCACCCGCCGGTACGACGCCGGTCGGTGCCCCTCTCTCCCGTGCCTGGGCCGAATCACCGGCCCCGGTGCTACCCCACGCAGACACGCGAGACGCGAGAAGAGATTCACACCATGGCGAACTTCACCGCCGCGGACGTCAAGAAGCTCCGTGAGCTGACCGGCGCCGGCATGATGGACTGCAAGAAGGCCCTGGACGAGGCCGAGGGCAACGTCGAGAAGGCCGTCGAGATCCTTCGCATCAAGGGCCAGAAGGGCGTTGCCAAGCGCGAGGGCCGTGACGCCTCCAACGGTGCCGTCGCCGCGCTCATCGCCGAGGACAAGAAGTCCGGCGTCCTGGTCGAGCTGAACTGCGAGACCGACTTCGTTGCCAAGGGTGACAACTTCGTCCAGGTCGCCGACGCGATCGCCGCCCACGTCGCCGCCACCGCCCCGGCCGACCTGGACGCCGCTCTCGCCTCCGAGATCGAGGCCGGCAAGACCGTCCAGCAGTTCGTGGACGAGGCCAACGCGACCCTCGGCGAGAAGATCGTCTTCCGTCGCTTCGCGCAGTTCGACGGTGACGGCTTCGTCGCGGTCTACCTGCACAAGACCAGCCCCGACCTGCCGCCGGCCGTCGGCGTCCTGGTCGAGCTGGACAAGGAGAACGCCGAGGTCGCCAAGGACGTCGCGCAGCACATCGCCGCCTTCGCGCCGAAGTACCTGTCCCGCGAGGACATCCCGGCCGAGGACATCGAGAACGAGCGCCGCGTCGCCGAGGCCACCGCTCGCGAGGAGGGCAAGCCGGAGGCCGCCCTGCCGAAGATCGTCGAGGGTCGCGTCACCGGCTTCGTCAAGGAGAACTCCGTCCTGGAGCAGGCCTTCGCGAAGGACAACAAGAAGTCCGTCGCCAAGGTTCTCGAGGAGAACGGCGTCGCCCTCAAGCGCTTCGCCCGCTTCCGCGTCGGCGCCTGAGCCACGTTCCACCCGCGCTTCCGGCCGTAGGCTGGAAGCCGCCCCCGCCCGCTGACCAGGGCGGCAGGGAACGCGCCGTACGGGCTCACCCAGCGCCATCCGTTCATGGGCGAGCCGCGTCGGCAGCATGAACGACGAGGAGGCCATTGCCGTGCAGGACACCGAACCGGTTCCCGCGGCAGTGGCCTCCTCTCGTGTACGCGCAGGCCGGGGATCCGCACGTCCGCGCCTGTGAACCAGTAGGTGTAGAAGGAGAAGTCCATGCAGGAGACGCAGGAGACCGCGCAGGACACCCACGACGGCACGCGCCGCCGGGTGCTGCTGAAGCTGTCCGGTGAGGCCTTCGCCGGCGGCGGCGGGCTCGGCGTCGATCCGGACGTCGTGCACGCGATCGCCCGCGAGATCGCCACGGTCGTCCGCGCGGGCACCGAGGTCGCCATCGTGATCGGCGGCGGGAACTTCTTCCGGGGCGCCGAACTCCAGGTCCGCGGAATGGACCGGGCCCGCTCGGACTACATGGGCATGCTCGGCACGGTCATGAACTGCCTGGCGCTCCAGGACTTCCTGGTCAAGGAGGGCATCGAGACCCGGGTCCAGACCGCCATCACGATGGGCCAGGTCGCCGAGCCGTACCTGCCGCTGCGCGCCGTCCGGCACCTGGAGAAGGGCCGTGTGGTGATCTTCGGCGCGGGTATGGGCATGCCCTACTTCTCCACCGACACCACGGCCGTGCAGCGGGCCCTGGAGATCCACGCCGACATCCTGCTGATGGGCAAGAACGGCGTGGACGGCGTCTACGACTCCGACCCGCGGACCAACCCGGACGCGGTGAAGTTCGACGCGCTGGAGTACTCCGAGGTCATCGCGCGCGACCTCAAGGTCGCCGACCTCACCGCGATCACGCTGTGCAAGGACAACAACCTGCCGATGCTGGTCTTCGAGCTGCTCGCGGAGGGCAATATCGCGCGGGCAGTGAAGAGTGAGAAGATCGGCACACTCATCAGCCAGGATTCTGTCCGGGCCTGAGCAGCAACCAGCCGTACGGAACGGCGCGGGAGCCGCGACCGGCCACCGCCAGACACCGGACGGAACAACCGCAGATGAACCGGACAGGGAGATCACAGTGATCGAAGAGACCCTCCTCGAGGCCGAGGAGAAGATGGAGAAGGCCGTCGCCCACGCCAAGGACGACTTCGCGGCCATCCGCACCGGCCGTGCGCACCCGGCGATGTTCGCCAAGATCGTCGCCGAGTACTACGGTGCCAAGACGCCGATCAACCAGCTGGCCTCGTTCTCGGTGCCGGAGCCGCGGATGGCGGTCGTCTCGCCGTTCGACAAGACCGCGCTGAAGGCGATCGAGCAGGCGATCCGCGACTCCGACCTGGGCGTCAACCCGTCGAACGACGGCTCCATCATCCGCGTGGTGCTGCCGGAGCTCACCGAGGAGCGCCGCCGGGAGTTCATCAAGATCGCCCGTACCAAGGGCGAGGACGCCAAGGTCTCGATCCGTTCGGTGCGCCGCAAGGCCAAGGACGCCATCGACAAGCTGGTCAAGGACGGCGAGGTCGGCGAGGACGACGGCCGCCGTTCCGAGAAGGAGCTCGACGACACCACGGCCAAGTACGTGGCCCAGATCGACGAGCTGCTGAAGCACAAGGAATCCGAGCTGCTCGAGGTCTGATGAACGACGCCCCTGACGCCCCTGGCTACTGGGGCCCGTCCGACCAGCAGTACCAGCCGTTCCGGCCGTACCAGCCTGCGCAGGCGCCCGTCGCACCTGCGCAGGCTCGCGGCATACCCGGACACCCGGCGCAGCCCGCCGGTCATCCCGCGCCGCACGGGCCGTACGGCGCCGGCGACCCCGGCCACCGAACGGGTCACTCCCAGCAGCCTCCGGTGTACTGGGACCCGGACGCGGAGGAGACTCAGGTCATGCCTCCCGTACCGGCCGACCCGGGCCCGCGGCCCGTGCCCCCGCCCGGGGCCGACCCCGCCGAGGGGCCGGCCCGGGAGACGGGCCGGCTGAGCGGACCGCTGTTCCGCGACGAGCAGCCCGGAACGGTGGAGCCGGGTGCGTCGGAGACGGTCGTGCTGCGCGCGATCACCGACGACACCCCGCCTCCCGCTCCCGCGGGCGGGCCGTACCCCGGCACGCCGGGCGGACCGGCGGCGGGGCAGCCCTTCCTCGTGCCGTCGTCCCACCCAGGGCAGGAGACACCCGTGGCCCAGGCCGATCCGCAGCCTCAGCCGCCGCAGCGCAAACAGCGCGGTGGCCGCAACCTCCAGGCCGCGATAGGCGTGGGCGTCGGCCTCGGCGCGGTGATCGTCGCCTCGCTGTTCGTCGTCAAGGCCCTGTTCCTGGTCGTGGTGATCGCGGCGGTGTCGGTCGGTGTCTGGGAGCTGACCAGTCGGCTGGCCGAGCGCAAGGAGATCAAGGCGCCGCTGATCCCGCTGGTCGCGGGCGGCATCGCGATGGTCGCCACCGGCTACTGGTCGGGGATCCAGTGGGCGGCGGCCTCGCTCGCGCTCACCGGGCTCGCGGTGATGGTCTGGCGGATGACCGAGCCGCCCGAGAACTACCTGCGGGACATAACGGCGGGCATCTTCACCGCCTTCTACGTCCCGTTCCTCGCCACCTTCGTGGCGATGATGCTGGCGGCCGACGACGGTCCGCAGCGGATCGTGCTCTTCCTCATCGTCACGGTGTGCAGCGACACCGGGGCGTACGCGGTGGGCTACAAGTTCGGCAAGAACAAGCTGGCTCCGACCATCAGCCCAGGCAAGACCCGCGAGGGCCTGGCCGGCGGCATCGGCCTGTCGATGCTGGCGGGCGCGCTGCTGATGGAACTGATCATCGACGGCGGCAGCTGGTGGCAGGGCCTGATCCTGGGCGGCTGCGCGGCGGTCACCGCGACCCTGGGCGACCTGGGCGAGTCGATGATCAAGCGCGACCTGGGCATCAAGGACATGGGCACACTGCTGCCCGGCCACGGCGGCATCATGGACCGGCTGGACTCGCTGCTGCCGACCGCCCCGGTGGTCTGGCTTCTGCTGGCGGCCTTCGTCGGCAGCTGAGCCGACAGCACCCGCACACGGAGGCCCCGGACGCACGGCGTCCGGGGCCTCCGCGCGTCTGCGACACTGGAACAACCATGCCTAAGCCCGGAGAACTCACCTTTGTCGCGCCGCGCGGCGCCAAGCCCCCGCGACACCTCGCCGACCTGAGCCCCGCCGAGCGCAAGGAGGCCGTCGCCGAGCTGGGCGAGCAGCCGTTCCGCGCCAAGCAGCTCTCCAACCACTACTTCGGCCGGATGTCGAACGACCCGGCGAGCTGGACGGACATCCCCGCCGCCAGCCGGGAGAAGCTCACCGGGAGCCTGCTGCCCGAGCTGATGTCGGTGGTCCGGCACGTCTCCTGCGACGACGACGCCACCCGCAAGACGCTCTGGAAGCTGTTCGACGGCACGCTCGTCGAGTCGGTGCTGATGCGCTACCCGGACCGGGTCACCATGTGCATCAGCTCGCAGGCCGGCTGCGGCATGAACTGCCCGTTCTGCGCCACCGGCCAGGCGGGGCTGACCCGCAACCTGTCCACCGGCGAGATCGTCGAGCAGATCGCCGCCGGGATGCGCGCGCTCAAGTCCGGCGAGATCCCGGGCGGCGAGGCGCGGCTGTCCAACGTGGTCTTCATGGGCATGGGCGAGCCGCTGGCCAACTACAACCGGGTGCTGGCCTCGATCCGCCGGCTGACCGACCCGGCGCCGGACGGCTTCGGCCTCTCCCAGCGAGGCATCACCGTCTCCACGGTCGGCCTGGTCCCGGCCATGCACCGGTTCGCCGACGAGGGGCTCAGCTGCCGTCTGGCGCTGTCGCTGCACGCCCCGGACGACGAGCTGCGCGACGAGCTGGTGCCGGTCAACACCCGCTGGAAGGTCGCCGAGGTGCTGGACGCGGCGTGGAACTACGCCGAGAAGTCCGGCCGCCGGATCTCCATCGAGTACGCGCTGATCAAGGACATCAACGACCAGGCGTGGCGGGCGGACCTGCTCGGCCGGCTGATCAAGAACCAGCGGGTGCACGTGAACCTGATCCCGCTGAACCCCACCCCGGGTTCCAAGTGGACGGCCTCCCGGCCCGAGGACGAGCGCGAGTTCGTCCGGCGGCTGCAGGCGCACGGCGTGCCGACCACCGTTCGCGACACCCGCGGGCAGGAGATCGACGGCGCCTGCGGCCAGCTCGCGGCGGCCGGCTGATCGCAGCGACGGCCCGCGGTCCGCGAGCTGCGGACCGCGGGCCGGGTCAGCGCAGCCCGGCGGCGGCCAGGGCCGCGGTCGCCCCACCGGTGACCAGCAGTACGGTGCCGGCCATCAGGGTCCGCAGCACGACGGCGCCGAACAGCAGCCGGGGCGCCGTGCCGAGCCGCAGCAGCGCCTCGCCGACGCTCCGGCGGGCGGCGCGCAGCTCGGCCAGCCGGACGGCCACCGCGCCCGCCGCGCAGCCCAGTACCAGTCCGGCCTCGATCGCGGGCAGCAGGTCGGCGCTGCCGGGCTCGCCGAGCCAGTAGCGGACGGTGGTGAGCACCAGCGCGAGCGCCAGGGTCAGCACGGCCAGCGGCGCCCCGAGGCGGCGGGCCTGCGCGGTGAGGCCGCGTCCGGCGAGCAGCCGCAGCGGGGTCGGCCGACCGAGCGCCAGCAGCCGGCCGGCCCAGCCGAGCAGCGGGCCGGTGAGCATGGCGAGGCCGAGCGCGGAGGCCGCCCACCCGCCGAGCGCGGCCGTGCTGGTGGTGCCGAGCCCGGCCGGCAGGTGGACCGGACGGCCGTCGGCCGCGGCGCCGGGGCGCAGTGCGATGAGTTCCAGGGCGAGGCCGATGACGGCCAGGCCGATCGGCAGCGCGAGCCGCCACGGACCGAAACCGGTGGGCTCGGGGCGGGAGCGACCGGGCAGGGTCTCGGCGTGCGGGACGGCGCCGGCCGCGGCGAGGCCGGCGGTGAGCGGGACGAGCGCGAGCAGGACGACCGGCGCGGCCGCCGGGAGGGCCACGCCCATGCCGAGTTCGTGGGCCAGCGCGGGTCCGGCGATGTCGTTGCGCAGGACCAGGAAGAGCAGCAGGGTGAGGCCGGCGCCGGTGCCGCAGGCGAGCGCGACCTCGCCGGCGATCAGGGCGCGGATCCGGCCTGCTCCGGCTCCGGCGGTGGTGAGGCCGGTGATCCGGTCGGCCCGCCGGGCGGGCAGCGCCCGGGCGGCGACGGCGGCGAACCAGGCGACCGCGGCCAGCGGCGGCAGGCACCAGAGCAGCCGGACGAGCGCGTCGGGGCCGGCGGCCGGGTCGCTCATCGCCCGGCCGAGGGCGCGCAGCAGGAAGGCCGCGACGACCGCGCCGGCCAGGGCGGTGACCAGCCAGCGGCCGAGATCGAGGGCCCGGTAGCCGCGGACCAGACGGAGATAGAACACCTCGGCCCCCCCTCAGCGGCCGGCGGCCGGGACGGCGGTGACCCCGGCGGTGCCGGCGGCGGTCCCGGTGGCGGCGGTGCGCGGCACGGGCGTGACCGGGCCGGTGAGGCGTCCGTCGACGAGGGCGACGGCACGGTCCGCGTACCGGACGAGCTCGGGGTCGTGGGTGGCCAGCACGAGGGTGAGCTGGTGGGAGCGGGCCGCGCTGGTCAGTATCCGCAGGACCTGCTCGGCGGTGTCGCGGTGCAGCGGGGCGGTGGGGTCGTCGGCGAAGACGACCGTCGGGAGCGGGGCGAGGGCCCGGGCGACGGCGATCCGCTGGCGCTGGCTCTGCAGCAGCCGGTCGGGCCGGACCTTGGCGAGTTCGCCGATGTCCAGGCGCTCCAGCCACTCGTCGGCGGCGGTGCGGGCGGCCTTGCCGCCGGCACCGGCCAGCAGCAGCGGCAGGGCGACGTTCTCCCGGGCGGTCAGTTCGGGGACGAGGTGCGGCTCGGAGCCGACGAAGCCGAAGCGGTCGCGGCGCAGCCGTTCCCGGCCCGCCCGGCCGAGGGTGTGCACGGGGGCGCTGTTGAACCAGACCTCGCCCTCGTCGACCGGGAGCAGCGCGGAGAGGCAGCCGAGCAGGGTGCTCTTGCCGGAGCCGCGCGGGCCGGTGACGGCGAGGACCTCGCCCTCCCGGACCCCGAGCGAGACGCCGCGCAGCGCGGGGGTGCCGCGATGGGACTTGACGATCCCCCGGGCCCACAGCACGTCGTTGTCAGGAGGGGCCGCTGCCATGAGGTTCCGTCCTGGGGGGCCGCAGGGATATGACAGTCGTCAGATTAGAACGATCGGGCCTGGGCGCGGGCGCGGCACACTGCTCCATCCGGGGCAAATCACCCTTAATCAGGCGTGTTTGATCCGAAGTGCGGTCCGATGAACGCACTGCCCGGCGGCCGTTGGACGGAACGCCGCAGGGCGGCCCCGCCGAAGCGGGACCGCCCTGTGACTGAGGGTGGGGAAGAAAGCCGAAGGGTCAGAGCTTCGCCCACGCGTCGGTCAGGCTGGTCCGCAGGATCTGCTCGATCTCGTCGAAGGTCGACTGGTTCGAGATCAGCGGCGGGGCCAGCTGGATGACCGGGTCGCCACGGTCGTCGGCGCGGCAGTACAGGCCGTTGTCGAAGAGGGCCTTCGACAGGAAGCCGTAGAGGACGCGCTCGACCTCTTCGTCGTTGAACGACTCCTTGGTGACCTTGTCCTTCACGAGCTCGATGCCGTAGAAGTACCCGTTGCCGCGGACGTCGCCGACGATCGGCAGGTCGCGCAGCTTGCCCAGGGTGTTCAGGAACGCCGACTCGTTGTCGAGCACGTGCTGGTTCAGGCCCTCGCGCTCGAAGATGTCGAGGTTGGCCAGCGCCACCGCGGAGGACACCGGGTGGCCACCGAAGGTGTAGCCGTGCAGGAAGGTGTTGTCGCCCTTGTAGAACGGCTCGGCCAGGCGGTCCGAGATGATCGTGGCGCCGATCGGGGAGTAGCCCGAGGTCATGCCCTTGGCGCAGGTGATCATGTCGGGCTGGTAGCCGAACTTGTCGGCGCCGAACATGGTGCCCAGGCGGCCGAAGGCGCAGATGACCTCGTCCGAGACCAGCAGCACGTCGTGGCGGTCGCAGATCTCGCGCAGGCGCTGGAAGTACCCGGGCGGCGGCGGGAAGCAGCCACCCGCGTTCTGCACCGGCTCGACGAAGACGGCGGCGACGGTCTCGGCGCCCTCGTTGAGGATGGCCACCTCGATCTCGTCGGCGCACCAGCGGCCGTAGGCCTCGGGGTCGACCGTGCCGTCGGGGCCCTCGAGGAAGGCCGGGGCGCGGTAGATGTTGGTGTTCGGCGCCTTGTGGGTGCCCGGCACCAGCGGCTCGAACGGGGCCTTCAGGCCCGGCAGGCCGGTGATCGACAGGGCGCCCTGCGGGGTGCCGTGGTAGGCGACCGCGCGCGAGATGACCTTGTACTTGGTCGGCTTGCCGGTCAGCTTGAAGTACTGCTTGGCGAGCTTCCAGGCGGTCTCGACGGCCTCGCCGCCACCGGTGGAGAAGAAGACCTTGTTCAGGTCGCCCGGGGCGTAGTTGGCCAGGCGCTCGGCCAGCTCGACGGCCTTCGGGTGGGCGTAGCTCCACACCGGGAAGAAGGCGAGCTCCTTGGCCTGCTTGGCGGCGGCCTCGGCGAGCTCCTCACGGCCGTGGCCGGCCTGGACGACGAACAGGCCGGCGAGGCCGTCGAGGTACTTGCGTCCCTTGTCGTCCCAGACGTAGGTGCCCTCGCCCTTGACGATGGTCGGCACGGGAGAGTTCTCGTACGACGACATGCGGGTGAAGTGCATCCACAGGTGGTCGTAGGCGGTCTTGGAAAGGTCCTTCTGCGCCGGGTCGGCTGTCATCGGGTGCCCCAGGTGTAGGTCTGTTTCCGGAGCTTCAGGTAAACGAAGCTCTCGGTGCTCCGCACGCCGGGAAGCGCGCGGATGCGCTTGTTGATCAGTTCGAGCAGGTGCTCGTCGTCCTCGCAGACCAGTTCGGCCAGGAGGTCGAACGAGCCCGCGGTGCAGACGACGTAGTCGACCTCGTCGAGGGCGGCCAGCGCGTCGGCGACGGGTTCGATGTCGCCCTCGACCCGGATTCCGACCATCGCCTGGCGGGTGAAGCCGACGGTGAGCGGGTCCGTGACGGCGACGATCTGCATCACGCCCTGGTCGAGCAGCTTCTGGACGCGCTGCCGCACGGCTGCCTCGGACAGGCCGACGGCCTTGCCGATGGCGGCGTACGGGCGGCGCCCGTCCTCCTGGAGCTGCTCGATGATCGCCTTGGAGGCGGCGTCGAGGGGAACGCTGGCGTTCCGGTCGCGGTTGGCCACGCCGCCACTGTGCCCGATCGTTCCCGTGTTCGCAAGCGAGGAAACTGCTGATTTCGTCGCGATCTTGGAAAACGTATGCGGATTTCATCGTCCGCGCGCCGTCGGCCTGTCGATACCGGCAGTCGTCGGGCTACCCTGGCTACGGTACGCGCGCGGCCCCGCAGCGCCGTGCGCATTCCGCCAAACCAGTGGACCGCGGCACTTGCGGCGCGGCCACTCGGCGCCCTTCGTCGGCCGGTCCGGCCGACGTACCATGGCGCCGGATTCTGCAACGCCGCAGGCCGAGACCGAGGAGAGACCCGTGAGCGACCTTCGCACGCTGCGCAACTACATCAACGGTGAGTTCGTCGATGCGGCCGACGGCCGCACGCTCGACATCGTCGACCCCACCACCGGTGAGGTCTACGCGACGTCCCCGCTGTCCGGTGCCTCCGACGTGGACGCCGCCATGGAGTCCGCCGCGGCCGCGTTCCCGGTCTGGCGGGACACCACCCCGAGCACCCGGCAGAAGGTGCTGCTCAAGATCGCCGACCGGGTCGAGGCCCGGGCCGACGAGCTGGTGGACGCCGAGTGTCGCAACACCGGCAAGCCGCGGGCGCTGACCCTCTCCGAGGAGATCGGCCCGATGGTCGACCAGATCCGGTTCTTCGCCGGTGCCGCCCGCCTGCTGGAGGGCAAGGCCGCCGGTGAGTACATGGACGGCATGACCTCGATCGTCCGCCGCGAGCCGGTCGGCGTCTGCGCCCAGGTCGCGCCGTGGAACTACCCGATGATGATGGCGGTCTGGAAGTTCGCCCCGGCCATCGCCGCCGGCAACACCGTGGTGCTGAAGCCCTCCGACACCACCCCGGCCTCCACCGTGCTGCTGGCCGAGATCATCGGCGGCGTGCTCAAGGAGCTGGAGCTGCCGGCCGGCGTCTTCAACGTGATCTGCGGCGACCGCGAGACCGGCCGCCTGATGGTCGAGCACCGGACCCCGGCGATGGCCTCCATCACCGGCTCGGTGCGCGCCGGCATCCAGGTCGCCGAGTCCGCCTCCAAGGACGTCAAGCGTGTCCACCTGGAGCTGGGCGGCAAGGCCCCGGTCGTGGTCTTCGAGGACGCCGACATCGCCGAGGCCGTCGAGGGCATCTCGGTGGCGGGCTTCTTCAACGCCGGCCAGGACTGCACCGCCGCCACCCGCGTGCTGGTGCACGAGTCGATCCACGACGCCTTCGTCGAGGCGCTGGCCAAGGCCGCCGCCGAGACCAAGACCGGTGGTGTGGACGACGAGGACGTGCTGTACGGCCCGCTGAACAACGCCAACCAGCTGAAGCAGGTCTCCGGCTTCGTCGAGCGCCTGCCGGAGCACGCCAAGGTCGAGGCCGGTGGCCACCGGGTCGGCGACAAGGGTTACTTCTACGCCCCGACCGTCGTCTCCGGCCTGCGGCAGGACGACGAGATCATCCAGAACGAGGTCTTCGGCCCGGTCATCACCGTGCAGAAGTTCTCCGACGAGGAGCAGGCCGTCGGCTACGCCAACGGTGTCGAGTTCGCGCTGGCCTCCTCGGTGTGGACCAAGGACCACGCCCGTGCCATGCGGATGTCGCGCCGCCTGGACTTCGGCTGCGTCTGGATCAACACCCACATCCCGCTGGTCGCCGAGATGCCGCACGGTGGCTTCAAGAAGTCCGGCTACGGCAAGGACCTCTCCTCCTACGGCTTCGAGGACTACACCCGCGTGAAGCACGTCATGACCGCGATCTAGCGGGTCGTGACCATCGGCGCTGCATGACAGCGATCTGATGAGACATTGATCGTGTGATCGGACGTTGGGCCCGGGTCCTCGTGACCCGGGCCCTCTGTCTTTGCACCCTGTCGGCGGGCGGCACGACCGGCTGACAGGATGGACCTCCATTTCGGTCCGACGAGTCCCTAGCCTTGCCGCATGAGCATCCCCACCGCTGACTCAGCCGCCGGCCAGGCCGTCAAGGCCGCCGACCGCGCGCACGTCTTCCACTCGTGGTCCGCCCAGGCGCTGATCGACCCCCTCGCGGTGGCCGGCGCCGAGGGCTCGTACTTCTGGGACTACGACGGCAACCGCTACCTGGACTTCTCCTCCCAGCTGGTCAACACCAACATCGGGCACCAGCACCCGAAGGTGGTCGCGGCGATCCAGGAGCAGGCGGCGAAGCTCTGCACCATCGCCCCCGGCTTCGCGGTCGAGTCGCGCAGCGAGGCCGCCCGGCTGATCGCCGAGCGCACCCCGGGCGACCTCGACAAGATCTTCTTCACCAACGGCGGTGCCGAGGCCAACGAGAACGCCATCCGGCTGGCCCGGCTGCACACCGGCCGGCAGAAGGTGCTCTCCACCTACCGCTCGTACCACGGCGCCACCGCCAACGCGATCGCCCTGACCGGAGACCCGCGCCGGTGGGCCAACGAGACCGGCGTCTCCGGCATCGTGCACTTCTGGGGCCCGTACCCGTACCGCTCCAACTTCCACGCCGAGAACGAGGCGCAGGAGTGCGAGCGCGCGCTGGCCCACCTGGAGCAGATCCTCGCCTTCGAGGGCCCCGGGACCGTCGCCGCGATCATCCTGGAGACCGTGGTCGGCACCGCGGGCATCCTCGTCCCGCCGCCCGGCTACCTGGCCGGCGTGCGGGAGATCTGCGACCGCCACGGCATCGTCTTCATCCTCGACGAGGTGATGGCCGGCTTCGGCCGCACCGGTGAGTGGTTCGCCGCCGACCACTGGGGCGTCACCCCGGACCTGCTCACCTTCGCCAAGGGCGTCAACTCCGGCTACGTGCCGCTCGGCGGCGTGGCGATCAGCGCCGAGATCGCCGCCACCTTCGCCGAGCGGGCGTTCCCCGGCGGGCTCACCTACTCCGGCCACCCGCTGGCCTGCGCCTCCGCGGTGGCGACCATCAACACGATGGCCGAGGAGGGCATCGTCGAGAACGCCAAGCACATCGGCGAGACCGTGCTCGGCCCCGGCCTGCGCGAGCTGGCCGAGCGCCACCCGTCGGTCGGCGAGGTGCGCGGCCTCGGCGTCTTCTGGGCGCTCGACCTGGTGAAGGACCGGGAGACCCGCGAGCCGCTGGTGCCGTACAACGCGGCCGGCGCCGCCAACGCGCCGATGGCCGAGCTGGCCGCCGCCTGCAAGCAGCGCGGGCTGTGGCCGTTCGTCAACATGAACCGCTTCCACGTCGTCCCGCCGTGCACCGTCACCGAGGAGGAGGCGAAGACCGGCCTCGCCGTCCTCGACGAGGTGCTGTCGCTCACCGACGCGCACACCGTCTGACCCACCGACAGAACGGCCCCGGGCGCCACCCCCGTGCGTCCGGGGCCGTTCCACGCCCCGGAGGCCCCACCATGCCCAGCACCACCCCGACCCGCCGCCCGAGCGGGGCCCGCCGTCCGACCCGCCGCCGGGTGCTCGGCGCCAGCGCCGGACTGTTCGGGACCGCGGCCCTGACCGGCTGCGGCATCCCGGCCGCCTACGTGGACGAGGACCGCCGCTCCGCCCCCGACCGCTCGGAGGGCGAGAAGCGGCTGGGCTTCTCCAACTGGACCCAGTACATCGACGTCGACGACGACGGCGGGCGCCCGACCCTGGACGACTTCACCGAGCGGACCGGGATCAAGGTCACCTACACCGAGGACATCAACGACAACGACGAGTTCTTCGGCAAGATGGGGCCGGTGCTCACCCAGGGCACCGACCCCGGTCGCGACCTGATGGTGGTCAGCGACTGGATGGTCGGCCGCTACATCGGGCTCGGCTGGGTGCAGGCCGTCGACCGGGCCAACCTGCCGAACGTCACGGCGCAGCTGGACCCGCAGCTGGCCGACCCGGCGGTCGACCCCGGGCGCCGGCACAGCGTGCCCTGGCAGTCCGGGATCACCGGGATCGCCTACAACCGCAAGGAGCTGGGCCGCGAGCTGAAGTCCGTCTCCGACCTGTGGGCGCCGGACCTGAAGGGCCGGGTCACCCTGTTCGCCGGGCTGGACGAGGCACTGGGCCTGCTGATGCTCTCGCACGGCGCCGACATCACGGCCTTCACCGAGGACGACGCCGACCGGGCGATGGACCTGGTGCAGCGGATGGTCGACAGCCGGCACGTGCGCCGGTTCACCGGCAACGACTACACCAGCGACCTGGCCTCCGGCGCCGCGCTGGCCTGCCAGGCGTACTCGGGCGACGCCGTCCAGCTCACCGCCGAGAACCCGGACATCGCCTTCGTGGTGCCGGAGGAGGGCGGGGAGCTGTGGGCGGAGAGCCTGCTGATCCCCAACCGGGCCGTGCACAAGCGCAACGCCGAGCTGCTGATCGACCACTACTACCGGCCCGAGGTGGCCGCCGAGCTGGCCGCCGCCGTGCAGTACATCTGCCCGGTGCCGGCCGCCCGCGAGGTGCTGGCGGCCAGCGGGGACCGGGAGAAGGCGGAGCTGGCGGAGCACCCGCTGGTCTTCCCGACCGAGGAGATGCGCGCCCGGCTGCACACCATGCGCGACGTCACCTCGGCCGAGCGGCCCGCCCTGCACAAGGTGTGGACCCGGATCACCGGCGTCTAGGCATCCGCCGGCGCGGCGCGGTCACCGGCGCACGGCGTCCAGCGCGAGCAGGGCGACGTGCAGGGAGAGGCAGGACTCGACCTGGTCGAGGTCGACGCCCAGGATCCGTTCGACCTTGTGCAGCCGGTCGTAGAAGGACGGCCGGGACAGGTGCGCGGCGTCGGCGGCCGCAGACTTGTTCCGGCCCTGCTCCAGGTAGATCCGCAGCATCTGCACCAGCTGGCCGTTGTGCTCGGCGTCGAAGGCGAGCAGCGGGCCCAGCTCCCGCTCCACGTAGGTCTGCAGCCGGGCGTCGTCGCGCAGCAGGTGCAGCAGGCCGCGCAGCCGCACGTCGGGCAGCCGGTAGTACGACGACGCCCGGCCGCCGGGGCCGTCGTGCAGCGCGGCGTCGGCGACCTGGGTGGCCTCCAGGAGGGTGCGCCGGGCGTCGCGGACCGAGCCGACCGAGGAGCCGACCGCGACCACCGGCGCCGGCGCGGCCGGGTCCCGGGCCGCCTCGGCGGCCAGCCGGCGCAGCGCCGCGGCGAAGGCGTCCAGCGCGGCGTGCTCGTCCTGCTGCGGGCCGAGCGCGATCAGCACGCCGACGCCCTCGTCGTCCAGCGCGCCGACCAGCGCGGAGAGCCGGCAGGTGCGGACGGCGCTCGCCGCGAGTTCGGTGAAGTCGCGCAGCCGGGCCTGTGCCTCCAGCGCGGCGGGGATCGGGCCGCGCCGCTGGCGCAGCACCGCGCCGACCAGCCGCCGGCCCTCCAGCGGGACGCCGAGCGCCTGGGCGCGCAGCGCGACCTCGGAGACGGTCAGCGCGTGGGTGAGGATGCCGGAGAGCAGGGTGCGGTGGGTCTGCCGCTCCAGGCTCTCCCGGTCGCGGACCACCAGCCGGTTGAGCGCCAGCGCGGAGGCGCCGCGTTCCAGCAGCATGGTGTACGGATGCGGGCCGCCCTCGGGCAGCGGTCCCGGCTCCTGCACCAGCACCAGCCGCCCCCAGTCCTGGCCGCGGGCGCCGACCGTGGTGACCAGCCAGCCGCTGCGGGGGTCGTGGCCGGTGCGCCCGGCCGGGCGGACTCCGCGTGAGCGGCGCTCCCAGTCCTCCAGCAGCTCGGCCTCGGGCCGCCCGGCGGGGTCGTGGGTGAGCACCTGGTGGGCGAGGTTCTCCAGGACGACCGGCGAGCCCGCGATCCGGGCCACCTGCCGGACCACCTCGGACGGTTCGGCGCCCTCCACGACCAGCTCGTTGAAGACCTGGTGGATCGCCTCCGAGGTGCGCAGCTGCTCCAGCTGGGCGTTGACCACCAGGGCGTGCACCGCCTCGGTGACGGCGACGAAGCGCAGCTCGCGGCGGAGCGCGATCAGCGGCAGTCCGCGTTGCTCGGCGGCGTGCACCAGGGCCCGCGGCAGGGTGTCGAAGTAGCGCCGGCCGTACTCGATGACCAGCCCGGCGGCGCCGATGTCGGCGAGCTCGCGCACGTACCGGGCCAGCCCCTCGCGGTCCTCGGGCAGGGCGATGCCGGTGCTCAGCACCAGCTCGCCGCCCTGCAGCATGCCCGCGACGTCGGGCAGCTCGCTGACGTGCACCCAGCGGACCGGACGTTCCAGGTGGTCGGCGCCGGCCACCACCTGGGGCAGGCCGCGGCGCATCACCTCCAGGTCGAGCACATGGGCGACGGTGGGGAGCAACGCGGCCTCCAGGGTTCAGAGTGTCAGGCAATCATCCATCGCGGCGACGATCTGTTGCCCTGCCTGAAGCCTTGCACCCTGTAAGGCGCTTCGCGCCGAGGTTGTCGCAGTGACCCTTGTCACGCCCCGTCGGCAGCGGGCATGGTCAGCGGGTCGGCAATGGCGAGACCTGGACAGCACCGGTGATCAGCCGGTTTGATGCCCCGCACCGGATCCCCGCACCCCGCGCCCCCGCACCCGGCCCGTTCGGTCGGAGGGCGCCGGTGCGGCCCTCGGCCCGTCGACGAGTGCGGCACGGCGGGGCCGGCGCGGCCGTCCGTGCGGCACACGAACCACCGGGACTTGGAGGAAGTTATGGACCTGACCGACTTCGGCGCGGGCGCGCAGTACATCGCCGGCCGGTGGAGCCGGGGGAGCGGCGCTCCCTTCCAGGTCGTCAACCCGGCCGACGGCAGCGTCGTCGAGGAGGTCGCCCTGGCCTCCACCGAGCAGGTCGACGAGGCCGTGGCCGCCGCCCGGGCCGCCCTGCCCGGCTGGGCCGGCGCCACCCCCGGCACCCGCTCCGAGGCCCTGACCAGGCTGGCCGCGATCCTCACCGACGCGGCCGGGGACCTGGCCCGGGTCGAGACCGCCCAGACCGGCAAGCCGATCAAGCTCTCCACCGAGTTCGACGTGCCCGGCACCATCGACAACACCGCCTTCTTCGCCGGGGCCGCCCGCAACCTGGAGGGCAAGGCCGCGGGCGAGTACTCCGGCGACCACACCTCGTACGTGCGGCGCGAGGCGATCGGCGTGGTCGGCTCGATCTCGCCCTGGAACTACCCCCTGCAGATGGCCGCCTGGAAGGTCCTGCCGGCCATCGCGGCGGGCAACACCATCGTCCTCAAGCCGGCCGAGCTGACCCCGCTGACCTCGCTGATGTTCGCCCGGGCCTGCACGCTGGCCGGCATCCCGGACGGCGTGGTCAACGTCGTCACCGGCGCGGGGCGGGGCGCGGGGGAGCACCTGGTCGCGCACCCGGACGTCGCCATGGTCTCCTTCACCGGCTCCACCGCGGTGGGCAAGCGGGTCGCCGAACTCGCCACCGCGACCGTCAAGCGCACCCACCTGGAGCTCGGCGGCAAGGCCCCGTTCGTGGTCTTCGACGACGCGGACCTGGACGCCGCCGTGCACGGCGCGGTCGCCGCCTCGCTGATCAACGGCGGCCAGGACTGCACCGCGGCCACCCGCGCCTACGTCCAGCGGCCGCTCTACGACGCCTTCGTGGCCGGCGTGGCCGAGCTGTACGGCGCGATCCGGCTGGGCGACCCGCTCGACCCGCGGACCGACCTCGGCCCGCTGGTCTCCTTCACCCACCGCGACCGGGTGGCCGGCTTCGTCGAGCGCGCCCGCGGCTACGCGACCGTGGTCACCGGCGGAGCCGCCCCCGCGAAGGGCCACGACGGCGGCGACCTCACCCGCGGCGCCTACTACCGCCCCACCCTGATCACCGGCGCCGCCCAGGACAGCGAGGTCGTCCAGGGCGAGATCTTCGGGCCGGTCCTGGTCGTGCTGCCCTTCGACGGCGACGACGAGGGCCTGCGGCTGGCCAACGACACCCCCTACGGCCTGGCCGCCTCGGCCTGGACCGGCAACGTGCACCGCTCGCTGCGCGCCACCCGCGAGATCGCGGCCGGCTGCGTCTGGGTCAACGACCACATCCCGATCATCAGCGAGATGCCGCACGGCGGCTACAAGTCCTCCGGCTACGGCAAGGACATGTCGCAGTACTCGCTGGACGAGTACACCCAGGTCAAGCACGTCATGTTCGACACCACCGCGGTCGCCCGCAAGGACTGGCACCGCACCGTCTTCGGAGACAGATAACCGGACCGGGTGGTCCCCCACACCCCCTTCGCCCCCCAGGAGGCCCGTCCCATGGCGTTCAACGAGCTCACCGACGGACTGTCGGAACCGGTCCGCAAGGCCTGGGAACGCAGCCTGACCAGTGGCCGGGCCGCCCTCAGCAGGCGGACCGTGCTGCGCGCCGCCGCCCTCACCGCCGGCGCGGGCTCCCTGGCCGCCTGCGGCATCCCGCCGGCCAGGACCGTCAACGGGACCGGCGACTCCACCGCGAACGCCGCCAAGGACCTCTCGGAGAGCGAGCGGGAGGTGAACTTCTCCAACTGGCCGCTCTACATCGACGCCGACGAGAACGACAAGGAGAAGCACGGCACCCTGGAGGCCTTCACGGCCGCCACCGGGATCAAGGTCAAGTACACCGAGGACGTCAACGACAACGTCGAGTTCTTCGGCAAGGTCAAGCCGCAGCTCGCGGCCGGCCAGGACACCGGCCGTGACCTGATGGTGCTCACCGACTGGATGGCCGCCCGGATGATCCGCCTCGGCTGGGCGCAGAAGCTCAACCCGGCCAACGTCACCACCGCGATCACCACCGTCGACTCCCGCTTCCGCGCCCCGGACTGGGACCCGGGCCGGCTCTACAGCTACCCGTGGGCCGGCATCCAGGTGGTCGTCGCCTACAACAAGCGGGCCACCAAGGGGAAGGAGGTCACCAGCGTCGCCCAGCTGCTGGAGGACCCCGACCTCAAGGGCCGGGTGACCTTCCTCTCAGAGATGCGCGACAGCATCGGCATCACCCTGCTGGACATGGGCAAGGACCCGGCGAAGTTCACCGCCGACGACTACGGGGCCGCCGTCGCCCGGCTGCAGAAGGCCGTCGACAACAAGCAGATCCGCCGCTTCACCGGCAACGACTACGGCCAGGAGCTCTCCTCCGGCGACATCGCGGCCTGCGTCGCCTGGGGCGGCGACCTGATCCAGCTGCGGGCCGACAACCCCGACATCGAGTTCGCCATCCCCGAGAAGGGCTTCGTGAGCAGCACCGACAACCTGTTGGTCCCGGCCAAGGCCCAGCACAAGACGAACGCCGAGAAGCTGATCGACTTCTACTACCAGCCGAAGATCGCGGCCCAGCTGACCGCGGGCATCGGCTTCGTCTCCGCCGTCGCCGGCATGAAGGAGGAGCTGGCCGCCATCGCCCCGGACAGCGCGGCCAACCCGCTGGTCGTCCCCACCCCCGAGATGGCGGCCAAGGCGCACGTCTTCCGGACCCTCACCGAGACCGAGGAGAGCGACTTCGAGGAGAAGTTCTCCAAGCTCATCGGCGCCTGACCCCCACTGACGGCAGAGAAAACCAGAGAGACACCACCCATGACAGAGCAGCAGAGCTCCGCGGCCGCCGGCGGCGACGTCCGCCTCACCGGCATCGGCAAGACCTACGGCTCCTTCACCGCCGTCCACCCGCTGGACCTGACCGTCCCGCAGGGCTCCTTCTTCGCCCTGCTCGGCGCCTCCGGCTGCGGCAAGACCACCACCCTGCGGATGATCGCCGGCCTGGAGGAGCCCACCAGCGGCACCGTCCTGATCGGCGGCCAGGACGTGACCGCGCTCCCCCCGTACAAGCGGCCGGTGAACACCGTCTTCCAGAGCTACGCGCTCTTCCCGCACCTCGACATCTTCGAGAACGTCGCCTTCGGCCTGCGCCGCCGCGGCAAGAAGGACGTCAAGAAGCAGGTCGACGAGATGCTCGAACTGGTCGAGCTCGGCCAGTACGCCCGGCGCAAGCCGCACCAGCTCTCCGGCGGCCAGCAGCAGCGCGTCGCCGTCGCCCGCGCGCTCATCAACCACCCCCAGGTGCTGCTCCTCGACGAGCCGCTCGGCGCCCTCGACCTCAAGCTCCGCCGCCAGATGCAGCTGGAGCTCAAGCGGATCCAGACCGAGGTCGGCATCACCTTCGTGCACGTCACCCACGACCAGGAGGAGGCCATGACCATGGCCGACACCATCGCGGTGATGAACGGCGGCCGGGTCGAGCAGCTGGGCGCCCCCGCCGAGCTCTACGAGAACCCCGCCACCACCTTCGTGGCCAATTTCCTCGGCCAGTCCAACCTGCTGGCCGCCGAGGTCACCGGCGGCGCCGGCGAGGACCTGCTGCTCACCGCCGCCGGCGCCCGGCTCACCGTCCCCAGGGCCCGCTGCGCCACCGGCGCCACCCGGGTCCACCTCGGCGTGCGGCCGGAGAAGATCACCATCGAGCACGGCTCCGCCGAGGTCGCCGACGGCCGCAACCGGCTCGCCGGCACGGTCGTCGACTCCAGCTTCATCGGCGTCTCCACCCAGTACCTGGTGCGCACCGACGGCGGCCAGGAGGTCACCGTCTTCGAGCAGAACATGGAGCGCGACGCCCGGATCGTGCCCGGCGCCCCCGTCGTGCTGCACTGGAACCCGGCCCACTCCTTCGCCCTGGACGCCGCCCAGGCGATCGACGCGGGCACCGGGGAGGCCGCCGCATGACCGCCACCACCCCGGCCGCGCCACCCCGGGTCGTCCCCCTCCCCGCGGCGGAGCCCAAGCCCCGGCGCCGGCTCACCCCGTACTGGCTGCTGCTGCCCGGCATAGCCTGGCTGGTCGTCTTCTTCGCGGTGCCGTTGGTCTACCAGGGCTCGACCTCGCTCCAGACCGGCTCGCTGGAGGACGGCTTCCGCGTCACCTGGCACCTCGCCACCTACTGGGACGCCCTGGTCGAGTACAAGTGGCACTTCGTGCGCTCGTTCGGCTACGCCGCCACCGCCACCGTGCTCTGCCTCGCCATCGGCTACCCGCTCGCCTACACCATCGCCTTCAAGGTGAGCAGGCGCTGGCGCAACGTCATGCTGATCCTGGTCATCGCGCCGTTCTTCACCAGCTTCCTGATCCGCACCCTCGCCTGGAAGACCATCCTCTCGGACGGCGGCCCGGTGGTCGGCGCGCTCGACGCCCTGCACGTCCTCGACGTCACCTCCGCCCTCGGCCTCACCGAGGGGGACCGGGTGCTCGCCACCCCGCTCGCCGTGGTCTGCGGCCTCACCTACAACTTCCTGCCGTTCATGATCCTGCCGCTGTACACCTCGCTGGAGCGGATCGACCCGCGCCTGCACGAGGCCGCCGGCGACCTCTACGCCCGTCCGTTCACCACCTTCCGCAAGGTGACCTTCCCGATCTCGCTGCCCGGGGTGGTCGCCGGCACCCTGCTCACCTTCATCCCCGCCTCCGGCGACTACATCAACGCCCAGCTGCTGGGCTCGCCGAGTGAGCAGATGGTCGGCAACGGCATCCAGAAGCAGTTCCTGAACGTGCTCGACTACCCCACCGCGGCGGCGCTGAGCTTCATCCTGATGGCCCTGATCCTGGGCATCGTGACGGTCTACATGCGCAAGGCCGGGACGGAGGAACTGGTCTGATGTCCCGAGTGATCGCCTGGATCCGCCGCAACCTGGTGGTGCTGGCCGGCCTGCTGGCCCTCGCCTACCTGGTGCTGCCCAACCTCGTCGTGCTGGCCTTCTCGTTCAACAAGCCGGTCGGCAAGTTCAACTACGAGTGGAACGAGTTCTCCACCGACGCCTGGACCGACCCCTGCGGCGTGGCCGACATGTGCCAGTCGCTCTCGCTCAGCCTGCGGATCGCGGTCGCCGCCACCATCGGCGCCACCGTGCTCGGCACCATGGTCGCCTTCGCCCTGGCCCGCTACCGCTTCCGCGGCAAGGCTGCCACCAGCGCGATGATCTTCCTGCCGATGGCCATGCCCGAGGTCGTGATGGCCGCCTCGCTGGGCACCCTCTTCCTCAACATGCGCATCCCGTTCGGCTTCACCACCATCCTCATCGCGCACATCATGTTCTGCCTCAGCTTCGTGGTGACGGCGGTCAAGGCCCGCGTGATGAGCATGGACCCGAGGCTCGAACAGGCCGCCCAGGACCTCTACGCCACCCCCGTGCAGACCTTCCTGCGGGTCACCCTGCCGCTCGCCGCCCCCGGCATCGCGGCCGGCGCGCTGCTCAGCTTCGCGCTCTCCTTCGACGACTTCATCATCACCCAGTTCAACTCGGGTCCGACCACGGTCACCTTCCCGATGTTCGTCTGGGGCGCCTCGCAGCGCGGCATCCCGGTCCAGGTGAACGTCATCGGCACCGCGATGTTCATCGCCGCCGTCGCGCTCACCATCGGCGGCCAGTGGCTCGGGAACCGCCGCAAGGCCACCGCCTGACCCACCCGGCCGCCCGCCCGGCGTACCGTCGGGAGGCGGCCGACCACCATCACCAATGTGTAGAAAGTGGCTGATAATGCATGGATTCCGCCCGCGCACTCAGTGACGCCAGGCCCACCCCCTTCTGGCTGGAGGACCCGGGCCGGCCGGCGGCACTGCCCGCCCTGGTCGGCGACACCACCTGCGACCTGCTGGTCGTCGGCGGCGGCTACTCCGGCCTCTGGACCGCGCTCATCGCCAAGGAGCGCGACCCCTCACTGGACGTCGTCCTGGTCGAGGGCAAGGAGGCGGGGTGGGCCGCGTCGGGGCGCAACGGCGGATTCTGCGCGGCCAGCCTGACCCACGGCTTCGGCAACGGCCTGCAGCGCTGGCCCTCCGAACTCGGACAGCTGGAACGCCTCGGCGCCGCCAACCTGGACGGCATCGGGGCCACCCTGGAGCGCTACGGCATCGACGCCGAGTGGGAGCGCACCGGCGAGATCGACATCGCCACCCAGCCGCACCAGCTCGACGAACTGCACGAGGTGGCCGAGGCCGTCGCCCGCTACGGCCTCGACATCACCGTGCTCGACCGCGACGAACTGCGCGCCCAGGTCGACTCGCCGACCTTCCTCGGCGGGATCTGGGACAAGGACGGCGTGGCCATGGTCCACCCCGCCAAGCTCGCCTGGGGCCTCAAGCAGGCCTGCCTGGCCCAGGGCGTGCGGATCTTCGAGCACACCCCGGCCACCGCCCTGAGCGAGCACGGCGCCGGCATGGCCGTGCGCACCCCCTACGGCCGGGTCCTGGCCGGCAAGGTGGCGCTCGGCACCAACGCCTTCCCGTCCCTGCTCAAGCGCGTCCGGCCGTACATCGTCCCGGTGTACGACTACGCGCTGATGACCGAGCCGCTGACCACCGAGCAGCTCGCGGCCATCGGCTGGCAGGGCCGCCAGGGACTCAGCGACAGCGCCAACAAGTTCCACTACTTCCGGCTCTCCGCCGACAACCGGATCCTCTGGGGCGGCTACGACGCCGTCTACCACTTCGGCGGACACCTCCGGCACGAGTACGACCAGCGGCCGGAGACCTTCCGCACCCTGGCGCGGAACTTCTTCCACTGCTTCCCGCAGCTGGAGGGCCTGCGCTTCACCAACGCCTGGGGCGGCGCGATCGACACCTGCAGCAGGTTCTCCGCCTTCTTCGACACCGCCCACCGCGGCAAGGTCGCCTACGCCGCCGGCTTCACCGGCCTCGGCGTCGGCGCCACCCGGTTCGGCGCCGAGGTCATGCTCGACCTGCTCGCGGGGGAGCGCACCGAGCGCACCGAACTGGAGATGGTCCGCCGCAAGCCGCTGCCGTTCCCGCCCGAGCCGGTCCGCTGGGCCGGCATCGGGATCACCACCCGCTCGCTGGAGCACTCCGACCGGACCGGCGGGCGGCGCAACCTCTGGCTCCGCACCCTGGACCGGATGGGGCTCGGCTTCGACAGCTGATTCCCGCCGCTTCCCCGGCCGCTGCCCCGAACGGGTCGACGGCGGCGCGAAGCGTGTAAGAGAGACCCGCCGTCCCCCTCTCGTTGGTGACGGCGGGTCTCCACGCGTTCCGCCGCCACCGAACGCACCGACGCGCAGAGCGGGGACAGCACATGGAGATCACCGGACTGGACTGGCTGACCCAGGCCGCACCCGACCCGGCGGCCTTCCGGGAGCAGTGGGAGCGCACCGGCCTCGGGCTGGTGCTGCTCCCGGCCGGGCGGCGCTGGGACGTCCTCTCCGTCCCCGCCCGACTCGGCCGGCCGGCCGTCGACCTCCTCGGCGCCGGCGCCTGCGGGCCGGTCCTCGCCGACTTCGGCGACGAGCACATCGGCTTCCTGGTGCCCGCCGGCACCGCCGCCCGCTGGATCGGCACCGGCGTGCGCTGTGCGGGGGAGGGCACCTGGGTCGTCGTGCCCCACCCCGACCGCCGCGGCGGGGGCGTGCGCTGGCTCGTCCCGCCCGACGGCACCGGACGGCTCAGCGACCCGGTCCTCCTGGAGCTCGCCCTGCACGAGGCCGCCGCCGCACTCGGCGACCGGTGACCGTCCGGCCGCGCCTTCGCGCGCGGCGCGCCAGACTGGAGGGGTGACCACCGCCCCGGACGCCGTCGGCGCGTCCCTCCACCCGGGCCCGGCCCAGCTGCGCCTCGCCGAGCTGGCCCGGCCGGTGTGCGACCGGCACGGGCTCGCCCTGGCCGGCGGCCACGCGCTGCGCGCTTACGGCGTCCGGGCCTGCGACCAGGACGGACTCACCCTGGTGGCCGCCGGTGCCACCGACCTGCCGCAGGCCGCCGCCGAGCTGGCCGCCGCCTACCGCGCGGCGGGCGGCGGGGTCGTGGAGCGCCCCGGCACGCCCCGGCTGGAACAGCTCTCGGTGCGGCTCGTCCTGGGCGGACGGGCGCACACCGTCGAGCTGCGCAAGGAGCCGCTGGGCCACCTCCCGGTCCGGACCGACCTCGGCGGACCGTCCGACACCCCGCCGACGGTGGCCGTCGTCGCTCTGGCCGTCGTCGCCCTGGAGGACGCCGCCGCCCTCTCCACCGCGCTGCTCGTCGACCGCGCCCTGCCCCGCGACCTGATCGACGTGCACGCGCTCACCGCCTGCTACCGCGAGGGCGAACTGCTCGCCCTGGCCACCGGGCTGGACGCCGAGTTCCAGCCCACCGCGCTCGCCGAGCGGCTGGAGACGCTGGCCGAGGCCGCCGACGGCCGGTTCCGGGCGCGCGGTCTGCCCGCCGGGGAGGTCGACGACCTGAAGCGGTGGGCACTGGCCTGGGCCCAGGACCTCCGGCTGGACCTGCTGGAGACGCAGGAGGCGGCGGACGGCCTGCACGATCCCTACCTGGAGGACCAGGAGGAGGCCTGAGCGTCCGCTCGGCCACCAGGACGTCCGTCACCCGACGCCTGCCACCCGAAGGACGGACTCGTCCGACGACCTGTAAGGCTGAATCCCCGATCCCCGTCAGCCTGTTCGTTGAGACCGCCCGCAGCGGCCAGCAGACTGGACCGTGAGCGCGGTAGCCCCGTGACCCCGCCGCCCGTTCCCGGACGGGTGGTGTCACACCAGGGACCGGTGGCGTCAGGCCGCCCCGACTTCGGAGGCAGACGGACCTTGAGCAAGCACATCACCCACTGGATCGGCGGCCGGCCGGTCGCCACCGCCGGTGCCGCGCCCCGCCGCGGTGACATCTTCGACCCGGCCACCGGCCGGGTCACGGGCCAGGTCGACTTCGCGGAGGTCGTCGAGGTCGACCAGGCGGTCGCCGCCGCCGCCTCGGCCTTCACCGAGTGGCGCACCGCCTCGGTCGCCAAGCGCGCCACGGTGCTCTTCTCGTTCCGCGAGCTGCTCAACGCCCGCAAGGACGAGCTGGCCTCGATCATCGTCGCCGAGCACGGCAAGGTGCACTCGGACGCGCTCGGCGAGATCGCCCGCGGCCTGGAGGTCGTCGAGTACGCCTGCGGCATCCCGCAACTGCTCAAGGGCGGCTACACCGAGCAGGCCTCGACCGGCGTCGACGTCTACTCGATCCGCCAGCCGCTCGGCCCGGTCGCGATCATCTCGCCGTTCAACTTCCCGGCCATGGTGCCGATGTGGTTCTTCCCGATCGCCATCGCGGCCGGCAACACCGTGGTCGTCAAGCCCTCCGAGAAGGACCCGTCCGCCGCCAACTTCCTCGCCGAGCTGTGGAAGGAGGCCGGCCTGCCCGACGGCGTCTTCAACGTCGTGCACGGTGACAAGGTCGCGGTCGACCGCCTGCTGGAGCACCCCGACATCAAGTCGGTCAGCTTTGTCGGCTCCACCCCGATCGCCCGCTACGTCTACGAGACCGGCACCCGCTACGGCAAGCGCGTGCAGGCCCTCGGCGGTGCCAAGAACCACATGCTGGTCCTGCCCGACGCCGACCTCGACCTCAGTGCCGACGCCGCCGTCAACGCGGGCTTCGGCGCGGCCGGCGAGCGCTGCATGGCCGTCTCGGTCCTGGTCGCCGTCGACCCGATCGGCGACGAGCTGGTGGAGAAGATCAAGCAGCGGATGGCCACCCTCACCGTCGGCCCTGGCTGCAACGGCGAGTCGGAGATGGGCCCGCTGGTCACCGGTCAGCACCGGGACAAGGTCACCTCCTACGTGGAGTCCGGCCTCGCCGACGGCGCCGAGCTGGCCGTCGACGGCCGCAAGCACCCGGTCACCGCCGAGGACCGCGACGGCACGCCGACCGCGGACGGCTTCTGGCTCGGCCCCACGCTGTTCGACCACGTGAAGCCCGGCATGTCCGTCTACACCGACGAGATCTTCGGCCCGGTCCTCTCCGTGGTGCGGGTCGCCTCCTACGAGGAGGGCCTCGCCCTCATCAACGCCAACCCGTACGGCAACGGCACCGCCATCTTCACCAACGACGGCGGTGCGGCCCGGCGCTTCCAGTACGAGGTGGAGGTGGGCATGGTCGGCATCAACGTGCCGATCCCGGTCCCGGTCGCCTACTACTCCTTCGGCGGCTGGAAGGCCTCGCTGTTCGGCGACACCCACGCGTACGGCCAGGACGGCGTGCAGTTCTTCACCCGCGGCAAGGCGGTCACCCAGCGCTGGCTGGACCCGTCGCACGGCGGGATCAACCTCGGCTTCCCGACCAACAGCTGAGTCGGGGCGACGCAGGCCGGTCCGCGGGTGCGCGGGCCGGCCTGCGGCATGCCCGGAAGTTTCCCTGACGTTTGCCTTCGGCCGAGAACCGGCGTAGTGTTCCCTAGTCGCTCGGCAGGGAGCACCGGACACGCATCGGCGCGGACGGTCCCGGAGCGGCCAATCCTCTGGAAATGTCCAAGCCTCCCCGGCACGGGGTTTATTCGGCGTGTGCATTTTCGGGAATTGCGGCCGGATTCGCTTTTCGGAGCGGTGATCGGCTAGAGTTTGAAACGTCGGACGGGGCGTCAAGCCGCAGAAGACATCAGCGAGTTGGATGAAGGAAGCGCCGGGAACGGCACGGAAAACATCTGGTAAGCTGGAAACACGAAAGAACGAAGCGCCCGGAGGGCCGGTGTGAAAGCCGCCTGAAGGAAGCGTCCTTTCCTTGAGAACTCAACAGCGTGCCAAAAGTCAACGCCAGATATGTTGACATCCCCGGCCTCGGACTTGTTCTGGGGTTGGAGATTCCTTTTGAAATAACACTAGCGAGGACGCAGTGCGCGGGACCGCCCTATTCCGGTGGTTGCCGTGCCGCTCACCGCGGG
>NZ_JBHVGL010000026.1:83700-108006 GCF_042800875.1 Kitasatospora sp. NPDC057595 | reverse complement strand
GCGGGTATCCCGGCGGCAAGCCGCCGGGCAGGGAACGCCTTCGCTTCGCTCCGGCGAAATTCCCGCGCTTGCGCGGGAATTGAATTCCGCAAGCGGAATTCTAACGGCAAGTCAATTCGCGCAAGCGCGAATTGACGGGATTCCCGCAAGCGGGAATCCGATGGCTGACTGGGGGGCGGGTGCATCACGCGCGGCACTGTGTAGGCCCAGGAATCCCGGACTATCCCCACCCTCTCACGCTCCGTGACCTCACGCCCGGTCAAAGCCGGCACCCCCTGTCGAGCCCGGTGGACTCCGCTTCGCTCCGCCCACTCTGGTCCTCCGTCAACTCCCGAACTAAAACTATCGACAGGGGGAAGCATACCCTACCCGAGTCGATCCACGCCGGATTGTTCGATGCATCACCCTTGAGTGTGAGCGCGATCGGGAGCCCTTGTGCATCATTCTGATGCACTGTGTAGCATCAGGGATCGTGTTCCACCCCAGTAAGTGGTTCGATCCCTGCTGCTCCTGGTTAGCAAATTCGGGGATTTGGCAGGACGGAAGCTCAGAAGAACGGAAGATTGGATGGCGGGTTATTTGTACCGGGAAGGGTGGGGAATTCGGTTCCCCGAACATCGACCCTTGCGTCGTACGGGCTATGAGCGGAGGTCAGCCACCGGTATGGATCCGGCGGGGGCGGGGTCCGGAGGAGCCCCTGCCGGGGCTTCCGCGCGGCGTAGCCTCACACGTCCGGCGGAAGGGCAGTTGACCCGCCGTCCGGCCTGGCGGAGCGTAGCGGGCGCGGCGACTGCCGGATCGGCCGGAGGCCGATGCTGCCGCGCGGAGGGGGTGCCGCGAATGCCCGGGGCTGGGGGTACACCTGATGCGCTAAGAGGGATCTGACGTTTGCCCAGGTCAGGGGCATGGTCATGTAGCTAAAAGCGCAATTCGAATGTCACTTCCGGCGGTTGCGTTCCCCTATGGGGGAATCGGCCGGGGGTGGAGGGTTCGGCGTGGCGCCTTTCCCCTAGAGGGGAATCGCGGCTACTGTGCCGCGCGTACATCGTTCCCCTCTAGGGGAAAGTTCGAGGTAGGGAGGGGTATGGCCGCCCGAGTGAAGGCCGCGGTGAACACGGGCACCGGAGAGGTGCTGCAGCTGCAGCTGCTGGAGAAGGACAAGAACACCACCTACGACTGGTCGGGCGGCGGCCGGCACATCAACGTCGGCAAGGTGCTGGGGAAGTCGGTCTGGCGGGCCGACAGCGGGTACGACCAGAACGACCGCGACGTCTTCGGCTACTACCTGTTCAACTCGCCGGAGGGCGAAGCGCCTCTTCGCGAGAGCTTCCGGGAGATCGGGACGAACCTGGGGATCCGGCCGGCGCAGGTCAGCAAGTCGGTCGGCAGACTGAACGTGGGCGGCATCCTGATCGAGGCCGAGAAGATCGGCAGGGTGACGTTCTACAAGCTCAACGCCCGGGCAGCCTACGATGGCAGCGCGGTGGCGCAGCGTCTGGCGACGGCGTCCGTGCGCCACCCGGTGGTGCCGTGCCCGGCACCAAAGAAGCCCGCTCGGAAGAAGAAGGAGACCTCATGAGCTCCCCGGCCCCCGCTGAGTTCGGCGTCCGACTCCTGGAGGCGGACGAGATCAACTCCCTGCTTCTGCGGGCCAGCTCGCTGCCCGGCGCGGACTTGCGGATGCTGATGTACTTCGCGACCGCGGTGCCGGTGGGCGCGGCGGTCACCAAGACGACCACCGACATCGGCCGCGAGCTCGGGCTGAGCACCACCAGCGCGTCGCGGAGCATCGGCCGGCTCGCCGCTGGTGGCTGGCTGGAGCTCTCGCACTCTGCTGTGGGCAGCCGCTTCTACGTGCTGGGCCGGGTGGCTCTGGGCATCGAGGTGGACCAGGAGGACGAGGACGGGCAGTTGGCGCAGGTCCACCAGCTCCGGCCCCGGGCCTGAGCCCGCGTACATCGTTCCCCCAGAGGGGAAAGTCACAGCTCATAGGCCATGTGGCCAACTGGTGGTCCTTCTTGGGAGCCCGGGTTCGTTCTGCTTCGGCGGGACGGGCCCGGGCTCTCGCGCGTACATCGTTCCCCTGGAGGGGAAAGCTGCTGGTCAGGACGGTGCGCTGCTGGCGGGTGGTAGCACTGGTGGTACCGGTTCGTTCTGCGGGGGCAGAACAAGGAGCAATGCGCGTACATCGTTCCCCTGGAGGGGAAAACAGCAGGTCAGAGCGGCACGGGGCCGGTTGACGTCATCACAGGGTTGATCAGTTCGCTCTGCTCCCGCAGAACGAAGTCCGAGGGCCCGGCCGAGAACGCTCGAGGTGTTCTGGGCCGGGCCCTCGGACGTGCGGCCTGCCGGGTCAGGGGTGGGGCCGGCGGTGGCGGCCGGGCTGCCGGAAGGGTATGCAGGGCTCGATGATCGGGGTGAGCAGGAGCCGCTGGGCGTCCCGTTGCCGGCCGGTGAGCACCCGGGCGAACAGCCGGGACAGGAGCGCCTGGCGGCGGTGGGCCCCGCCTTCGCATGCCTGCGCGCAGCCGTCGCAGTGCGCGCCGGTACCGGGCAGTCGGGCGGGCAGGCGTAGCGGCGGTCGGCGTGGCCGAGCACCAGGGCGGGCAGCCGGGATGCCGCGCGGGCGGCCGGTTCGGCGTAGCAGCCGGTGCCGTCCAGGTAGGCGGCGGTGAGCCAGGCCTCGATGTAGACGCAGGCGTCGTGGTCGGTCTGGTCGGGCTCGTCCAGGAGGTCCTCGTCGCCGGGGCCGGGGGCGAGGTCGTCGAGCCGGCCTTCGCGGATCAGGCGGAGCACCTGGTCGCGGCGCGCGGTGCCGGGGGCAGTGGTGTTGTCCATCGGGTCGTCAGCCCCTTGCCTGGCAGTAGAAGTCCCAGCGGTCGCGTTCGAGGAGCAGCGAGAGGTCGAAGGCGGCCTGGGCCTGGGCGCGGTGGTCGGCGCCAGCGCAGGCCTGCGGGCAGCCCGGGAGGCCGTCGGCGGTGGGGCAGGGGTAGAGCCAGGCGGCCCGCTCGCGGACCATCGTGGGCAGTTCGGAGTGGACGTGGGTGTGGGGGTCGGCGTAGCAGCTGCGGCGGTCGGTGTAGGCAGCGGCGAGCCAGGCCTCGATCGCCAGGTAGTCCTCGGTGGTCCGGACGCCCGGGATGCGGTCGGCGAGGCGGTCGAGGACCATCTCGTCGGCCTGGGTCGGGTCCAGGGTGGCGTCCAGGGCGCCGTGGCGGTGGTGGTGCTGGAGGTGATGGAAGCGCTGGTGCAGTTGCTCGTCCAAGTCGTGGTCGTGGTGGCTGTGCCCGCAGTGGTGGTGCTGGGTCATGGTGTGGTCCTCGGTGTCGGTGCTGGTCGCGGGCAGGGTCAGAAGGACATGTCGATGTACTCGATGTCCCGGAGGCGGACCTTGAGGTTGGCGGTGCGGTTGCCTTCGTTGCGGAAGTAGGCGTCGGCGAGGGCTTCGCCGACCATGTCGGTGAGCTGGTCGTCGGTGGCGCCGGCTTCGCGGGCGGCGATGATGGCGGCCGCGTGGGTGCCGGAGATGCGCTGGGTGAGCAGGCGTGGGCGCGGGGAGTCGCTGGTGCCGGCTCCGGCGTCGAAGCCGAACACCGCGCGGGTGCTGATCGTGAACCCGGACCCTGGCCGCGCGCTGCCGGGCCTCGGCCCGCACGTCCTGCTGCCAGTGCTCGCAGGTCTCGTCCTCCAGCGCCTCCCGGGCGGCCGCACGCGGCCGGGTGACGGTTCCGGCGCGGTAGCGCTGCACGGTGCGCTGGGAGACGCCCAGGCGGGCCGCCAGGGCCTTCGTGCCGCCCGTCAGCTTCCCGAGCAGGAACCCGACCCGCCCCTGGGTGGATGCCGGGATCGGCTCGGTGAACTGGGCGCGCTCGGCGCGCTCCAGGCCGTCCGCGATCGTCCCGCGCTTCTCCCGCCCGCTAGCGGTTTCGGCGCTTATGCCGTCTATGTCTTCGTTTATGTTGTCTAGCACCCGAGCAGCGTGAAGCGGTCCGCCTGTGGACAGAGTTCCGCCATTCCGAGCACAAACGGCCCTGAATCAGGGCAACTTGGAATGTTCCGGCGCAGCGGGGCGAGGTCCGGGGAGAATCCCGGTGTGACCGCTATCGCGCTGTACGCGCCGGAGAACCAGGACGTCGTCGAGCCGGGCCGGTGCGCCGTGCCGTGGGGTGTGTGCCCGGACCACGGGGGCACCCTGCGCTCGAACGTCGACCGCGGCAGCTGGTGTACGGACCCGGTGTGCTTCAACGCCTGGCCGTACGACCGTCTCGGCGCGCTGTGCCCGGAGCCGGCCACCCACACCGTCCAGGCCGACGACGGCTCCACCGTCTACGGCGTGTGCGACGGCCATGCCATCACCGCCCGCGCGCAGATCGTCGCGGGCCGGGTCCTGCCCGGCGCGCCGGCGGCTGGTTGAACGGGGCAGAATGCACGGGTGGGCCCGTTCCCGGCAGCTCCAATGCCGGGAACGGGCCCACGTGCTTCTCCTACCGGCTGTGCGGTTCCATGCCGTCTGCCATGTCGTGCAGGTGGTGGACCGCGTCGTCCCAGCCCTGGCCGTACCAGTACGGGCCGGTCAGCGCGGTCGGCTGGTGCGGGACGGCCGCCAGCTGTACGGCGGCCTGCCTCCACGACGCGGCGACCACCGCCCGCATCCGGTCGAACTCGGCGACCAGGGCGGTCAGCTCCTCGGCGGGCGGCAGCTCGGCCTCGCCGCCGGCGGCCAGGGCGCGGCGCAGTCCGTGCGCGGCGAGGCCGGCCAGGCGCTTGGTGTCCCCGTCGGCGTCGGCCCGGACTTCGTCGGCGTAGGCGTCCAGGGCCTCGCGAAGTTCCTGCGGGGACCAGACGGTCATGTTGCCGCGGTCGGTGCGGACCATCGCTTCGAGGCGCTCTCGGGCGTTCACCGCGGCCCCGCTCAGGCCGTCGGGGCGGCGGCCCACGGGTCCGGGACGGGCGTGGCGGTGATCCACCCGGTGGGCATCTCGTACGCCATCTGCGAGGTGACGTGGCAGACGCTCGGCGTCTGGTCGCCGTCGAGCAGCACCTTCAGCCGCTGCCCGGCGGTGTCCACGATGGTGCCCGCGCGGCCGTCGTGGCGGATGCGGCCGCCGAGTTCGACGCGGATGCCGAGGCGGCTCTCCAGCGCGTAGTAGGCGCGGATGTGCTCGAGGTCGGCGGCCTGGCGCTCGTCGGGCCGCCGGCGGGCGGTCGCGAGGTGCACGCTGTTGATGTCGGTGCCGATGACGGTGTGGTGCATGGCGGCTTTCTCCAACCTGGGGTCAGTAGGAAACGTCGATCGCCTGGATTCCGGTGAATTCCACTTCCAGGTTTTCGGCGCGTGACCCGCCGTTCTGGAAATAGATTTCCTGGAATCCTTCGGCCATGATGTCGCGCATCTGTTGGTCGCCGGCGCCTTCGTCCTGGGCGGCGAAGAGGCGGTCGGCCCACTCCGGGGGCAGGTGAACGGTCAGGTGCCGCAGCCTCGGCTCGTCGGTAGTTCCGACCGGGGCGGTGTAGCCGAAGTACGCCCACACCTCCACCGTGATGCCCGTGCTGGTGGCGGCCTTCTTGCGGGCCTGGCGGCGGATGCCGGGCTGCCACACCTTCTGCAACTCGCGCAGCAGGGCCTCGCGCAGCGCGGCGCGCGGGTGCTTGCGCTCGCCCTTGAGGTAACGGCGCACGGTGTTGGGGTCGACGCCCAGGCGCTGCGCGACGGCCTTCTTGTCACCCTTGGCGGCCTTGACCAGGGCCCGCATCTGGGCCTGCGCGGACTTCGGCAGGGCCTGCGTGAAGTGCTCGGGCGCGGCCCGGTCGATGGCGTCGATGATCTCCTCCACGGTCCCCTCCTACTTCCCGTCGACGGCGTTGGCGTCGTAGCCCTTGATGTGGCGGGCCGGGTTGACGGGCTGGTCGCGCTCGAGCCAGTCGACGACGGTCAGCATCTGCTGCACGCCCTCCACCTTGGACAGGCCCGGGGTGGCACCAAGGCGGAACGTGCCGGGCAGCACCCGGCCGGCGCCGGTGAGCGGCAGGAAGTCCAGCGGCGAGGCACCCGGGGAGGCGTAAACGACGCAGTCGTTGTTCACGCCGAGCGGGTAGCGGCCGTTCGCCTTCGCCACGTTCGCCATCTTGCGGTGCATGTTCACCCGGGCCTTGGCGATGACCGCCGCCCGGATGTCCGGGCGCCAGGTCGGCCGCTCCAGCGCCGACCACGGCTCACCGGGCCTGTAGGTCAGGCCCTGCGGGCGCTCGCGCAGCTTGCCGATCCCGAACTTCACCGTCGACTTCACCGCGGACAGCACCATGGCGATCTGGTGGTGACGCCACACGGCCGAGGCGAGCTGGTCGTCGCCCAGCTCCGCCAGGTGCCCCAGACCCTCGGCGGCCAGCGCGGTGCGCAGCGCGCCAAGGTCGGTACCCGCGCTCTTGAGGAGGCGGTGGGCGGTCATCGCGGCGAGGAAGGCGCGCTCGTCGGCGTCCTTGTCGACGGGGATGCCGGCCTCGGCCATCGTGGTCACGTAGGCCTCGCGGAGCCGGTCGTGCCACGGGTCCAGGTAGGCGCCGGCCTTCTCCCGCAGGTAGGCCTCGATCGGAGCGACGTCGTGACCGAGCTCGACCGCGTACGCCACCGTGGCGGTGGTGTACCAGGCCGGGCCCTCGGGGGGCTTGCCGGTCGGGGTGAACGGGGAGGGCAGGCGCGGGTCGGCCGGAACGTGGGAGAGGTCGACGAACCAGGAACCCGGGACCTTCTTGTCGAACACCGGCCGCTGGACGTGGACGGGGCCGGACAGGCCGACGGAGAGCCGGGCGGCCGCGGCGAGGTAGGCGGTGTTGATGTCGATGCCCACCGCGAACGGCTCCACCATCTCCGCCTCGGAGAGCGTCTCCACCGGGCGGATCCACTGGTACGACTCCTCGTCCAGGAACCCGCCGGTCCAGCCCTGCGCCGCCGGGTGCTCCGTCAGCACCTCCGGCGGCGCCGCCTCGTAGACCTCGGTCAGCGCGCCCGGATTCGGCGCGGACACCCACCCGCCCGTCGCCTCGTCGCGCACCGCCCGCGTCGGCGGGCGCAGCGCGGTCATCAGCTCCAGACCGCAGGTCGCGGTGGAACCGCGCGGGGTGATGACCCGCTGGGCGTAGATCCCGAGCACGCGGGCCAGGTCCGGGGCCGGCAGGTCCGCCGCCGCACCCCAGGCCCGGGTGTCCAGGGCCCGCCACGGCAGGACCGCGAGCTGCACGCACTGCCGGCGCCCGTCCTTGACCGGCCGGTAGATCCGCGCCCACGGGCCGAACCCGCGGCGGGTGAGCTGCCACTTCGCGCGGGCCAGCGCCTTGACCACCTTGTGGTCCTCCGGCAGCCGCTGCGAGCGCCGGGTCGCCGGGTCGTCGTCCAGCGTGGCCGGCAGACCGAACCTCTCGGCGGCCGCCGCAGTCAGCACGACAAGCGGGTCGCCATCCCGGCCATTGCGGTGCAACCGCGCCGTACCCAGACCCGACTCCGTCAGCGCCCACGTCACCAGCTGCGCCAGCGTCGTCGCCGGGCACTCCAGCAACAGCCCGCCGACCCCGTACGCGGTGCCGTCCCCGTCCAGCACCACCAGCGGCCCGTTCGGGAACTGCCCGTCGAAGTACGGCGCCGGCCGCGCCGCACGGCGCAGCACCGGCCCACCCGCACGCGCCGCGGCAGGCCGGGACGCCGGGACGGACGGCGCCTGCGGGGCGTCCCCGGCGGTCTCCACCACCGCGTCGGCAGCCGGCTCCGGCGCGCTCTCCACCGGCGCCGGGGCAGGCGCCGGAGCGAACGCGGCCGGCACCTGGTCGACCGTCGAGGCAGCCGGGACGCTCTCCGGGGCCGGATACTTCGCCGCCCAGCCCTCCAGCAGCCTGACGTACGCCTCCAGGCGCGGCGGCTTCGGGGCCGAACGGCCGTTCTCGTAGTTCTTCACCGTCTGCACCGTCGACTGCAGCACCTTCGCCAGCTGCGCCTGGGTCACCCCGGCGGCCTCCCGAAGGCGCGCACGCTCGGCCGGCTCCGGCAGCTGCGGCCCGGGCTCCTCCCCGGCCAGCAGCGCGTCCACCGCCGCGAACAACTCGTCCTGCGTGGGCATGAAGCCTCACCTCCAGGACCAACCTAACACATCATTAGCCACCTCGGTTACCCAATTTCATTGACCCATTAATTTAACCCTTGTTGAATATGGTTTTCAGATTGGCGCTCGCTGATCCCGCCAGTGCGCGAACAGCTCCAGCCAGTGCCACCGCGCCCGGCTCGGCACCGCCCACGCCGCAGACGGCAGTGCCCCCGCGAGGTCCTCCAGCACGATCCGTACCGCCAGGTCGAGCCAGCCGGCCATGTAGCCGTAGCGCAGCAACAGCTCCCGCAGCTCCTGGTCCGTTGCCGACAGTTCCTCGTCGTCGCGCCAGTGTGCGGCGCGGAACTGCTCCGCTGTCAGCGGCCGGCTCAGCAGCACCGGCACCGCCAGCTCGGCGAAGGCATGGTCCCTGGCCTCATGGCGGCTCATGTCGACGGGCCGCGCAGCTGCTGGTGGAGCTCCCGGGCGCCCTCGGTGGAATCGGCGACCACGACCAGGGCGCGGGGCACGGGGCTGTTGACCCCGTCGTCGGGCTCGCGCGTCCCCCGCACCCACCGCGGCGCGGGCCCGGCCGCCAGCCGCGTCCGGTGCCGCTCGGCCTCCTCGTCGTCGCACAGCGGCCCGATCTTCGTCCACTCCCGCGTGCGGATCGTCGCCTCCCGCGTCACCGGCGCCCAGTACACGTACGGCAGCACCAGCCGCTCGTGCACCGCCCGCAGTCGCCGCTCGTACTCCTCGGCCGTCAGCCCGAGATAGGCGAAGTCCTCGGCGTACTTCTCCAGCTCCACGGCCCCGGCACGCCACAGCGCCCGGTGCAGGTCCCCCGCCAGGCTCTGGAACATCCTCGCGGGCAAGCGCAGCGCCGCCTCCAGCGACCCGAGCCGGGAATTGCAGCGCCGGCACAGCGCACCGCGCACCTCGTGCGAGACGTGGTCGTGGTCGATCTGCACCGACGGCCTGGCGCACAACCCGCACCGCGGGTGCTTCGCCAGGAACGCGGCCTTCGCCTCCGACGACATCCGGTGGTACTCCACGGCGACCTCTCGCAATCGTAATATGACGTTGCGTGACAAGCGATGGCAGTCGGTACCGACAGCAGCATCGCCCGGCCGTGGACCGGACCCCGTCTCCCCGTTCGCGCCCGAGGCACCCCGGCGGCACCGTAGCTTGTCCGAGGGGCTGCTCTCCGACCGGACGTGTTCGGGCGGTCCCCGGTCGAGGAAGGCAGACCAGAGCCTGAGACAGGACGATCAAGTGGCGAGTGACCAGGATCCCGCGTTGGCGGTGCGATGCCCGCAGTGCAAGGCCCAGCCGGGCGTCATGTGCGGCGGTCGCAGCAGTGTCCATCCCGTACGGCGCGGTGCGGCCCGCGGCGGCCTCCCCACCCCGCGTCCCTACCAGCCGGCCGTTCCCGCGGCCGCCGTCCGCGCGCCGTGGGACGGCTACACCGGCCCGGACACCCCGTGCTGGGACGACGACTTCAGCAGGCCCGGCCCGACCGAACTCCGCGCCTCCGCCCTGGGGCCCGGCGAGCACGAGATCCTGTGCTGCGCCGAGCTACGGACCGAGGACGGCTGCCCCGTCTGCGACCGGGCCTGCTGGCTGTGTGATACGCGCGCGGGCCGGGCCTGCCGCAGCATCCCGTCGACGCGACGGATTGCCGGCGTCGCCCACGTCGCCCGCCTGTGGGACCTCGGCTGGGAGGAGACCGAGGACTACCTCGACGCGATGACCCGCCCCTGTCCCCACTGCCAGGCCCAGACCGGGCAACTCTGCCGCTCAGTCCCCAGAACCGACACACGCGCCCACCTCGCCCGACGCCCCCACCGGCAACGCTGCTGAGCCCGCTCCGGAGCAGGCACCGCGCACCACCGTCGACTGCTGGGACTGCAAGGCCACCATCCCTCTCCGGCACAGCCCCCGGCGGCGACCGACCGGCCCATCACAGTGAGGCCCGGCGCCCCTTCCCAGCGGCCGGGCCTCACCTTCGTGCGCCGGCCCTACTCGGCGTCGGCCTTCGGCGGAACCGGGACCGAACCGCGGCGGGGCCCGCCCTTCCGGATCCCGCGGTGGCGCAGCGCGCGGACGGCGAGGACGGTGTTCGCCGCCCCGGTGGCGGTGAGGCCGAGGTTGCGGGCGAGGGCGGCGAGGTAGTCGGCCTGGGGGCCGGCCGGGTCGGTGAGGGCTTCGGTGAGGAACTGGAGTACGGGCGTCATCGCGCCCTCCTTCGGGAGAGGAGTCGTCCTTCACCCCTTCGAGGCGCGCGGAGTCCACTGGACAGGACCCGGGCGCGAGAAACGTGTAGGGCCTGGGGCTTCCCTCAGGATCGAGGGTGGAAATTCGTTCCTGATATTGGGCGGCCCCGGGCTGGTCCGGCGCGGGGGCGTGCCGGACCAGCGGCGGTGTCAGCTCAGGCCGGCGTACTCCTCGAGGCGGTCGGCCAGGCGGCGGTCGGGGCAGGAGACCAGGCCGTCGGTGTCGTCGCCGGTGTGCATCACCAGCCGGTCGACCTCGCGGGCCAGTACGCCGACGGGAGCGGCGGCCGCGGCGGTGCGGGCGTCCATGGCGATGGGGGCGGTGCGGAAGTAATCGGGCATGCCGGGGACCGCGGGGGCGGGGACGCCGGGAGCGAGGCCTTCGGCGGCCTGGACGGACTGCTCGAACCACAACCGGGCCTCGCCGATCTCCCCGCGACCGAGGTGGTGGAGGTACAGGCACCAGGCGGAGATGCGGTCGCGGGCGCCGGCGCCGATTTTCCACCAGAACTCCGCGCTGACCGGGTGCCCGGCCAGGTAGAGGACGCAGCCGAAGAGGCGGAAGCCCTCGATCTCCTGGGTGATGTCCTCGACCCGTCCCCGGTGGCGCGGGCGACGGCGACCGGAGCCCGCGGCGGCCGGCTGCTCAACCAGGTCCGCGAGGTCGGCGAGCGCGGCCAGGTCGGCGATCCGGGCGAGGGGCGTGGTGCTGAGCTCGGTGGCGACCACCGCCTCCAGGCACTGCCGGGCCTGCTGCTGCTCGGCCCACCAGCCCGGCGGCGGCTGCTGGCCGCGGCGGATCCGGGCGACGTCGGCGGAGATGCGGCGCAGCTCGGCGGGGACGTCGAAGGCGTCGTCCGGCTCGACGGCGCCGGCGGGTGCGGTGGGGGTGGGGATGAGGTCGTGGAGGATGTGTTCGGGGTTCATCGGTCGGCTCCTTCGCGGCGGGGCCCGGGGAGGTCGGCGGTGCGGCGCAGGACGTGGCGGTCGGTCAGCAGGCGTTCGAGGCCGGTGAGCGCGCGGCGGTGGTGGTAGTCGACGGTGCGGGGGTGGATGCCGAGGATCTGGGCGGTGTATTCGGCGGTGTAGCCCATGGTGGTGCGCAGGATGAAGGTGTCGCACTGGCGGGCGGGCAGGTCGGCGAGGGCGGCATAGAGGCCGGCGCCGCCTTCGACGCGGGCGAGGGCCTGGTGCATCTGGTCGAGCTTGCGGCGGGCCTGGCGCAGGCGGGTGGCGAGCTCGTTCTCCCGCCGCAGGCGGTGCACCCGGTACATGACGGCGCCGGTGAGGACGTCCCAGGTGTGGGCTTCGAAGTCGGGGCCGGCGAGGACCTGGTCCCAGTTCAGGGCGAGGTGGGTGAAGACCTCGCGCACCACTTCGTCGCCGACCGCCTGGTCGCCGAGCATCTCGGCGGCGTAGCGGCGGAAGGCCTTGTTCTTGACGAGGAAGTAGGCCTCGAAGTCGAGCGGGAGGTCGACGGGCTCGTGCACGGCGGGGCCTATCCCGTTGCCGGTGAAGGTGTCGTCGTTCATCGGGCCGCTCCTGCTCGGGACAGCGCCGCGGCGTCCGCGGCGCCGGGTGCCGGTCGTCGGCGGTCGCAGGTGCGGACAGGCCGCCCGAGGGCGGCGGCCGTGTCATGGTGGACGTCCATCTGACTCTTTCGGTCGGATACGGCGTCAGGTCCTGCACGCCGAGGCAACGTTGTGGTCTACCTCCACACAACCAAATGACCCTGCCCGTTCACGCATACGGCCCACAGCAATCTCACCCTAAGATCACAAACGTCAACTCACAGTGACCAGTGGTTCGGGCGGGCGCGCCAACTCCAGCCCAGGGCAGGCCAGTCGAACATTCCTTTCCGCATTCAAATAGGCACGAAGAGTAGCGAATGTGAGCGGCATCACTTCTCCGTGCTCCGACTTCCTGACCGAGTCGATCGCCGGCCGACAGCTCGACCCCGAGCACGGGCTCCTGGTCGCCCGGTGACGTCTCCCCGGCCGGCGGACGGACCCGGCCGCGCGCAGCCGCTCATCCGGGCCGAAGATCTGCTCGTCAACCTTCAGGCTTCGGCACGCCGCCCGCCGGGCGACGGACCATCACCGCCCTGCGGCCGGCTGCTAGCCGTAGACCATGATCACTTCGAACGGGTGGCGCCGCGGCGCTACCGCGCTGACCGCCACCGCCCTCGCCCTGCTCACCGTCCCTGCCCAGGCCGCCCCCGTACCCACCGCCGCGCACCGCGTGTCCGGCGAGACGGTGACCACCACGTTCTTCGCCGCGATCGACGCGCTCGACGTCGCGGACGAGCGCCGCGACGGCTACACCCGCACCGCCTACAAGCACTGGACCGACGCCGACCGCAACGGCTGCAACGCCCGAAAGGACACGATCATCGCCGAGGCCGTCCAGGCCCCGGAGGTGGGCCCCGGCTGTACCCTCACCGGCGGCGAGTGGTTCTCCCCGTACGACGACGTCACCGTCACCGACGCCGCTGGCCTTGACGTCGACCACGCCGTACCGCTTGCAGAAAATTGGGACTCCGGCGGCTACGCCTGGACGGCGAAGGAGCGCGAGCAGTACGCCAACGACCTGTCCGATCCGAGGACCCTGATCGCGGTCACCGCCCGCTCGAACAGGCAGAAGGCCGACAAGGACGTCGCCGAGTGGCTGCCGATCGCAGGCTACCAGTGCCGCTACACCGAGGACTGGGTCGCGGTGAAGACCCGCTGGCATCTGTCCGTCGACCCCGCCGAACTCGCCGCCCTCCACCGCATCGCGGCCGGCTGTGAGGACGTACCGATCACCGTCGTCCTCGCACGCTGACCACCCGGACCGCTCCCGCCCGCCACCGGCCGGCGGAACCTCCAGGGCACCGGCCGGGCTTCGTGCCGCAGGCCGGCGATGGTCGGTGCCCTGAGTGTTCCTGCTCCCGGTGACTACCCGAAGACGGCGGCGCGCCCTGGCCCGGACGCCGGACCTTCGGCGAGGGCAGCGCCGTCGGGCGCGGCGGTGACGGTTCCGTCTGCGGCCGGCAGCCACAGCTCCGCGCTGCGGGAACGGACCGCCGAGCCGCGCCCGGTGACCGTCACCCGCGCCCGCCGTCCGGTGAGCTTCCCCCACCCGTCGCCGAGTCCGGACCACCGGCTCGCCGTCAGCTGAAGGCGCAGGTGGGCGCCGGGCCAGGGGCCGGGGGTGAGCAGGACGGTGCCGGTGCGGCGAAGGTGGGCGGCGAGCCGGTCCAGGGCGCGCGGCGAAACTCCGGCCGGGGCGGCGGCGAGGACGACGGGGCAGGCGGCGGCGAGCGCGGTGATGACCTCGGTGGCGTGTTCGCCAGGGTGGTCGGCGACGGCCAGGCGGCGCAGGTCGAGGCCGTAGCCGGCGGCCGAGGCGAGGCCGAGGTCGGGCAGGCCGACCGCGGCGGTCCAGGCGTGCGGGTCTGCGGTCGCCGGTCCGGCGGCGAGCGCGAGCAGCAGGCTCATGTCGGTGGCCTCGGTGATGGTGCCCTTCGCCAGGCCGCCGTGCGGCAGGAGGCCGGCGAGCGGGGCCAGGACCGGCAGCACGGCGGCCCGCGCCTCGCGGGCCCGGGCGGCCGGTGACGTCGCCTCGAGGAGGTCGGCCAGCTGCGGTCGACCGGCCAGCGGAGCGGCTTGCGCCGCCGCGGTGGTCACCCCGTCTCCGAAGTGGTGGTGTCTTCGGTCGTCGGCGCGGCATCCGCCAGGGCGGCATCGTCGGCCAGCAGCGGCTGGACGGTGACGCCGTCGGCGATCAGCCAGGCCGCCGCCTTGTCCTCGCCCCAGCGGGCGTGGGTGATCCATGGTCCGGTGCCGAGCCTGCGCCGGACGGTGAGCAGCGCCGAGCGCCACCCGCCCCCGGCACGCACCCACGCGAGGCGCCAGCACTGCTCGGCCGGGTCCGTAGCGGCCGGCCCGGCGAGTTCGGGCGGCACGACGACCGCGTCCCGCCAGACGCCGTAGTACGGCGCTCCAGCGGGTGGCCGGTCGGTGGGCTCGGGCAGAGGGCGGATGCGGTCCTCGTCGAACAGGAACCAGCCCCACCCCTCCCCCTGGTCGTCGGGTGCCCACCGGACGTGGACCACCCACAGCGCACTGCCCGGCGGGCGCCGCCACACCGTGAGCATCCCCGGGCGCCACCGGCCCCCGTGGCGGATCTCCACCAGCCTCCACCGCCTCACATCGCGGTAGTACCCGGGCAGCGTCATCAGTTCCCGGGGTGCCCGCTCGGCATCGCCCAGCGCGGGCTCGGGGCGCATGGGGCGGGAGAACGGGACAGCCGACGTCATAGAACTATTGTTCGATAACTTCTTTGAGTGATCAAACGTCAGCTCCGGCCACCGCCGACCCGGCCCGCCGTGGAAAGGAGCAGCTCACTCACCCCTTCGGCCTTCGGCAGGGAGGTGCGAGTCTGGCCCGCCAGCATCGCAACACCCCCGACACCCGAGCGGTGGCGCGGTCGCAACCAGAACCTGCCCGCGCGGCCGACCAGTCGTAGAGTCCGAGGCGATGACAGGCCAGAGCGACTTCGACCGGATCGCCGACGAGCTCTACACCCTCGCTCCCGGCGAGTTCACCGCCGCCCGCAACCGGCACGCCGATGCGCTGAAGACGACCGACCGGTCCCTCGCCGCACGCATCCGGGCGCTGCGCCGCCCCACCCGGGCCGCGTGGGCTGCCAACCAGCTCGCCCGCCATCACGAAGACCTTGTCGCCGACCTCCTCGGCCTCGGGCGGGACCTGCGGGCCGCCCAAGAGCAGTTCGCCGGTGACCGGCTCCGCGCGCTCGGCGAGCGGCGCCGGCAGCTGGTGCGGGAGCTGCTCGGCCGGGCGCGGCGGGATGCGGAGGACGCCGGGCACCCGCTGGGCACGGAGGCCGCTGAGGAGGTGGAGCGGACGTTGGGCGCGGCGCTTGCGGATCCGGACGCCGCCGAGGCCTTCGCCGCAGGCCGCCTCGCTGCCGCCTTGGAGCCGGTGGCCTGGCCCGGCACCGCAGGCAACGGGCCCGGCGCCGGTGCGGCGGAGGCGGTGCCCGGGCCGGCTGCCCCGGAGCGGAGGAGACCGGCGCCCGCGCGCGGCACCCGGCCACCGGATGCCGGGTCGGCGTCGGCGCGCCGGGCGGCCGGTGGAGCGGACGGCGCGGGGAAGCGGGCCGAGGCCGAGCAAAGCCGGCGCGACCGGGAACGCGAGCGGGTGCTGAAGCAGGCGCGCAAGGAAGCAGAGGCGGCGGAGCGGGCCGGGCGGGAAGCAGGCGGCCTGCGCAATACTGCCGAGCGAGTGCTCTTCCAGGCCGAGTCCGCTCGGCAGTCGGCGCGCGACGAGACCGAGCAGGCCCGGGAGGCACTCGCCGCCGCCGAGCGGCGCGACGAGCGCGCCCGGGAGGATCTCGCCCGGGCCGAGGACCGCGCGCTGGCCGCTCACGAGGAGGCCGGGCAGGCCCGGGACCGGGCGAGGCGGGCGGACGAGGCCGCCCTGGCCACGGCCGAGAAGCTGCGCGAGCTGGAGTCCGGCGGCCGGCGGGAGCGGTAGGAGTCGGTCGGGGGCCTGGCCCCAGGGTTGCGGTTGGTTTGGTGGCCAGCTGTTGGTGCAGGCGCCCGGTAGGGCGTCGTCGCTGCCTCCGAGCGGGGCCCAGCAGGGCGGCGGCGCCCGTCGGCCCAGTCCCGCGTGCGCGCTGCCGGGCGTGCGGTGACGCTGGCGGTGAGCCGTCTGCAGCCGACCGCAGGCGCGCGGTGCGGTGCGGTGCGAGGAAGGAGGCCGTGATGGCCCGACCCGTGTGGACCGGGGTGCTGAGCTTCGGCCTGGTGACCGTGCCGGTCGCCCTCTACACCGCCACGTCCTCGCACGACGTGCGCTTCCACCAGCTGCAGCGCGGGACCTCCGATCGGGTCCGCAACAAGCGCGTCAACGAGCGCACGAACGAAGAGGTCGAGTTCTCGGACATCGTGAAGGGCTACGAGGTCGCCGAGGGCGAGTACGTGATCGTCGAACCGGAGGAACTGGAGCAGATCTCCCCCGGGCGCTCGCGCACGATCGACATCGCCGGCTTCGTCGACCTCGCCGACGTCGACCCGATCTTCTTCGACAAGACCTACTACCTCGGCCCCCGCGGCAAGGAGTACCAGAAGGTGTACGCCCTGCTCGTCGAAGCGCTCGACCACGCGGGAAAGGCCGGGCTGGCGATGTTCGCGATGCGCGGCAAGGAGTACCTGACTGCCGTGCGCTCCGAGAACGGCCTGCTGGAGCTGCACACCATGCACTTCGCCGACGAGGTCCGCGACGCGCGCACCGAGGTCGGCGACCTGCCGGAGAAGACCAAGCTCTCCGCCCAGGAGATCAAGACGGCCGAGCAGCTGATCGGCATGCTCGCGATCGACTGGAAGCCCGAGGAGTGGCGCGACACCTACGAGGAGCAGGTGAAGAAGCTGGTGGAGGACAAGCTCGCCGGCCGCGAGATCGCCGTCTCCACCGGCCCCGCACCGGAGGCCACAAACGTCATCGACCTCATGGACGTCCTGCGCCGCAGCCTCGAAGGCGCCCGCAGACCCGCCGCCGAAGGACCAGCCAGGCAGCCGAAGAAGACCGCCGACCGGACCAGTGCCGCCCGCACCGGCCACTCCCCCAAGGCGGCCGGCGGCAAGAAGAGCACCTCCACCAAGGCCTCCACCGGCAAGAGCACCTCGAAGCGCACCAGTGCCACCGGCAAGCGCCAGCTGTCCCAGCTCACCAAGACCGAGCTTTACCAGCGCGCCACGGACCTCGACATCCAGGGGCGCTCCACCATGACCCGCGACCAGCTCCAGCACGCCCTCGAACACGCTGGCCGGCCACGCCGGGCCGCGTCCTGAACGGCCACGGGGCGGGCCGGGTACACCGACGATGTCGCGGGTGGGTGCGTGAGCTGCTCGGGGCCGCCCGTCGGCAGTGGCCGTGCCGACGGTAGCGTCCGCAGCGTTGGCCCGGTACAGGCCGAGCTGGGACGCCGCGCATGAGCGCCGGAGCCGAGCACGGCGCTGTAATTCACTCAGCACTCGCATTTGACTCTGACTTACGCAGGACGCTGGTCAAGGGGTCAGCCGGTGGCAGCCTGCTTGGCCTGCAACGACCGGGGCCGGTGACCGAGCTGGCGAAGCGGAACGGATGGCGCCGTCTGGAATTCGGACTTCATCCGACGACCATGCTGGCGTTGAGCGTCTCCATGGGGGTTCTGCGGGCTACGGTCAGGATGGCAGCTGGATCCGGCTGGGACACTGCGGTGAACTTTCGCAGGCAGCAGGGACAGCGATCGAGGTCTGCATGTGGGTCGAATCGAAATGGGCCCACCGTCACCATTCGGGCCTCAATGCGCTGCTGGTTCAAGTTGGCAGCAAGGTTGTGCATGGCCCTGCCGAGTCGCAGGAGGTGCGTGCTGCGCATCAACTGGACCTTCCGCTGGGTCTTCCCCTCTCGTTCCCATGCGACTTCAGCGGGATCGTACGAGGTCTGGCAGTAGGTGTTAACCAGGCCGGTGAGCGCCGCCAAGTCGACGCCGGTCATGCGGGAGCTGCGGCATCCGTACTCAAACGCAACCCTGACCTCTGCCGCTTCCGGTCTGCGGTAGTCGGCAGCGGTGGCCGACCGGCCGATGTGCGGGAAGATCTCAACAAGCTGTTCCCACAGCCAGTGCTGCTCCATGGTGGCCACGAGCCGCACACCGTATGAGTGGTAGCAGTTGCTGTCCGGCCAGTCGACCTCCTCCGCAAGAGGCAGGCTGGCCACTGCCCGCCGAATACTCCCGAGATCACTTCGAGGTCGCCTCAGAGCGGCCGCGAGGGCATTCCAGCGGAGGAGTACCGGGTAGGGCTCTGGGCCCTGGGCCTTCTGCAGCACCTTCACGATGTCCATCTGGAGGGGGCCGATTCTGCGACTCATGCACCGGATCATGGCGATCCGCCGAAGGTTGAGACAGCTTCCACGCCAGACCTTCGCCCGAAGGTGTGGGCGGGCGACACCCAGATTGCCATCGGAATGGATAGCTCATCGAGAAGCGCTCGCCGCCGCACCCCTTCGACGTCCTGCGAGCATCTTTACGGCGTAAAGGCGCCCACTCCCCCGCTCGGGCGGCGCCTGAGGATAGTCTCCTATCCGAGTTGCACCACCACCCCCGGAGATCTCGTGTCACAACCCACCCCTGGCCTGCAGAACAACCTATCCCTCGCAGAGCGGCGCCGCCTGAGGCAGCAACAGCAGCAGGCGCAGCCGGGAGCGGGTCCGAAGGTGACGGCGCTGCTGAGCGAGCTGGTAGCGAATCCTGCGAACCCACGGGCAGAGTTGCCGCGCGTGGAGGAATTGGCCGACAGCATCAGGCAGGGCGGGATCGCCCAGTCCCTGACAGTCGTCCCGGCCTCGGTCTATGCGGGGGCCTACCCGGAGCACGCGGACAGGGTCACCGCGGTGCCCTTCGTTGTCGTCAACGGGAACCGCCGGCTGGCCGCCGCGGCGATGGCGGCGCTGGACGAAGTGCCGATCCACGTCAACAACACTGCGACGACCCGCACCGAGATCCTGGTCCTCGCGCTGACGGAGAACATCCAGCGCGAGGACCTGTCCCCGATGGAGGAGCTCGAAACGATCGAGGAGCTCAAGGTGCTCCTGGGGACCTATGCCGCGGTGGCGGTGGCACTGGGCAAGAGCGAGGGATGGGTCTCGCAGCGGCGGCGCCTGGCCAATCTCGCGCCCGATGTCCTCGCCGCCTTCAAGGCTGGCGGCATGACGATCGAGCAGGCCCGGGAGCTCGGCAAGATCAAGGATCACGCGGCCCAGGGCAAGGCATGGACAGATCTTCAGGGCGAGGGGGCCGCGAGGTCGGCGAAGAAGGATGCGCCCCGTAGGGGCAGGAAGACGACCAAGGTTCCCCGTCAGGACGCAATCGGCCCCGACAAGGACCCGGCTTCCGCCGCCCGCCACGCCGCGTGCCAGGCGGCACTGACTGGCACCCCCGCCGACGACACCGCCGTGGTGCTCTCCGCTCTCAAGAACCCGGCCAGCGACGACGGCACGGCCGAGTGGCTCGCCGGACAGTGGCTTGTCGCCGTGAACGGCAGCGTCGAGGCCGAACCCTCCTTCGCCTCCGCGGTCGAGGCGAACCCCCGACAGGCCGTCCTGGCGCTCGCCCTCGCCCAGTGCGAGCTGCGTATGACCGGCGCCCCGGCGCGCGTCGACCGGCCCTATATCGGATGGCTGGTCGAGCACGCCGCCTACGAGGCGACGGCCGCCGAGCTGCGCCTGCTGGAAGACGACCCCGCCTTTACGGCGTAAAGATCCGGAGACAACGATGACTACCTCTGACACCTTCCTCCAGATCCCGGCGGACACAGGCCGCAAGACCCGCGTGATCGTGGCCGTGAACGAGAGTGGCGGATCAGTGAAGACCACCACGGTCAGCGCCCTCGCCGCGGCTGCCGCCGCCGAAGGTCTGCTCGTGCTGGCCATCGAGGCGGACAGTCAGCGCGACCTGGCCCACATCCTCGGTTATGACGACCCGGACGCGGACGAGAACATCGCCACGCTCTGGGACGTGGTCGACGGCCTCGCCACTCTAGACGAGGCGGCCATCCCTGCACGCCGCGGCGAGGGCGGCCCCACCATCCCCGGACTGTGGCTCGTCCCTGGATCGCGCAACCTCAAGGAACTGGACGACAAACTTGCGGGCGCCATGCTCCGCGAGATGTGGTTCAGCCGGCTGATGCCCGCTGTCATGGGCCGCTTCGACGTGATCTTCATCGACTGCCCCGGCGACCTGAAGCTCACCACCAAGGGCGCCCTGCTCGCCGACAAGGACCGCGTCGAGGTCATGGCCTGCGTGAAGTCACAGGAGAAGGAGGCCCGGGCCCTCACAGAGCTCGAGTCCACCCTCGCCGCAATGAACAAGGCCTTCGGCCCGCTCGGCATCAACCTCGGGATCGACTGGATCGTGATAGGAGAATCGGTCTCCCACGAGAGTCAGGGCAAGGTCTACAGCGACTCAGAGGTCCAGCTCCGCGAGGCCTACGGCGAGCTGGTGCTGAGTCCGTCAGTGCGCCGCAGCACGAAGGTCGCCGAGGCCTACTCCGCACAGACGGCCCTCCCGATCTACGCGCCGGCCAGCGCACCCGCGATCGAGTACCGGGGGATCGCTGCGGGCATGGGCCTCACCAAGGAGACCTTTACGGCGTAAAGATCCGGAAATGCAGATGGGCCCGCTTCCCCCCGGTACGAAGTCCTGGGGGAAGCGGGCCCATCTGTGTCTTGAAGATCAGGCCGGGACGAGAGCACTGGCGTAGTCGAGGCCGATCGCATGGCTGACGGTGGCGAGAGTGTCGGTCCAGTCACCGGCGTGATGGATGGCGCGGTCGTCCACGTACGCGGCCGCGCCGAGTTTGGTGTTGGTGACCAGGATGGGACCGCCCACTACGGTCCAGTACGCCCTCGCGGGATTGGGGTCGACGAAGGCCTCCAGGCCGGAGTACCAGGTGACCCAGTCTGCGATCTCGGGCAGCCAACGCTGCGGGCGGGCCGTGTAGACGAAGACCGCACGGTGCTGGGCAAGCAGGCGCAGCGCGTCGATGGCGCCGGGCTGGGGCAGGGCGATGCGGCCGCCAAGCCAGGGGCCGGGACGGGTGAGGGTGCCGTCCAGGTCCAGGCCGACGGCGTGGCTGGCGGGGCTGTCGGGGGTGGGGGAGATGACGGGTCGGTGCACGTGCTCCTCCATCGGGTGGGCGGCCTACAGGAGGCGGAGCTGGTTCTTGTCCGGCTGTTCGGGGGTGTCCTCGGTTCGGGCCTGGGCGCGGGCGGTGTCGTGGGCGTCGTCGGCGCGGTCGCAGACCAGGCGGCCGTCGGGCAGCTCGTCCCATTCGCGGCGGCCGACGGCGTCGGCGGCCGCGGCCTCGGCGCTGGTGTGGTGGGGAATGTACTCGTCCTCGACGAGGTCGCCGCAGACGGAGCACTTCGCGGTCCAGCACAGCGAGGGGACGGCGATGCCGGCGCCCGGGCGGGCCGCGCCTTCGCGGCGCCAGGCGTAGCCGTGGTGGAGGACCAGGGCGTGGCTGACGGGTTGGAGCGGGGAGCCGTCGTCGAGGTCGGTGGCCAGGGCGTTGTGTTCGGCGGCGGCCATCAGCGCGGTGACGAGGTCGGGCATCGGCAGCAGGCTGTCGGGGCCGGTGAGCCACAGCTCCCAGGTCTGGTCCGGGGTGCCGGGGCGCAGCCGCTGGTCGGGGTCGGTGGTGAAGAGGCCTCGGCGGGCGGCCGGGGTGGGGGCGGGGGTGGTGGTCATGTCCGGGTGTCTCCTTCGGCGGGTCGGCCCCGGCTCGCTGGGGTGCGGGTCGGGGCCGGGGTGGGGGCGGGCGGTCAGGTGGGGCGGGTGGCGGCCGGGAGCGGCCGGCTACAGCAGGCCGGCGGCGTGGGCCTCGGCCTCCTGGTCAACGTCCTCGTCCTCGTTGTCCTCGTCGGCCTGGTCGTCGCCGTCGGCGGCCGGGCCGCGGAGCTCGGCGATGGCGAGGTCCTTGCCGAGGGCGGCCCAGAGGGTTCCGGCGGCGAGGGCGAGGGTGATGCGGATCTCCGTCGGGCGGGCGGTGAGGGTGCGGTAGGTGGTGAGGCCGGCGGCGGCGCCGGCGGTGACGGTGGCGATGCTGTCGGCGGTATCGAGGGCGGTGCGGGCCAGGCGGGTGCGCAGGGTATCGGTCACGGGTGCCTCCGAAGGGGGCGCGGGGTGGGTGTCGGCCGGGCGGCCGCGCCGCCCACCACGGCGCCCCGCCTGCCGGGCCTGGCTGGCCGGTGGGCGGGGTGCGGTGGTGGGCAGCGTCAGCGCCCGGTGCGGTGGTGGCGGATCTCGTCCCAGCCCTCACGGGGGAGAAGGTCACGGGCGTCGCGGGCCATCCGGTGCTGGTAGCGCAGGACGTCCTCGGGCACCCGCGCCTCGGCGCTGCGCTGCGCGTTGCGCGCGAGGCAGTCCGGGAGGGGGAGGTCGAGGTGGATCGCGACGGCCCGGCAGCCGTGCTGGTGCGCCAGCTCCACCAGCTGCGCCCGGTGAGCTGCTTCGATGGAGGTGTTGTCGACGTAGGTCGTCAGGCCTCGGCGCAGCCGCATGGTGAGGATGTGGTGCTGGAGGAGGACGGCGTCGGGGGTGGCGCTCTGGTCGCCCGGTTCGGAAACGGCGGCGCGCAGCCGGTCGAGGGAGACGATCCGGTGGGCGGGAATCCCGGCGGCGGCGAGCAGCGTGGTCTTGCCGGAGGCGCCGGCGCCGATCACGGCGACGAGGTCGCCGGCGGCCCGGACGGCGTCCAGGGCTCGGGTCTGGGCGGTCGTCATGCTGGTGGTCTCCCGGGTGGTGTGGGTTGGTGGGTCATCGGGCGAGGACGGCGGCGGCGATGGTCTCGAAGCCGTGGTGGCAGGCGGCGTCCATGCGGGCCGCGCCGTTGATGCCGTGGTCGGCGAGCCGGTAGAACGCGCCCTTGCCGGTGGCGTCGGCGAACCGCTGGAGAACGCCGTTCGGCACCCTTCGGTCGATCGCGTAGTGCGTCAGGCCGCTGATCGCGAGGGCGGCGGCGACCTGGCCGGGGCGCAGGCGCAGGCCGAGCGCGCGGGCGCCGAGGAGGAGGGCGGCGGCCTGGGTGGCGGTGTAGGTGAGACAGTGGATCGCGCAGGCCCGGCGGCCGGCGGCGGTGCCGTGCGTCGCGATGACCTGTCCGTCGTCGTTGAGGACTTTGGCGGGGGCGGCGTCGGTGGCGCCCTTGGTGCGCGCGCAGTGGTCGCTCTGGACGAGGTGGTCACCGATGTCCGCTCCGGCGCGGAGCAGGGCGTAGGCGGCGGCGAAGCGGGCGGTGCGGGCGGTGTTCATGGGTACCTCCGGGTCGTGGTCGGCCGGACAGCTGGCGCCGGGCGCCGCCGAGCACCGCCCCTGCGGCCGGGCTGGCCAGGGAGCGGTGCTCGGTGGTGGGAAGGTTCAGCGCCCGGACTCGTGGCACTCGCAGTTCGGGACGGACTGCCAGCCGTCGGGGGTGCGCCGGCCGCTGGGGCCGGCGCCGGGGATGCCGCTGCCGCCGCAGGTGGTGCAGGAGGCGTCGGCTCCCGGGTCGAGCGCCCACTCCAGGCCGCAGGTCCGGCAGCGGGCGCAGGCCGCGAAGTCGTCGGTGTTGCGGATCGGTTCGCCGTACTCCTCGGCGCCGGGCGTGTGGCAGCGCGGGCAGGTGACCGTGTACAGCCGGGCGCGGGCCCGGGCGTAGGCGAGGGGGTCGGCGGGGACCGCGAGCAGCGCCTGGTGGCAGGCGGCCTCGATCTCGGCGACCTGGTGGGCCAGACCGAGCGCCTGGTCGCGGGTGTGCGGGTAGGCGGCGGCGCGGCCGATGTCCCGTACCGGCCGCCAGCCCTCGCCCTCGATCCAGGCGCGCAGGCCGACCAGGGCGCCGTCGGTCACCGCCCAGCCGGTGCCGGTCTCGTCGCGGCGCACGACGACCTCGCCGTACCCGCCGACCGGGCCTTGGGGGATCGGCACACGGAACTCCACGGCAAGCGCCAGCTGCTCCTCCGAGGACAGGGTGCTGTTCATCCTTCTCCTTCGTTCGTGCGTGGGGTTCGTGTCTCTGGTCAGCCGGTGGTGGACGGGCGGGCGCGCCGCGCACCACGGCGCCCCGCTTCCCGGGCCTGGCTGGCCGGTGGGCGGGGCGCGGTGGTGCGCAGCGTCAGCACCCGGGCGGGGCCGAGCTGTTCAGGCCGCGTGTCGGGCGGCGGTGACCAGAGCGGAGGCTGGGCGGCGAGCGCGGCCATCAGGGCGGTGACGGCCCCGATCCGCTCCCGCCGCAGTTCGTGGACGGCGTCGCCGACCGCGCGCCGGCGGTAGGGCCGGGCGCGGGGGGGGCCCGGTGGGTAAAACCGCCCGGCGGGGATACCGGGGGCTATACAATGTTAAAAAATACGAGGGGAAGGTTCGACAACGGGCCG
>NZ_JBHVGL010000026.1:8644-83690 GCF_042800875.1 Kitasatospora sp. NPDC057595 | reverse complement strand
CCCGCGGGGTGGGGGGGGGGCGCGCGCGGCCTTCCGGGCGGGGCCGGCCCCGATCCGCCCCCGCCGCTGTTCGTGGCCGGCGCCGCCCCCCGCGCGCCGGCGGTCGGGCCGGGCGCGGTCGGCGACGGGTGGCTCACAGCTCGGTGAGCGTCTCCAGGGGGATCACGTAGATTTCCACGACGTCGTGGACGTTGCTCCACGTGCCGGCGGCGTGGCGGATGTAGACCACGTGCTCCTTGGCGCCGCTGCGGTCGGTGGTGTCGTACTCGTAGACGGCGTGGTGCTTGCGGGCGCGGCGGGTGGCGGCGTGCACGGTGCGGGTGCGGGCCTGGTTGGGGAACGGCAGGAAGTGGTGGCCGTCCCTGAGGGTGAACACCAGGGCGTGGTCGGGGCGCGGTCCGTTGGTGACGAGCCGGGCGCCGTAGTCGCGCAGGGCCTGGATGTGGCCGGTGTAGTACTCCTCGGCGGTCTGGGTGGTCATAGTGGCTGTCCTTCTTTCTCGGCTGTGTCGGCCGACGGTTATGGAGGGGCGTCGGTGGTGGAGGCGGATCGTGGTGGTGCGCGGCGTCAGCGCCAGGGGGTGTGCCGACTACGGGTGGCAGGCGGCCTTCTGGCCGAGGACGTAGCAGCGCAGGTCGATGTCCTCGGGCAGGGCGGGCGTCTGGTCGTCGAAGAGGACGGCGCCGACGGCGACGGCGAAGGTGCGGGTGACGGCGTCGGAGCCCTTCTTGGTCTGCGGGGCCTGGAACATCAGGTAGCGGGCGAGGAGGTAGTCCTGGATCGTCGGGTCGGGGCCGGCGAGGAGGGTCAGCGCCCAGCGGTGCAGCACCGTGCCGTGCTCGGGGTCCGGGGTGACGGTGTAGATCGGATCGCCTCCGGTCTCCATTCGGGAGGCGTCCAGGCCGCGCGCCGCGACGCGGGCCGCCAGCTGCTCGGCGACGGCCCGGGCTGCGGTCCCCCTGACGATGCGGTTGCCGGCCAGTCGCGTGCCGTCGGGCAGGATCACCCAGTTCTGCAGTTCGTGGCGGTCGGGGGCCTCGGCGGCGAACCTCGCCCGGGCGGCCCGGCCGTAGCGGGCCATCGCCTCGTAGGCCGGGGTGGGCACGCCGCCGGTGTAGGTGCGGGTGGCCTCGTCCCACTGGGAGCCGTCGCGGAAGCGGCCGACGGCACCGAGCCGGTCGAAGTTGGTGGAGCCCTCGGTGATCGGGGTGCGGAACCGCTGCGGGTCGTAGGCGATGCCCTGGCCCAAGCGCCCGACGGCGGCCAGCGCGAGGTGGTAGCGCCAGTCGATCAGCTCGGCGTGGACCTGGTGGAGGGCGGTGACGCGCCGCTGCGGAGTGTCGGCCTGCGCCCAGAGGTCGGCGATCCGAGCCGCTGCGGTGGTGGCGGCCACGGCCTGCTTCGAGGCGAAGGCGCGGACCTTGGCCTGCCGGTCAGGGCCGGCGAAGCGCAGGGCGAGCGGGCTCGTCGGGAAGTGACTGGCGGTGATCATCGGCTGTCTCCCGGTCGGAAGGTCGTGGGTGCCGGCTGGTGGAGCGGTCAGGCCACACACCACCGCGCCCGCCCGCCGGGCCGGCCCACACGGTCGAGCGCGGCGCCCGCAGTCCCGGCCTGGGTGGCGCGGGGGCGGCGGGCGCCGTGGTGGGCAGCGTCAGCGTCCGGGTGTCAGGCGGTGGTGCCGGTGTGTGCGGGCTCGCTTCGCAGGGCGGCGGCCAGGATGGCGGCGTGGTCGAACGCCAGCCGCTCCGGGAGCTCGTCGTGCTTCCACCAGCGGGCGGTGCGGGCGTCGTCCCCGGCGGTGGCCGGGGTGTCGGCGGGGACGACGGCGAGGTAGGCGACGCTCACGTAGCGGCCGCGCGGGTCGCGGCCGGGCTCGTCCCAGGCGCCGAGCTGGATCAGGTCGGCGGCGTCCACGCGCACCCCGGTCTCTTCCTCCAGCTCGCGGGCGGCCGCGTTGCGGCTGGTCTCGCCGGGGTTGACGTGGCCGCCGGGCAGCGCCCACGCGCTCGCGAAGGGCGGCTTGCCCCGCTCGATCAGCAGCACGCGGCCGTCCGGCGTGAGGGCGACGACGTCGGCGGTGTAGCGGATCGACTCGAAGGTCTCGGTCATCTCGGTCTCCTGGTCAGTTGGGTGGTCGGCGAGTCGCGGGCATGGTGAGTGGCGAGAGGGTGTGTCACTGTGGAGCGCTTGGTGCGGCAGAGCCGGTCGACGTGGTGGGAGTGGTTGTGAGCGAGGAGTCTGAGCGGATCCGGCACGGTGTGGGCCACTACGCCGTCGATGTGGCGCTGGCACTGACCGAGGAAGGCGTCCCGGCGGCGGTGCACGCCGTCAATGGCTCCGGGGATCAGGAGCCCTCCGCCGTCGTGCTGCTGAACCTCACGGTCGGCCAGCGGGTGGTGCCGGACGGCCTGTGCGGCCTGGGATGGGACTGTGTGTCCGGCTGGTTCTTCTTCACCGGTGACCCGTCGCGGCCGAGCGAGGAGCTGATGGCCGGGGTCCGGTGGCTGAGCGACGGCCAGGTGCCGCCCCCGGCCAGGCTGAGGTCGTTCCTGTCCGCCGTGCTGCTGGACCCGGCGAGCGCCGGCAGCGCCGAACGCCCCTACTACGCCGTCCCCGGCGGCGGGCCCGGCCTGGCCGACCGCCTCGCCCCCTATCTCTCCCGCACCGTCAGCGAGCCGTGGCAGCAGCGGTTCGCCAACCGGCAGCAGAGGGCTCTTCACGCGCGGGTCCTGGAGTATCTGCGGGACGACACCGACGAGGTGGTGATGCTGCCGTTGCGTGCCGGCGAGCTGCGGGCAGTGGTGGAACTGCTGGAGCTGCACGACCTGACCGGCCAGTACCTGTCTCCGATGGGACGCCTGGCCGGGCATCTCGCCCGGGACCTCGAGGCCCGCGTGGCGGCCGGCCTGTCACTGGAGCCGGCCGCCGGGGTGGTGTACACGCAGATCCTCCGGGAGGAGAACGACGCGATGACCGCGCAGATCGAGGCGGAGCGGTTGGCGATGCGGCGGGACTACGGGCCGGACGTGCCGGCTGACCTGCCGCCGATCGACTTCTCCTGACGCGCGTCTCCTTCGCGGTGGGGCCCGCCACGGTCGTGGCGGGCCCCACCGCATATGTGCTTCCGGGTGATCAGGTGGCCAGGCGCCACAGGACCACGATGATGACCAGCAGGCCGATGAGGACGGCCTTCGGGTTGAGGCTCCAGGAACCCTCGAGCACCTTGATCTCGGCCCAGATCGCGTCGATCTCGTTCTGCAGTCCGGTGTGGGCGGGGGTGCCGGGCACCAGGGTGTTCTGGACGGCTCCCTTCTCGGCCAGGGTCTGGCGGAGCCTGGCGAGGCGCTCGTCGCGGGATATGGCCCAGGGCATCGGGCGGGGTCCTTCCAGTCGGTGAGTACAGGCGGTGATGGCGGTAGCGCGGTTCAGGTGAGGGCGCGGCCGCCGTCGAGGCCGGGACTCGACCTCCACGTTCGGCAGCGAGGGCGCACGGCGGTGGCTCTTCGGCGGTGGGCAGGGCGGGCTGGTTCAGAAGAAGGCGAGCTGCTCGCGCTCCGAACGGGCGGGGACGAGGTCGGGCAGGCCCAGGGAGTCGACAGGGGCGGGGCCCTTCTCGCCGGTGATGTGCCAGTCGGCGAGGGCCTGGGCGTCGGCGGCGGTGCGGCACCACGCGTCGTCGCTCAGCACGCGGCGGGTGATGATCCGTCCGCAGCAGTTCACCCACCACCAGCCCGGCCGGGTCTCGCCGCGGGCCTGTTGGATCAGCGGCTTCTGGTGGTGGCACGCGCAGCGGCAGAGCCGGCGGCAGGGCGGTCCGGCGGGCCAGACCCACGCGAGGTCGTTGACGCCGGAACGCAGGTCCGGGGACGCGTGCTGGTGGGGCTCGGGGTGGTGGGCGTGGCGGTTCGGGTCGGCCTGGATGACGGTCTCGCGAGTCGGGCCGCCGTCGTGACGGCATTCGCCGTGGCGGCCGGCCTGGCACTCGCTCGACGGCGGCCGGTGGCAGGCGCAGTCGGTGAACGGGCCGGGGATGTGCGCGTAGGAGCGCAGCCAGCTCGGCGGCCAGACGTTCTCCCGCACCCAGGCGGCGGCCTGCGGGGGCATGGCGTCGGGCTCGCGGGCGCCGGTGTCCGGGTTGTCGCGGGCGCGCTCGGTGGCGAGGCGGGCGCGGCCGGTGTCGGTGAGGCGGGGGCCGTCGGGGTGGCCGGCGAGCAGCCCGCCCCAGATCATGGCGACGACGTTGTTGGGGACGCCGTGGATGCGGTAGCGGTCGCGGTCGTAGTCGAGGAGGCCTTGGTCGGCGAGGTCGAGCCACCTCGCGTTGACGGGCTTGTCGTCGGGCCAGGGGTCGTGCACGGGTTCCTCCGAGCAAGGGGTGCGGGGACAGGGGCCGGTCCGGCCGCGTGGTGTGCGACCGGACCGGCAAGGGTGGGGGAGGGGCGCGGTCAGCCGGAGAGGCGCACGGGCATGACCAGGTGCTGGTAGGTGGTGTCGGGGCCATCGCCGAGGCGGCCGGCCAGGTACGCGGGCTTGTGCGGGTCCCGCACGTGCAGGTCGGCCTCGGAGGTGCCGAGCGACTTCAGCGCGTCGACCAGGAAGGCCGGGTTGAAGGCGATGACCAGGCCCTCCGCGCCGGCGGTGCCGGTGCTGTGCGCGGGGATGCGGTCGCTGGCCTGTGCGTCGTCACCCGATCCGGCCTCGACGCGCAACTGCTCGCCGCCGGGCTCGACGGCCAGGCGCACGGGGGTGTTGCGGGTGGCGACCAGGGCGACGCGCTGGAGCGCGGCGACGGCCTCCGCCACGGGCAGGCGCAGCGTGATGGGCCAGTCGCCGTCGAAGAAGCCGCTCATCTTCGGGAACTCGCCGTCGAGCAGGCGGGTCATGTAGGTGCGCCCGCCCGGGATCGACAGGCCCAGCAGGCCCTCGGACCAGTGCAGCGTGAGGGTGTGCTCGCCCTCCAGCGCCTTCGCGGCCTCGGCGAGGCTCTTGGCGGGCACCAGCGCCGCCGTCTCGGGCTCGCTGTCCTTCTTCTTGCCGCGCTTCGGGGCCGGGGCGGGCAGGTTGCCGGTGGGCCGGACGGCGAGTTCCTTGTGGGTCATGCGGTAGCGGTCGGTGGAGTCCAGGTGGAGCAGGTCGCCGTCCAGGCGGACCTTGATGCCGGTCAGCGCGGGCAGGGAGGTGTCGGTGGAGGCGGCGACGGCGACCTGGGCGACGGCGTCGGCGAGGACGTCGGCCTGCACGGTGGCGACGGCGTCCGGCAGGGGGAGCACGGCGGGGTACTCGTCGACGGGGAGCACCGGGAGGGTGAAGCGGGCGGCGCCGCAGCCGACGACCAGGCGGGCGCCGCTGTCGACGAGCTCCAGGTCGACGTCGGCTCCCTTGGGCAGGCGGGAGCAGATGTCGTTCAGGAGCCGGCCGGGGACCAGCGCGGTGCCGTCGTCGGCGATCTCGGCGGAGACGGTGGCGGAGGTGTAGACCTCGCCGCCGGCGGCGGACAGGCGCAGGCCTGCGTCGCCGGTGACCAGGAGCATGCCGAGCAGGACGGGGACCGGCGGGCGGGCCGGGAGGGCCTTGGCGGTGTAGGAGACAGCGTCGGCGAGGGCGGAGACGGGCAGGCGCAGCTTCACGGTGGTGCCTTCCGGAGTGGTAGTGGTGGTGTGTTGGCGGGCGCGCGGGGCCGGTCAGCTCTCGTCGTCGGGGCCGAAGGGGTCGCAGGTGGAGTAGCCGGTGTCCAGCAGCAGGCAGTCGCCGTAGTCGTCGGCGTGCTCCAGGACGAGTTCGGCGGTGCCGGCCCAGCCGGGGACGACGGCCATGACCGGGGCGTGGTCGGGCAGGCCGGCCAGGACGGCCGCGAGGTCGCCGACCGTCAGCACTCCGGCCAGGCCCGCACGCCGGGCGACGGCGAGCTGCGGGCACGGCGCCTCGCCGCGGGCGGCGCCCAGGGCGGGCAGGTGGAGGTCGAGGGCCGGGGCGTTCGGGTCCGGGTCGGGCGCGGTGGTGTGCAGGACCAGGGCGCCGTCCCAGGTGGTGGCGCGCACCGGCCAGGCGGCGCGGCGGTTCCACTGCGGGACGCCGCAGACGACCAGCAGGTGGTCGGGCAGGCGCGTGATGCGGGCGGCGAGGTCGCCGATGGTGAGGCGGGCGGCGCTGTAGGGGGTGCCCTCGATCCGCCACGGCTCCTGGCGGTCGACCGGGGGGCGGTGGCGGGCGGCGGCTTTGAGGGTTTCGGTGATGGCGGTGACCGCGGCGGCGCCCATCTCCTCGGGGCTGGCCGGGTCGGCGGTGACGGTCACGGAGTTCACGGTGTCCTCCACGGGGTCGCGGTGTCGGCCGGACGGCCGGCAACGCCCCCGGACGCGCCGCGCCCGCCCCGGCCGGGTGTTCGGCGGGGCGGGCGGCGTGCGGGCCAGGGGCGAGGCTGACGGCCCGGACGGTCAGAGGGCGTGGTGCAGGGCGGGGGTCGTGGGTGCGTCGGGGCAGGTGGTGGTGCCGTCCGGGGTGCGCCAGGTCCGCTCGGGGTCGTCCTCTGTGGCGGCCCAGGAGAGTGGCTGGTCGCAGTGGCGGCAGCGGAAGCCGCCGGCGGCCGGGCTGGGGGCCTTGAGGGCGGCCAGGTTCTTCAGCGGGCTCAGCCGCGGCGGCACCGGCCGGGCAGCCGGTTGCGAGGCCGGTGCCGGGGTGGTGGCCGGCCGGGTGTGGGCGGCGGCGAGCTGGGTGAGCGCCTCTTCGACGGCGGGGCTCAGAAGCATGCGGGTGCGGCGCTCGGTCTTCCACCACCGGCCCGCGTACGCGGTGGGGGCGAGCAGCAGCCAGACGCCGGCGGTGACGGCGACGGCCGCGGTGTGCTCGCTTCGGGGGCCGGTCTGCCAGGTCGCCGCGCAGGCGGCCACGCCGAGGAGGGCCCAGCCGGCGCGGGCGGCGGTGGAGCCGCGCCGGGCCGCGACGAACAGCACCAGCGCGAGGACCAGGGCGGCGCCGCCCATCTGGCCCGGGGTGGCGGGCAGGCCGGCCGCGTTCTGGCGCAGCCAGGCGGCGACGCCGCCGAGCGGGATGCGGAGGACGTCGCGGATGCCGTCGACCGCGTCGCTGTGCCACAGGTAGGCGGCGGCGTGGACGCAGCCGCGGCCGAGGCTGGCGGCCATCGCGGCGGCCAAGCGGACCGCGGTGGTGACGAGGGTGATGGTCAGGGACGCGGCGAGGACGGCGGTCAGGGCGGTGGCGGTGATCTGTCCGGCGCGCTGGGCGGGGCTGGTGCGGGTGCGCCAGGTGGTGGCGGCCTTTTCGCGCAGGGGTGTGGTGGCCTCCCAGGCGCTGGTGGTGGTGGCGAGGACGCGCAGGGCGGCGTCGGTGAGGCGGGTGGCGAGCACGGTGGGCGGGTCTCCGATCGGGGTCGGCGGCAGGTCGGCAGGTTGGTGCGGGCGCCGCGGCGCCTTCTGGGGCCGGCGGCCCCCGCCCCGGGCCGGGCCGCGGTTGGCCGGGATCCGGGGCGGGGCCGTCGGCCGTCGGACGGGCCGGGAGCGGTCAGTCGCCGAAGTGCGCGGTGAGGGTGCGGGTGGCGTGGGGCAGGACGGTGGCGGTGCCGTCGGCGATGCGCTCGCGCAGCAGGTCGGCGGTGCACCGGTCGGGGGTGCCGTGGACGGTGATGTCACCGGCGAGGAGCTGGTCGCGCAGGCCGAGCGGCCACACGTCCAGGCGCAGGTGGTTGGCGGCGATGGCGGTCTCGATGGCGAGGGCGCGGCCGGTGACGACCAGGTCCTGGAGCTGCTCGCCCACCCGGGGCCGGCGCAGGAGGTGGTCGGCCGCGTCGATGAGGAGCAGGACCCGCGGCTGGTCCCCGGTCGGGGTGTGGGTGGTGCTGCCCGCGGCGACGCAGGCGGCGGCGCGCTCGCGGGCGAGGTCGAGGAGCTGGTCGAGCAGGCGCTCGGCGCCGTCGAAGTCGGCGCACCGGTCGGCGGGGGTGGTCAGGGTGGCGTGGTGGGCGGGCTCGATGGCCCAGGTGGTCGCGGTGGGGTCGGCGGCGGCCCGGGCGGCGAGCCGCTGGAGGGTGTGGGTCTTGCCGGAGCCGGTGGTGCCGACGAGCAGGTGGGTGTGCGCCATGGCGGGGTGCCTCCTTGAGGGCATGGGTGAGGAGCCCTCGGCCGGTGTGGCCGGGGCTTGGATGCGGTGGTGCGGGTGTGGATCCGCCCGCCCGGTCGTGGTGGCCGGGCGGGCGGAGAACGGGGCGGCCTGCCGGGCTACACCTCGACGGGCTCGGTGTCGCCGGTGGTCAGGGGCAGGCCGTACTCGCCGGCCGCCTGGGGGTTGCGGACGACCGTGCCGTTCTTGGTGAGTTCGGTGAGTTTGTTGGCGACCGTCTTGGTGGCGACCTGGGTCATTGAGGTGATCTGGTCGATGTGCAGGTAGGTGACGTCCAGGCCCGCCGGATCGCGCCACTCGTCCAGGATGGTGAGGATCTTCTGCACGGCGGTGGGTTCCTTGACGAGCGCGGGCGCGGGTCCGGGCGTCCACGGCGCGCCGCCACCACCGGCGCCGTCCTCGGCGGCGGGACCGACGGGAACGGTGGCGATCTGGTCGCGCTCCTCCCAGCCGGGGAAGTCCGCGGGGTAGGCGACGGCGTCCTCGTCCCAGAGGCCGGCGGCGGACTCCAGGATCCAGGCGCGCATCATCTCGGCCCGCTCGTCCGGGCCGACGACGTACCCGACACCGAACGTGCGGGACGGGTCGTCCTCCGGGACGGTCGGGTCGTAGACGAGGCTGTCGGTGCCGGTGCGCCAGTAGGCCGGGATCCGGGACGGGTCGATCCCGTCGAACGAGTCGGGCAGGTCGACGCGGTTCTTCTGCGCCCCGTCGGAGCGCAGAAGAACGAGGGCGCCGCCGTAGAAGATGTTGTCGCGGATCGACGTGTCGGAGCCCATCTGGTCGAGGTTGAGGATCTGGCCGCACAGCACCATGGCCATGCCGAGCGAGCGGCCCTGCGCGGCGATGGCGGAGACGATGAACGCCGCCTCCTTCAAGTGCTCCGCCTTCTCGCCGAGGAGCTGGGCGAACTCGTCGAGGACGACCGCGATGTACGGCATCTCGTCGGTGGCGACGAAGTTCTTCATCCGCATGGCCTGGGACTGGTCAACGCGGTGGAGCAGGATCGCGTAGGCCAGGCGCAGGGCGCCCATCGCGCCGTCCTTGCCGGTGCCCGCGAACGCGGCCATGTCCTCCACGTCCGGGTTGGAGGAGCCCTTGGGGTCGGCGTAGATGATCGCGATCCCGTTGACGTGGTAGCTCAGGCACAGCAGCTGCAGGACACCGCCCTTGCCGGAGCCGGTGACGCCGGCGACCAGGGCGTGGCGGGCGCCGCCCTTCGGGTCGAACAGCTGCAGCCGGGCCGGCCGGCCGGAGATGCCCAGGCCGAGCTGCACGAACCCGTTCGGGTTCGAGCGCAGCGCCTCGGGGCCCGGCAGCGGTTTGCCGGTCTCCAGCGGGGACTGGTCCATCAGCCGCAGGATCGCCCGGCGGGGGTCCTGGGTCGCCTCCACCGACACCAGCAGGGTGGTGCGGCGCAGGGCACCGGCGATGCGGACCATGTCCGGCAGGGTGATCGCGTCGGTGTCCTCGTCCGCGACGATCCACGCCGCGACCCCGCCGGTGGCCGGGTCCTGCACCGGCCCCTCGAGGTGCGTGCCGGGCATGCACCCGGACTTGTTGCCGACCCGCTGGAGCCACAGCGTCTCCAGCGGCCCGTACTGCGCCTGCTCGCTGACGGGCTGGACGGTGTGGACCAGGATGTGGCGGGCGGACTCGTGGGGGCCATCGGTGATGCGGATCCAGGCGGGCGGCAGCCGGTACACCCCCGAGACGGTCTCCGCGGTGACGGTGACCGGCCGGCCGGGCGCGGCCTCGATGATCCCCTCCCACGCCTCGGGGCCGTGCGCGGTCAGGTGGAGTTCCTGACCGGGGTGGGTGCCTTCCTTGCCGGAGATGTGCGCGAGCCAGCGCTCCAGCACCGCGCGCTGCGCCGGGGTGAGCGAGTCCTGCGGTGCGGGCTGGGCCGCCGGGGCCTGGGCGGCGGCGCGGCGCCGGCGGCGGTTTCCGAGCACCTTGCGCAGCACGAACGCGGTGTAGCCGGACGCGCCCCACCAGGCGACGGACACCAGACCGGTAGCCGAGGGCAGGGTCATCCACCCGGCGAGCAGGGCGTCCGCGCCGGGCAGGCCCTGGAGGGTGACGGTGGCCACCGCGGTGGCGGTGGCCACCGCCGAGACGAACATCGGCCGGCGGTGCGCGGCCAGGATGTCCCCGCCCGGCACCGCGGCCAGCGTCCGCTCGGACAGCAGGCCGGCGAAGTTCGCGCCCGCGAGCGCGGCCGGGGCCGCCAGCAGGCACGAGACGGTGCTGGCGGCCTGGCCCTGAAGGAACGGCAGGACCGCGGCGGTCAGGGCCGGGGCGGCCGTCTCCACGACGGCCACCGCCCGCTCGACCGTCGGGCTGCGCACCGCCTGGTCGGCGGGGGTGGTGTGGGTGCTCATCGCGGTGTGCTCCTTACTCCTGGGTGTACCAGGTGCGGTTGGCCATCGGGACCGGGGCGTTGTCGACGGCCTGCTGGATGCCCTCGTGGGACCTGATCGCTTCGCGCTCGGTGTAGCGGGCGACCTGGGACGCGTCGTTGGCGCTGTTGGCGTAGCCGTTCGCGCTCTGGCTCAGGCCCTGCATGGTCTTGGAGAGTTCGCGGGTCTCGGCGACGGTGGCGGTGTCGACGTTCAGCGACGCGATGTTGTCGGCGGTGCGGCCGACGTTCTTGGCTCCCTCGGCCAGGCGCGCGGCGAGGCTCTTGTGGTGCTCGGCGCCGCGCAGGACCTCCTTGGCGAGGTTGGCGACCTCGCGCTTCAGCTCGCGGTAGGCGAGGTTCGTCTTGTCGCTGTTCTTCTTGTTCGGGGCGGGCATGGGTCAGCCTCCCTGCTGGTCCGTGTAGAACTCCGCCTCGGCGGAGCTGGTGAGCGGGCTGTCGGCGACGGCCTTGTAGATGCCGCCGTGCCGGGTTCCGGCGTTGACGACCAGCGCGGTGGCGGCCTCGGCGCCCTTGGCCGCGTTGCGCTCGGTCTGCTCAGCCGCCTTGCACAGCTGCCGGCAGGCCTCTTCCAGGTGCCACAGCATCGTGATCAGCCCATCGCCGCCCTTGACGGTCTTGGCCCGCTCGTAGAGCCTCTGCGCGGCCAGGGCCTGCTGGGTGGCCACAGTCACCGCCGCCTTGCTCTCCTCGGCGATCTTGGCCAGGTCGGCGCCCCGCTTGCGCATCGTGTTCTCGAACCCCTTGAGGGTGCGGATCTCGGTGCGGCCCAGCTCGCGCTCCTCGCCGTCGGCGGTGAAGCGGACCGTGCTGGGGGTCACCTTGACGTCCGTCACGGGCGTGGCCCGGCTCGTGTTCTGCTCGGGCATCGGCTCCTGCGACCTCCTCAAGGTGGCCGGACCGTCCGGCCCGGTGTGCGGGGTGGGCCGGACGGCGCCGGTCACGGCGTCGGCCGCGGCCAGGTCCGGCGGCGGGGCGGCCTGGGCCAGGGTCGTGGTGCCGGCCACCGGCCCGTGGCCGGCGGCCTTGCCATCGCTCCGGCCGGGCTGGCGGTCCGCGGTGGTGGGCTTGGCCAGGTCGACGCCCGGCCCGTCAGCGGGCTTGGACGTGGCCTCGGCCTTGGCCTTGGACAGGTCCGGTGCCGCGGCGGGTTTGGTCAGGTCCACGCCCGGCCCGCCGCCGGGCTTCGGCGTCGCCCCGGCCTTCGACTGGGCCGGGACGGCGGGCGCGGTGGTCGGCTTGGGCGGCACCACCGGCACCGCCTTGCCCCCCTCGCCCGGCTTCGCCGGTTTGGTCAGGTCGACGCCCGACCCGCCACCGGGCTTCGGCATCGCCTCGGCTTTCGACTGGGCCGCTGCCGTGGCCGGCTTGGACGGATCGACGCCCGGCTTCGACGTCTTGCTCAGGTCAACGCCCGGCCCCTCGTCGGCCTTCGGCTCGGCCTGGACAGCGGGGGCCGTGGTGGGCATGGGCCGCACCACCGGCACCGCCTTGCCCCCCTTGCCCGGCGCTGTGGTCGCCTTGGCCGCCCCGCTGTTCTTCGCCAGGTCGGCCGGCGGCCCGGCGGCGGGCTTCGGCTTCGGCTTCGCCTCAGCCTGGCCCGGGACGGCGGGCGGCACCGTCGGCTTGGGCGGGGTGGTGGGCATGGGCGGAACCACCGGGATCGCCTTGTCCTCGCCCGGCTTCGTCGACTTGGACGGGTCGACGCCCGGTCCACCGCCGGGCTTCGGCGTCGCCCCGGCCTTCGACTGGGCCGGGATGGCGGGCGGGGTGGTCGGCTTGGGCGGCACCACCGGCACCGCCTTGCCCCCCTCGCCCGGCTTCGTGGACGACTTCGCGGCCCCGGCGTTCTTGGCCAGGTCGGCCGTCGACCCGGCGGCGGGCGCCATCTCCGGCTTCGGCGGCTCCTGGGGCCGCTGGGCGTTTCGGATCTTGGCGTCGTCCATCTTCCTGCGATCGGCCTCGTCGGCGGCCTGCCGATCGGACCAGCCGTCCTTCACGCCGTCCCGGTAGGCCTGGGCCTGGCCGACCGCGCCGGCCACGCGCCGCCCGTCCCGGTAGCCGGCCTCCCGGGCGGACTGCGTACGAGGGCGCTCGCCGGGTTCCCGTCCGCCCGCCGGCTTGGAGGCGGCGATATTCGATCCCGGCTCGGCCTGCTCCCTCTTCGCCAGGTCGGCCTTGTCCGGCCCGCCCTTCGTCTCCTGAGGCTTCTGCTTCTCGGCCTGGGGCCCGCCCTGACCGGGACCGTCCGGCTTGGAGGCGGGCACGCCCGCTCCGGCCTGACCGTCCGTGTCATCCGGCTTCGGGCCCATGGCGCGCTTGGCGGCCGGCCCATTCGAGGTGCTGTTCTTCGCCGAACGGGGCCCCGAGTCCGACTTCGGCTCGCTTGTCCCCTCCCGGCGCCCCTTGCCGCTCTTGGAGCCGCCGGAGCCGGAGCCCGAGGCCCCTGCGTTCTCGGAGCCTCCCGAACCGCCGAAGGCCTTCGACGCCCTGGAGTCAGAGCCCTTGGCTGCCTTGGTGTCCGCGCTGGTGCGGTCGTCCTTGGCCGTCCTGGACGAGTTGTCCGCCTTGGCCGCCTTGGTGTCTGCGCTGGTGCGGTCGTCCTTGGCCGTCTTCGACGAGGTGTCCGCCTTCGAGGCCTTGGTGTCGGACGCGGTGGCGGAGGACTTGGCGTCGCGGGTGTCGGCGCGCTTGGCGTCCGACGACGTCTTCGCATCCGTACTGGCGGCGTTCTTCGACTCGCTGCTCGTCTTGCCGTGCTGCGCCGACGTCTTGTTGTTCAGGTCGGCGACCTTGGCGTCCCGGGTGGTCTTGGCGTCCTGGTTGGACCGGCGCTGCGCGCTGTTCTCGCTCTTCGCGGTGCGGTCGGACTTGTTGCTGTTCGTGGTGTTGGTGGAGGTGCCAGAGACCCGGGTCTCCTTGACCTCGTGGTTGCGCTTGACGGTGGTGGCGGTGCCGGTGCGGCCCCACCGGGCGGCGAGCGCGCGCACCAGCGCGGACAACGGGCCCTGCGCGTTCGCGGCGTCGTCCTTGCCGTCCTTGTTCTTGGCGTCGCCGCCCGCCGCGGCACCCTCGGGGCTGGCCTGGGCGGCCTGGCCGAGAGTCGCGGTGGAGCCGATCGGGACCGCGCGGGCCGGGGTGATCGGGGCGAGCATCTGGGCGAGGGAGCCGGGCGCGGCCGGGTCCGGAGCAGTGCCGGACCCGGCCGCGGTGACCGGTCCGTGGCCCGTCTGCGGGGCCTCGGCGGAGGACTGCTCGGGGGGCTGGGAGGAGAGGTGGACGGTGGGTGGGGTGGTCGGAGCGGGCGGTGCGGGAGGCGTCGCCATCACCAAGATTCCTCACTGTAGGTGACCTCCCTCCCCCCTCCCTCCCCGGTCCGGAAAGAACTCCCCCTGGCCTTTGAGCGGCCAGGGGGAGTTCCGGGGGGACGTTTTCAAGGCGGGAGGGAGGGGGGAGGGAGGTCACGGATTGTCACTACCGGAAGAGACGCTTCTTCGCCCAGCCGTAGCCGGTGACGGCCACGACGGCGCCGAGGACGGCCAGGCCGGCCATCGGCACGGGGCCGTCCTGGCCGTCCTCGGAGGAGGCGGCGGAGGCGGTGTTGACCATGCCCGGCGAGGCTTCCATCGGGAATGCCTTCCCGCAGTCGGCGATCGCGTTGTACGCGCCGCCGGCCTTCGCCACACAGGCCTGGACCGCCTCCCGTCGGGCCCGCTGCGCGTCGCTCTCCACCCCGCCGGTCTTCGCCATCTCGGCCGCCAGCGAGGCGTCCTGCTTCTGCCGCTCCAGGTCAACGCGGGAGGCGTCCAGGGCGATCTGCGCCTTGCGCACCTCGGCCTCCGCGGATGCCGAGGCGTAGTGGGACCACGAGACCATGCCGGCCGCGGCCAACACGATCGCGCCGCCGGCCAGGCCGGCCTTCGCGCGAGGGGACAGCTTGGCGCCCGGGGCGTAGGCGCCGTGCAGAGGCGGCGTCTTCCAGGACGGTACGGACGTGATGTCGTATGCGGGGTCGTTGTAGACCGACTCGTCGGCCATGACGTGCTCCTTCTCAAGGGATATGAACTGGTGGTGCTCGGCGCCGGGGCCGGACGCCTTGTCCGGCCGCCGGAACCCCCAGGTCAGGGGGTGCCGACGGCCGGCCGAGAGGCCCGGAACAGTGGGGATGGAAGACCGGTCAGCGGCGGCGCAGCCGGGGGTGGCACCACCGGCAGTCGGGGCCGTGGTCGCGCTCGCGGGCGTGGACCAGGAACAGCGGGGTGGCCACGGCCAGGGCGACGACCAGGGCGACCAGCGCCAGGCCGGCCAGGTAGAGCAGGGTGTTCATCGGGGGAGCTCCTTCGCTGGGGCTGTGCTCGGTACGGTGGTGCTCGGCGCTTCGGCGCCTTCGGCGGTCACCAGGGCGATTGCTGCGCCCTGGTGGCCACTGGAGAGGCCGACGGCTGTGGTTGCTCTCTGTGACTGCTGCGGTCGGACCGGGCCGTCGCCGGGTGTCCTGTCGGAGCGTCGGCGGGCAGGCCGGTCTCAGCCGGTCTTGCGGTAGCGGCTGCGGGCGGTCTCAAGGCGTCGGCCGGCCGTCGCCCGGGACTTGCCGATGACCTCCTCGGCGTCGTCAAGTGAGACCTGCTCCGCGCCGCCCCGGCGGTGCATGAGACTGAGCAGCGCGGTGATCTCGCCCTCGATCTCGGCGTCCTGGGCGGAGGCGCGCCTCCTGGTCTCACCGCCGCGCTTGGCGAGCGCTGTACCGGGCGTGGTCTCACCGCCGGTCTCACGCTCTGACGTGCCGGTCTCACGTTCGGCGCCGCCAGTCTCAACCAGTCGCATCGGGCGGGCGGTCTCACGCGGGCCGCTCTCACCGGGGCCGCCCTCGATCTCACGCGGGTCTCGCGGGCCGGTCGGCTCGGTGTCGGGGTCGGGCGTCAATGCGGTGAGGTCGTCGGTGAGACTGCCGTAGACCGAGTCGTCGGTCTCACCGTCACGCGTGACGGTCTCACTCTCACCGGGGCCCGGCTCGTCCTCCCTGTCGCCGGTCTCACCGTCGGCGGTGATCTGGTGCAGGCGCCACATCACCCACGGCGCGATGGCCGCGACCGTCACGATGAGCCACCACAGCGGCTTGCCCTTGTCGGGCCCCTCGGTGTGGACGCCGACCAGGCCGGCCGCCGCGAGGTGGTAGACGGCGTTCGCCGCGACCATCAGCACGATCGCGCCGAGCACGTCCTTGTGCCGCCGGAAGGACTGGACGACGTAGACGTCGATCGCCAGCGGCAGCGCCCAGGCGACCTCCTGCGGCCAGCCCGACATCTTGGCGAGCGCGAACTCCCCGGACGCGGTGAGGACGATCGTCGCGGCGAGCGCGACCCTGGGCCCCCACGTGTCGACGAACCGCGCTCGCACCCGCGTCCTGGCAACCAGCTCTTCGGCCTGCTCGGCCTCCTGCCGGATCGCCGCCAGCCGCTCGCGCGCCTCCATCTGCTGGCGGGCCCCGGTACCGAGCACCTCGCGAACCCGGTCCTCCGCGTCGCCGACCAGCTGGCGGGCGTGCGACGCGGCCTCGGTGACGTGCTCGTCGGCCGCCTCCTCCGCCTTGCGGATCACGTCGGAGGCCCTCGCCTCGGCCAGCGCCTTCACCTCGGCGACCGCCTCGGTCGCCTGGCCCTCGGCGGCGGCCAGGACATCGGCCGCCTCCGCGACCCGGGCCTCGGCCTGCTCCTCCGCCTCCGAGAGCAGCTTGCCCGCCTGTTCCCTGGCCTCGTCCAACAGCCGCGCCGCGTCCTCCTGCGCGGCGTCGACCGCCGCCCGGGCCTCGCCGCGCAGCTGCTCGGCGTCGCTCTCGGCCTCCTCGCGCGCCTTCGCCGCCGACTCCCGGCGGGCCCCGGCGTCCTGCTCGGCCGCGGTCACCAGGTCGACGGCCTGCTTCTTCGCCTCGGCGACCAGGTGCTCGGCGTGCTCCGCCGTGACCCGCGCCTCCGCCTCCGCCCGCGCCCGGGCCTGCTCGGCCTCGGCGAGGATCTGCTGCGCGCGGTCGCGGCCGGCGGCCAGGATCCGGTCGTACTCGGCCTCGGCCTCGGCCTGGAGCTTCTCGGCGGCCTGGCGGCGGCGGACCACGGTCTGCTCGGCGGCGGCGAGGTCGCCGTCGGCGATCGTCCGGGCCCGGGCGACCGTGTCCTCGGCGGCCGCGATCTGCTGCTCGGTCAGCACCTTGAGCCGGGCGACGTGCTGCTCGGCGGCGGTGCGCTGCTCGATCGCCTCGGCCAGTTCCTCGCGGGCGGTTGTCAGCCGGCCGTCGAGGTCGGCGGCCGCCGCCTTCGCCTGCTGCTCGGCCCGGGCCAGCACGGTGCCGGCCTCGGCGCGGACCTGTTCGGCGTGCTCCTCGGCGTCGGCCAGCTTCCGGCGGGCGTCGGCGAGCAGCTGGTCCGCGTCGGCCTGCGCGGCGGTGCGCAGCTGGTCGGCCTCGGTGCGGGCGTCGGCGAGCAGGGCGTCGACGGCGGCGTGGTCGGTGACCGGCTCGCGGGGGGCCGGGGCGGTGTCCGTCGCGGCCGGCTTGGTCGTGGTGGGCTTGGTCGGCGCCGGGCGGCGGGCGGGAGTGCGGGTGCGGGCAGCCACAGCGGGCTCCTCCTCTATATAGGGGTGCGCGGGAAAGCGCGGGCGGGTCAGGGACGGCGCAGCCAGGCGACGCGGTCGGCGGCGCCGTCGGCGGCCATCACCAGCCGGACGTAGTGGGAGACCTCCTCACCGCGGGCACACAGGCCGCGCCAGGTGAAGACGGCGGCGAGCGTGCCGGTGCGGAAGGCGGCGGCGGCCTCGCGGTCGCCGGCGGCGATCCGGGCCTTGATCTCGCGGGTGAGTTCCCGGTGGCCCCGGAACTCGGTGACGGTGTCGCGCAAGCGCTCGAACATCGGGGGCTTCTCCTCTCCGGTCCCGCCGGAGCCGGCGGGCGGTGCGTCGGGCACCGTCGAACATCGCCGCCCCGCGCCCGGTGGTCCGGGGCGGGGCGGCGGCGAACGACAACCGACCGACGGTCAGGTGGTGGAGCCGGCCCTCGATTCGGCGCGGTAGTTGGTGTAGTTGGCGCCGAGGAGTTCCAGCAGGGCGGCCAGGCCGGCCACCGGCTCCATGGCCGGGCCGCTGCGGTGGCTGTCGAGCAGGCACACCCGCTCGACCTCGGGGAAGAAGTGGGAGCGGTTGGTGCGGGCCTTGGCGCGGCCGGGGTGGTAGTGCAGCCACCGTCCGGCACCGAGGTAGTGGACGGCGCTGCCGTCGGGGTAGCCGGTCCACCGCTCGGACAGCGTCAGGCCGAGCGCGTTGGTCGGGTCGAGGTGCTTCTCGGCGTGGTCGGCCGCGTGGATCTCGGCCTCCTCGCGCACCCCGGTGTCGACGTGCGTGAGGACGGCGGGCAGGTCGCCGTCGACCGGCGGCTCGGACGGCGCCCACCCGCTCTCCTGGGCGGCGAGCAGCAGATTGGCCGCCGCCAGCTCGTACTCGGTGTCGTCCAGGCGGCGGCGGGTCGTGGTCCAGGTGCGGGTGCGGATCAGACGGAACACGAGGTGGTCCTCCCTGGTGGTCGGGGCGGTGTGTCGGGCACCGACACCGCCGCGCCCCGCCCCCGGTGTCTGGGGGCGGGGCGCGGCGGCGGTCAGCGGCGTCCGGCAGTGGTCAGGTTTGGGGGTGGTCGCCGGTGAGCTCCGCGACCCGGCGCAGGTGGTCGCGCTGGCGCTCGATCGCGGTGTGGACGTCCTTGTACAGCGGGGCGGGGCCCCAGCTGCTGTAGTCGCTGTCGGAGCCGACGACCCACGCGGGGTCGTGGCCGGCCTTCTCGGCGGCCTCGCTCCTGGGCAGGTTGCTGTACACGTAGGCGGCGTGGACGTCCGCGATACCGCGGGCCTTGCGGTCCCACGCCGTCGCCGCCTCGAGGACCGTGTCCTGCGCGGTGATCAGCCGGTAGACGGTGGAGCGCCACTGGGTGTCGGGGGTGGAGGACAGCGCGGCGGCCAGGTCGTCCATCTCCTGGCGGGCCCGGGTGTAGGCGGTCCATCGGTTCGCGCAGCCGGTGGCGGCGATCTGCAGGTCCAGGACGTACCGGGCGTCGCGCCACAGGCCGCGGGCCTCGTCGTACTCGGCGCCGAGCAGCTGGCGGGCGGCCGGGGAGAGCGACCGGTCGTGCCAGTGGTCGGCGGGCAGGGCGGGCTCGGTCTCGTCGCCGGCGAACGCCTTGAAGCCAAGGACGAGGTTGCCGAACTCCGTCGGCACCGTGCCGGTGAAGTGCGGGTGGTGGCGGCCCTCCAGCTCGCCGGCGACCTGCTGGTAGTCGGCGGGGCTGATCACGAACATGCTGCCCTCCATACGGGATACGGGACGGGGTGGGGTGTACGAAAGCCGCCGCGCACCGGCCCCCGCTTCCCGCGGAACCGGTGCGCGACAGCCAGAGACCCGGTCGGGGTCAGACGAGGTCGAGCGGGATACTGCTGACCCCCGACCGGCTGCCGACGACCATCGGCTCGGCGCCCTGCGCGTCGAGCGGGATACTGCTGACCCCCGACCGGCTGCCGACGACCATCGGCTCGGCGCCCTGCGTGACGTAGGTCCCGCCGCTGCGCATGTCGTTGTACTGCGGGCCGTCGCCGATGGTGATCGGCCCGGACGCGGTCCCGATCTGCACGACCGGCCCGCTCGTCCTCGAGCTGCTCACGGTGTTGCTGGTCTCCTGCTGCGCCATAGGTGTTTTCCTCCTTGTGGGGGCCGGGACGGTCCCGGCCGATCGGGTGCTCGCTCGCCGGGCACCTTCGAACACCGCCGCGCCCCGCCTCCCGGCATCCGGGGGCGGGGCGCGGCGGCGAACGACAGCAACCGGCAGCGGTCAGGCTGCGGCGGCGAGACGCCAGAACGCGGCGACGGTCTCCGGGTGGGCGGCCTCGTCCAGCACGTGCCGCTGCTCCAGGAGTCCGCCAGCGGTGGCCGGCTGCTCCAGGACCGGGTCGGCCCAGCGCGCGACGTCGCGGGCGTCCAGCTCGTCCATGTACGCGACGAACTCGGCCTGGTCGGCCTCCTCGTACGCCGCGTTCATCGCGGCGATCCCGGCCTGCCAGGCCTCGTACTCCTCGGTCGTCCTCACGGGCGGTTCCCCTTTCGTCTCGTGGCTGGTGGTGCTACTTCTTCTGTCCGCTGGCCTTCTCGGCCTGCGCCTTCGCGCGCATCTCGCGGGCCCGGCGCAGCAACTCGTCCATCTGCTTGCCGGTCCAGGCCTGGTCCTCCGGGCTGCTCACCGGCCGGTCCCGCCCTTCTTAGAGGTGATCGGCGGGTCCTTGGGGGCCGGGGCGCCGGGGGTTCCGCCGCCGCCGTAGGAGCGGCACAGCGTGAACTCGGTGAGGGTCACTTGCTGCCTCCCTGCGTGGCCTTCTTCAGCGCGGCGGCGGCGGCCTTGGCGGCCTGGGCGGCGGCCTTGTTCGCCGCCTTGGCGATGAGCAGCTCGAGGAGCGTGTCGGCCATGGGTCAGCCCGCCAGGGGGAGCGTGCGGAGGGTGGCGATGGCGGCGGCGACGGTGACCGGCAGCGGCCGCACGACGCCGGTGGGGGCGGGCTCGGTGTCGGCGAGGTCGTCCAGGTCGATGACGACCTCGCGGACGGCCTCGCTAGCGGCCAGCGAGCGGGCGCGGACCCGGCGGACCTTGTCGCGCAGGAGGACCAGCAGGCCGTCCAGGCCGCGGTTCTCGTCGGGGTAGAGGCCGGCGGCGACGTCGTCCCACACGGCGTCGGCCAGGTCCTCGTCGAGGTCCGCTGCGGCGGGGCTGATGTCGGCGAGCTGCTCGGCAGCGGCCACGAGCAGGCGGCTGGCGTACCGGCCGTACAGCTCGTCCAGGTCGTCGGCGGCGGTGGTCTTCGGGATGGCGGCGGAGAGTGCCATCATGAGGGTCACGGTCGTTTTCCTCTCGTCCTGAGCGGGGTGGGTGGTGCGACCGACTCGGCCCCGGGGTTGCGCCCCCGGGGCCTCTTGCGTGCTGGCTGCACGAGCAGCCACGGCCGCCGCCACCCCGTTGGTCGGGGTGGCGGCGGCCGTGGTGGTTCGTGCGGGTGTCGGCAGGTCAGGCGGGCCGATGTCCGGGCCGGTTCTCCTGCGGTTCGGGAGCCGGACCGAGGTACTGGCCGATGAGGTATCCAGGGACGACGGCCGCGCACTCGTGCCAGGACGGCCGGCCCCGCTGCGACGGGACGCGGGCCACGCCCTGCTCGACGCCGGCGCCGGTACGGGCCAGGTAGGCGATCAGGTGGGTACGCATCAGGCCGCGGTGTGCAGCGCGCTCATGTACGTGAGGGCCCACCGGCTCCGGGGACGGGGCAGGGGGCCGTGGTCCGTCGCGGCGGCGGCGGCGAGCTCGGCGACGTCGACCGCGTCGGCAGCGGTGGCCAGTCGACCCGCCAGGCGCACCGGCAGCTGGTGCTGGAGGCGGTTCACCAGGATCTCGGCGCTGAGGTCCAGGACGTCGAGGAGCTCGGTGTACGAATAGCTGCGGACCGCCAGGAGTCCGGCGGCGTGCAGCCACAGCTCGGCGCACAGGTCGTCGGCGGTGTCGCTGGCGGTGTCCAGGCTGGCGTCGTCCAGCAGCTCGCGCACGAGGTCGCGCAGGCTGGCCGAGTACCAGGTGTAGGCCTCGGCCAGCAGCACGGCGGCGGGGGCGGTGAGGGGGTCGGGCATCGCGGTCTCCTCGGAATCGGTCACGCAGGGCGGGGATGCTGTGCGGGCAGAGCAACGGCCACCGCCCACCCCGTCGTGCTCAGGGGGTGGGCGGCGGCCGTGGCGGTTCGTGCTGGGGCGGGGTCAGGCGGCGGAGGAGTTCCTGCGCACCGGGCTGGACTTGCGAACCGCCGCCTCGGTGCGCCGGGCGGCGAGCGCCAGCGACGCCTCCTGCGTGATGTAGCCCTGGGTCGGGAGCTGCGGGCCGAACAGCCGCCGACGGGAATCGGCGTGCCCGTACAGCGGCTCGACCCGGCGCACCCAGTTGTCGTGGTCCGACTGAGGGGACAGCTCGGCCCACAGGGCCTGACGGCGCCGGAGCTGCTCATCGGCCTGGATGGCGTCCTCCTCCGACTGCTCCCGCTGCTCCTGCTCGGCGCGGGCCTGGGCGGCGAGGCGCTCCGGCTCCTGGCGCAGCAGTTGCAGGTAGGTGGCGTACAGGCGGGCGCCGTCGGTGCACAGCCGGGTGCCGGAGCAGCCGGTGGTGCTGTCCTCGCGGGTGGTCTTGTCCTTGCGGCCGGCGCACCGGGTGCTGTGCGAGTCGAATGCTGCGCGGGCCGTGTCGGCGGTGGGTGCGGCCGGGGCCAGCTGGTGGAGCGCTGGCGGCTTCGGCGTCGGAATCTTGCGGAGCACGGTGGTCGGCCGGCGGGCGGCGACCTCGGCGAGGCCGTCCTCGACCTGCGTGACCCAGCGGGCGACGGTGAGGTCCATCTCGATGCGCTGGCCGCTGCCGGGGCACCGCGTGTCCCGCCGGATCTGGTGGCCGTCGGCGTCGCGCAGGTCGCGGCCGAGGTCGGTGGAGCGGTGCGCGGGGATCATCGAGCGGGTCAGCTTGCGCCAGGTTCCGCAGTCGGTGCAGACGACGGTGACGGGCTCGCTGGGGTGGAGCGTGATGTGGGTGGAGCGGATCTGCGAGGCCTTCAGGGCAGGCCGGCCGTTGTGACGCATGGGGTGTCTCCCTCGGTCTCGGGGATCTGGTTGCCGTTGCGTTCTCCGCCCGTCACGGCCGAAAGCCGTGGTGGGTGGGCAGCGCAACCGCTGCGTGAGAGCTGTCCGTAGCCCGGCGGCGGGGACCTCGTGGATCGTCACCCGTATGTGCCGTGAGCGGCTCGGTGCAGGTTGAACTATGGAGTTCTCAAGAAACAGCGTCACCGCCCGAAGACGGGTTGGATTTACGCCCAGCCCGTCCGTCGCGGACCGTAACCAGTCCGGTGCAATCGAAGATAGGGACCCATCCCGAACGTGTCAAGACGGTTTGATAGTGTCGTGACACCCGTCAAGATGCTGACGTTTGCTGCTTGACGCGATAGCCTGTGACGAAGCTGCCGCTCGAGAGGAGACTGAACGTGAACGCCAGCACGATCGCGGCCGAGATTCGGGAAGGGATCTCGGCTGGGCGTTACCGCCACGGGACGCGCCTCCCCGCCGTGCGCAAGTTGGCTGAGGAGCGCGGCGTGAGTCAGCAGACCGTCGCCGCGGCCTACGCCCAACTGGCGGCTCTAGGTATGGTCCGTACCGAACCTGGCAGTGGCACCGTCGTCACCGCCGGCCGGACCGCCGAAGCCCACCTCGGAACGTTCGGGCCCCCAGACCTGAGCGTGCCTATCTGGAAGCCGACATCCGGTGGTGAGGCCAGCGAGGCCACCACCCTTGTCCGTCAACTGCCAGCTCCGCCGCATATGGCTGCGTGGGGGATCACCGGCACCGATGTCGTGGAGCGCACTCGAGTCCGCTCGGTAGACGGCGTTCCGGTCCAGCACAAGTTGACCATCGTTCCCTACGAGCTTGCCTCTCGTCAGCCTGAGGGCCACGAAGGGGTCCCGCCCCTGCTGGCTCCGGTCGGAGCTACTCGCATGTCCCCCCCGGCTGGGGTTCGCTTCGCTGACTGGCTCGGTTGGAACGTCCTGCGCACCGACACCGTGATCTCTGCCGAACCCATGGATCAGGCAGCAGCAGCAGCGCTCGGCGCGGCAGAGGGCACCCCGGGGTTTCGGATCCTGAGCATTGCTCGCGATCCACAGGAGTCCACGGTCTTTGTGACGGTCAGCACCACGCCTCTGCATCACTTGCTGACACTGAGCATGGCCGGCTGACCATCGGAAGTCACGCCGTAAGCGTGCGCTGGCCATGCGGATCATGCGCACGGCCTGGGTGAAGGCTATTGGCCGGCGACTTCGATGGCTAACTGAAGGCGCCCCGACTGCTTCAGGATCTCTGTCTCTCATGGGATACATCACAGCGGCTAAGTAGCTGACGATGAATCACATGGGCGTCATCAGCTCCATCAACACGTCCATACACACGAATTCACATCTGCGTACACACGGGTTTTCGCTGGTCAGCCCTAGGCTGCCGGGCATGGTGACATTGGAGGGCGGGGGCATGGCCAAGGGACGTGCGGGGTGGCGGCCCGACCTGCTGCGTGCGCAGCGGGAGGCTCACGGGTTGACGTTGGAGAAGGCGGGGGAGCGGCTGCGTCAGGTCGCCGAGGAGGCGAGACTCAAGGGCGTCCCGGCTGCAAATCCGCAGACGTTGTGGCAGCACGAGCAGGGTGAGGTCTACCCCGGTCCGCACTACCGGCGGGCCTACTGCCTGCTCTACCGGGCGACCGACCCGCAACTGGGTTTCCGTGCCGCGCTCCCGGGCGAAGAAGCCACGTTCCGGCTGACGCCAGCGAGCGCCGAGCACAACGGTGAGCATGTCCTCGCCGTCGAGCGGGCGATTCACCGGATCGCGGCCGGCAGCGACGAAGCCGACCACATGGGTGTGCAGCAGCGGATCCTGGACGCCTGGAAGCGCCGGCACACCGGCGGTGACCCGCACCGGCCGGTCGTGATCCTAGTGGGTGGATACGCCGGTTCCGGGAAAACCGAGTTCGCCCGGTTCCTTACCCAGCTGACGGGCTGGCCACTGCTGGACAAGGACCCGCTGACCCGACCGCTGGTGGAACGGCTGCTGGTCTCGCTGGGTGGCGATCCACATGATCGGCACACCGATTTGTACCGCGAGCAGGTGCGCGGTCTCGAGTACGACTGCTTGATGCAGGCCGCCTGGGCCAATATCGGCTGCCGGATTTCCACCGTGCTCACCGCGCCGTTCATCGCCGAAATGACGGACGAGGGCTGGATGCAGCGGCTCACGAACCGGTGCGCGTCGCTCGGCGTCGATGTCGCGCCGATCTGGGTCCAGTGCGACCCGGAGTCGATGCGCGAGTACGTCGGCTTCCGCTCCGCGGCCCGGGACGCCTGGAAGCTGGGGCGGTGGGACGAGTACTTGCAGACGATCGATGTCGACCTGCGGCCGGCCGTACCGCACCTGGTCGTCGACAACCGGCTCGGTGCTGCGATCTCCCTCGCCGACCAGGCCCGGCAGGCGATTCGGGAGGTGTACGCATGAGCACCGAACCCACGCGCGGCGTGATTCTGTACGGGCCGCCGGCGTCCGGGAAGGACACGGTCACCAGGGCGTTGAGCGACGTTGACCCGGCATTTTCCCTGTTCTCGCGGGTGAAGTACGGGCCGGGCCGGTCGGCCGGGTACCGGATGGGCACTCCCGAGCTACTCGAGGAGCTGCGGGCGTCGGGTGCGGTTGTGTACGAGAACTCCCGCTACGACAGCGTGTACGTGACGGACCGTCCCGGCCTGGACGAGGCGTTCGCGCGCGGCGTGCCGGTGATGCACCTGGGGCAGGTCGACGGGGTGCGGGCGGTGCTCGACGGCTACCCGGCCCAGTGGCTGACCGTCCTGCTGTGGTCTTCTCGAGAGGTGACCGAGGCGCGATCAACCGGTCGGGGCGACGCGGACACTCCGGCGCGGCTGGCCGCGTGGGACGCGACCCTGGCCGACCTCGACGCCAACCCCACCTTCCGCTTCGACCTGACCATCCGCACCGACGAGTTCGAGCCCGAGGCTGCCGCCAACCAGATCCGCCTGGCGCTCACCGCACCGCGCGGCGACCTGCTGCTGGTCGACTTCGACGACACGCTGATCGATCGCCTCGCCGCAGTGACGGCTTGGGTGGCCAGGTACTGCACGGAACACAATCTGGGGCCGGCGGTCGGGCAGCGGATGCTCGAGGCCATGCGGGTCCGAGCGGACCTGGACGTGATCGATGGCCTGTGCGCCGAGCTCGGTCTCCCGGACTCTCCGAGCGAGCTCTGGTCGCGGTACGAGCCGGAGCTCTCCGCCCTGGTGACGCCGTTCCCCGGCGTGATCGAAGCCCTGACCACCGTACGGGAGGCCGGTCACCAGGTTGTCGTCGTCACCAACGGCGGCGCCGGGATCCAGCACGCCAAGCTCGCGGCGTCCGGCATCTCCAACGTGGTCGACGCTGTGTGCATCTCTGGAGAGGTCGGCACCCGAAAGCCGGGGCGCCGGATCTTCGAGGCCGCGGCCGCCAGCGTCGGCCGGGAACTCGCGCAGGGTGGGTGGATGATCGGCGACAACGCTGACCTCGACGTCGCCGGCGGTCGGGACGCCGGGCTGCGCACGGTCTGGATCTCGCACGGCCGGGACTGGCCGGGCGGAGCCGGGCCTGACTTCATCGCCCGGACTACTGTCGAGGCCTTCGCATACGTGGCGGGAGGTGTACGGTGACCGCGGCTCAGCCCGTCCTCGCGGTGCTGCATCCGGGGAGCATGGGCGCGGCTGTCGCTGCCTGCGCGGTGTCGACTGGGGTCGAGGTTGTGTGGTGCCCGTCCGGGCGCAGCGCCGCGACCGTACGGCGTGCCGAGCAGGCCGGGCTGGGGCCGGTGACCAAGTTGGACGAACTGCTTGAGCGGGCCGAGGTCGTGCTGAGTCTGTGCCCGCCGGCCGCTGCAGAGGACGTTGCCCGCGATGTCGCCGAGCGCGGGTTCGCCGGGGTGTTCGTCGAGGGCAACGCGATCAGCCCGGCCAGGGCGCGGAGGATCGCGGACCTGGTGGGTCGAAGCGCTCGGGCTGTCGTCGACGGCGCGGTGGTCGGCTCGCCGCCGACCGGCGGCAAGCGCACCAAGTTGTTCCTCTCCGGGCCGTCCGCCGCCACCGGCCGGGTCGCGGCACTGTTTGCTGGCACTGCCGTGTCGACGCCGGTCCTGGGCGAAGAGATCGGGCAGGCCTCCGCGTTGAAGGTCTCCTACACGGCCTATCAGAAGGCTTCCCGGGTGCTGGCCGCGCTCGCCTACGGAGTGGCTCAGCATCACGGCGTCGACCGGGTGCTGTTGGAGGTGGCTGGCGGGCGGCAGGGCAGCTACCTGGCCGAGACCGGCTACATCGCTAAAACTGCGGCTCGGGCGTGGCGCTGGGCACCGGAGCTGGAGGAGGCCGCCGACACGCTGCGTGCCGCGGGCCTTCCGGACGAGGTGATGCGCGCGGTCGCCGACACGCTCCGGCATTGGACGGATGCGAAGGACGACCAGGGGATCTCGGTGGAGGACGCCCTGGAGATGCTGAGGGGATCCAGCCGATGAAGGGCTTGTCGGGCCGTCGCATGGTCGGGGCGTCAGATCGACACGGTGTGCTCGCCGTTACTCTGCGAGTTGTCCACAGGGGTAGGCTTGCCCCGACAGTGATCCATAACGATCTTTGCCGTCCGGACCTTGGACAAGTCCGGACGGCACCAGAGTGGATCGGCGCCCCTGGCCGGGGGCCCGTCCCGGTCGACCACGCGGAAGGTGGTGACGCAGTGAAGGGTACCCGTACCCACCAGCAGGCACACGTGCGGCACCCCGCCGTAGAGGCGACCGGTTCGAGGTCGCTCCGGCGGGGTGCCGTCGTCGTATCCAGGTACACCTCTCCCCCGAAGGGGGTCAGTGTGACTTAGTCGTCTTGGGGGCGCCGGCCTTTGGCGAGGCCAGCAACCCCGACCACTTCCGGTGGGGCCAACCACTGGACTGCGGTCTTGCGTGATCCGTCCGATTTGGCGATCGGACGAGGGCCCGGAACGGGTCTCGGCTTGGCGGCCGAGGCCCGCGATGGGCGGCATTTCGGTTCGGGCTGAACCAACACCCCCGAGGGGGCGCTTCTGCGTTCCCGCATGTAAGAGCAGGAGGCTCTGCCATTTTGCAGCAGGTCAGGACCCCTTTCCAGTCTTCACCGCCTAGGTTTGTTGATCTTGGGGTTTCCGGTGCGGGCCTTGACACCGATCCCGCAGGGCGGGATCCGGGCGCCTCACCCTTCGTTTCCAGGGGATTCGTTGAGGGACCGGTTGTCGGACCGGTTGTCGGAGCCGCAGCGCACAGTCCCAGGACTGTGACACATATCACCCGTTCGGGTGAGGGTGTTGGTGTCGCCGTGGACGGCCCGTCGGGTGTAATTCCGGCCGCGCAGCTGTTTCCCGGCCAGCGCCAGGAGCCGGCCGACGTCGCAGTGGCCGCCGTGGAGGTGCCAAAGGAAGCCGGACGGTTCGTGCCGTGCGTGTCGGTGCTGCCGCGGCTGCTGGTGCCGGCGGCCGAGCAGTGGGTGACGACCACCCGGGGCCGGGTCGCGCTGGACCCGTACTCGTGGATGCAGGCGGTGCACTGGGTCGTGGCGTCGGGCTGCTACCGGCCGTCGCGCTCGCACGGGCCCCGGGAGATGGGCCGTACCGCGATCCGCACCGCGCAGCTGCTCATGGAGCTGTCGCCGTGCCGCCCGGGCGTGGAGTACCTGGCCCGGCGCCTGGGTGTGACCGAGCGGACCGCGCAGTACCAGCTGGACATGCTGCGCGAGGCCGGCCTGCTCGCCTACGTGGCCAAGGGCACCCGGGTCCGCGGCGAGAAGGCAAAGGCCAGCGAGTTCGTCCGGGTGATCCCGGCCGAGTTCGACGCCGCGCTCAGCGTGCGGACCGTGGGGGAGAGCACCGGTCGGCGGGTGGTCGGGATCGCGGAGGCCGGGCGGGCGGCGATGGCGTTGCTCGGCAAGCGGGCCTCGCGCAAGGTCCGGGCGGCCCGGTCGAAGGTGTCCGCGAAGACCGCGGCGACAACCGCTCACCCCGCTCCGGCCGGTGCCTCGTCCCAGGGGTCACAGGCCGCTGACGGCACTTCAACGGCGCTCTGCCGTTGCACCCCAATGGGGGGTGGTTTCTGTACCTGTTCTGCTGACGGTCCTACTCCCCATCCCTCTGAGAGCAAGCTCGCGGGCGGGAAGCCGAAGTCCACCACCGCGAAGAAGTCCAAGCCGGCGGGCCGGGCCGCCCGGAAGCTGAACAGGGTGGGCCGCCGCTACCGGCTCGCGTTCGAGCTGGTGCAGCAGGTGCCGTGGCTGCGCCGCGCCCTGGTGCCCCGGGTCGCCTGGATGGTCCAGGAGGTCGCCGACGCCGGGTGGACCTGGGAGGAGGTCGCCGCCTGGCTGACCAGCACCGAGGCCCCCGAGCGCGGCGTCTACCGGCCCACCGGCCTGCTCGGCCACCGCCTGCGCGGCGCCACCGCCGTGCCGGGCTGGACCACGCCCGCCGACCGGACCCGCGCGGTCGAGCGGTGGCGCGACTCCCGCTCCGCCGCCCGCGCCCGCCACGACCGCACCACCACCGATGACTGGTCCTTGACCGACTCGCAGGCCCCGACCACACCCGCCGCCGCCCGCCTGGTCGACCAGGCCTTCGCCCAGCTGCGGCAGGCCAGCGGCCAGGGCGCCCAGGAACTGCAGCTGTTCGCCCAGGACGAAGACGGTCTGACCGACCTGCACCAGCTCACCCGCGAAGACGTCCTCGAGCTGCGCACCCTCGGCCAGCGCGACCCGGAGATGGTCCTGATGGCCATCCGGGACTGCGGCGAGGACTACGCCCGCCAGCTCTACACCCACGACCTGGTCGACCAGGTCCTGCGCCTGCGGCACACCGACCGCATGGTCATCCACCAGACCTGGAGGTCCGCGTGACCGAGACGTCCACCAGCGGCGTCGACCTCGCCCGCGTCGCCCTCAAAGCCGCCCGCGAAGCCGCCCGCACCCGCAGCGCCGACGCCCCCGGCGGCCGCAGCTCCACCACCCGCCCGACCCGCCGCACCACGATCCGCACCGGCGGCCGCGACCCGATCGGACTCGGCGCCGCCCTGGCCGGCCTCGTCGCCGAACGGGCCTGGGACACACCCACCGCCGGCGGCAGCCTCCTCGACCAGTGGGCCACCATCGCCCCCGAACTCGTCGGCAAAGTCCAGCCCATCCACTTCAACCCGCGCACCGGCCGACTCGACCTCCAGCCCACCTCCCCGGCCTACGCCACCCAGCTGCGCCTGCTCGGCCGCCAGCTCGTCGCCCGGATCAACGGCAAGCTCGGCCGGACCCTCGTACGGGACCTGCGGATCCTGACGCCCCGCGCCATCGCCGACACCGGCCCCGGCCCCGGCGCTGACCAGCAGACCGAGCAGCACCAGGGCGCAGCGCAGCCCGAGGCTCCAGCCCGTACCCGCGACGACGTCGCGAGCGCCGGTTTCCACCGCGCGCTTGCCGAGATCCGCCGCACCACCAGCGTCATCGATCCGGCCATCGCCGCCGCTATCGCCCACCAGACCCAGTACCTCATCGACCACCGCGAACCCTGGGACCAGTTCGCCCAGGGCCTCGCCGAGAAGACCGACCGGGAGGAGGCCGCCGCCCGCACCGCGGCCGCCACCAGCAGCCAGGCCCTCGCCGAACGCCGCGCCCGCGCCGACCGGGCTGCGCGTACCGCGGCGGTTCCGCTGCGCCCGACCCGGCCGCCGATGCCCCTCAGCGGCGCCGCGTGACCCCCGGTTGCCCAAGCCATCACCCCTGATCGAGAGGATCCAGTTGTGACCAGCACCGACATCAACGCCCGGCTCGACTCGCTGCAGGTCGCCGCGACCGGCCTGATCACCGACTACTCCGACCTCGCCACCCGCGGCCGCCTCGCCGAGCACCCGGACACCGTCGACCACCGGCTCGGTCTGGTGGTGGAGATGCTTGCCGCGGTCCGGGCCGCTGTCGACGCCGAGCGGGCCGGCGGCCAGTGGCCCGTCCTCCGGGCCCACCCGGGCGCCGAGCACGACCAGCTCGCCGCCGAGTTCGCCCACCACCGCTGCGACTGCTGGCACTGCCTCCATGGAGGCGGACCCGGCGACGACGAAGGCCCGATCTGGATGTGACCAGGCGATGCTTCGACCAACCGCGCCTGCCATCGCGCCGCGATCGAAGGCGCCCCCGGCCGCCAGCAGCGTGAGCGTCATCGCGCCGCCGCCGTTGCTCGCACCACCCGGGTCGGGGCGATGCCGCTGCGCCCGCTCCGGCCGGCACCGGCGCGGGCCGCAGCGGCGTGATGGCCGATGACCAGCGGTGTTGGTCGTTCGGGCGTCGGTTGTCGGTGGGGTCGGCTACGGTTTCGCCGAGCGTTACCGGTCGGCTACGGAGAGGGGGTGACCTGCGTCTTGCGGCAGGAGGTTCTGCGTGCGTTCCGGTTCACCCTGGACCCGACGGAGCGCCAGCTCGGTGAGCTCGCCCGGTACGCGGGAGCGGCGCGGTGGGCGTTCAACCAAGCGCTCGCGGCGAAGGTTGCGGCACATCACGAGTGGCGGGCGCAGGTCGACGCGCTGGTGGAGACCGGCGTCGATGAACTGGAGGCGCGAAAGCGCACGACGGTCCGGCTGCCCAGCAGCGCGGTCGTGCAGAAGGCGTGGACCCGGTCCAGGGGCGATTCCCGGTCCGGGGCCGACGGGATCTGTCCGTGGTGGCACGAGGTCAACTCGTACTGCTTCCAGTCGGCGTTCCGGGACGCCGACGCGGCGTGGAAGAACTGGCTCGACTCCCTGAAGGGGGCGCGGGCCGGCCGGAGGGTCGGCTACCCGCAGTTCAAGAAAAAGGGCCGCTGCCGGGACAGCTTCCGCCTACACCACGACGTCAAGAAACCGGGGATCCGGCTGGTCGGGTACCGGCGGCTGCGGCTGCCGAAGTTCGGCGAGGTCCGCATCCACGACTCCGGCAAGCGCCTGGCCCGGCTCGTCGACCGCGGCCAGGGCGTCATCCAGTCCGTCACCGTCTCCCGCGGTGGGCACCGCTGGTACGCCTCCGTCCTGGTCAAGGTCCAGCAGGACCTGCCCGATGGGCCGACCCGGCGGCAGGCCGAGCGCGGCACCGTCGGCGTCGACCTCGGCGTCAAGGTTCTCGCCGCCCTCTCCCAGCCCCTCGACCTTGCCGACCCGGCCACCGTGCTGGTCACGAACCCCCGCCACCTGCGCACCGCTGCCAAACGCCTCGCCAAGGCGCAGCGTGCGCTCGCGCGGACGGTGAAGGGGTCGGGTCGGCGGGAGAAGGCGAGGCGGCGGGTGGCCCGGTTTCACCACGAGGTGGCGGTCCGGCGCGCGGGCGGCATCCACCGGTTGACCAAGCAGCTCGCTACCGGGTTCGCGGTCGTGGCGGTGGAGGACCTGAACGTGGCGGGGATGACGGCCTCGGCGCGCGGCTCCGTCGAGCGGCCCGGCCGCAAGGTTCGGCAGAAGGCCGGTCTCAACCGGTCCGTTCTCGATGCCGCGCCGGCTGAGATCCGGCGTCAGCTCACCTACAAGACTTCCTGGTACGGGTCTCAGCTGGCGGTCTGCGACCGCTGGTTCCCGTCCAGCAAGACCTGCTCGGCCTGTGGAAGGCAAGACCCACGCCTCACGCTCGCCGACCGGGAGTACCACTGCGGGCATTGCGGCCTGCGCCTGGACCGCGACCTGAACGCGGCCCGCAACATCGCCGTCCACGCCCGCACCGCACTAACCACCGCCCCTGGTAGAGGGGTGGCCTCCCCTGTGGAGGACGCCCGTGGAGCGCACATAAGACCAGCGGTCCCCCGGGACCGCCGGCAGAGCGCGATGAAGCGGGAAGACAGCCGGCCACCCGGCCAGCTGTCACCCCAGCGGGGCGACCCGCTGGCGCTCCCACCCACTCACGATCAGCCGACACTCTTCTAACCCCGCAGGTCAGAAAGTGTTCGGCCCGTGCGCGCGGGGAGCGACCCCGGGGACACCACCGCCGACGACTGGGACACGGATCCGGCCCGTACGCGCAGGGAGCGACCCCAGCCGGCGAGGAAGCCGCGGAGGTCGGTCCGGTCCGGCCCGTGCGCGCAGGGAGCGACCCTGGTCCATCATGTCGCCGAGGTACTTGGCGGTGTCCGGCTCGTGCGCGCAGGGAGCGACCTGATCACTTCCAGGCATGCCGCCGCCCCATGACGGGTCCGGCCTGCACGTGTGAGGAGCGACCCATCAACTGCCGGATCAGCACGTGCGGCTGTTCCTCCCCGGGAAGCCCGACGCTGCGCCCGGTCCGCCGGTGCCGCGTGCCCCGGACCGTCCCACCACCGGCCCGCTGGCCGCTACCGTCGACCTGCAACCCCACCTCCTGGACGGAGTGAAGATGAGCCCTCAGTCGGAACCGGCCCCGGAGCCGCCCGCGCAGCCGTCGATCACCGCAAGCGTCACCGTGTCCGGGGTGGAGGCGCAGATCCTGCGGGACCTGGCCGCCGTGCTCGGCCGTACCCCGGAGGAGCTGGCGATCGAGCACGCGGCCGGCGTCCTGCCGATTCCCGCCGCGCCGCTGGCGGACTGGGGGCTGTTCGACGGCCCGCCGGACCTGGCCGCCGGCGCCGGTGACTGGCTGCACGAGGGAACCGGCCGGTGAGCGCCGCCCCGCTCGGTGTCGCGGTCGCCGATACCTCCGTGCTGCTGGCGGCGTTCAACCGCAAGGACGACCTCCACGCCCAGGGCGCCGAAGCGCTCTCCCTCGCCCGGGTCCTCATCGTCTCCCCGATGGTGATGACCGAGCTCGATCACCTCCTGGCCCGCCGGGCGGGTGAGACGGAGGCCGTCAACGCCATCACGCGCCTGGGCGCGCTCGCCGGGCAGGGCTTCGTTGTCCTGCCGCCGGCCGACCGGCGCCTGTATGCCGACGCCGAGCAGTTGCTCCGCCAGTACCAGGGGCACGGGCTTGGCCTGGCCGACGCCGTCAACGCGGTCCTCGCCTGGCGGCTCCAGTGCCCGGCGATCCTGTCCTTCGACCACCACTACCGCGACGTTCTCGCCCCGCCGAAGGGACCGCGGATCGAGGTGTTCCCCGAAGCCCCCGTCCGTTCCACACGGCCCTGACCCGTACGGGTTCCACAGATCTGACCGGGGCCGAGGCGCCTCGAAGCCGGTCGCGAATTGCCCGGTGTGGTCGGCCGGCCGACGGTGCTCTGCTGGGGGGTGGCGTTGAGGGGGGGGCGAGAGGGGGCAGGGTGTCACCATGTCCGAACGCCGTGACCGTCGCCGTCTTCACGCACGCGCCCGAGCTCTCGGGGTCCCCATCGAGCGGGCCAGCCGCCGGCCTTCCCCTCGCCGTCCCGGGCGGCCAGGCGCGGAACCGGGGTGGCCGCGTACCGCGGTGCCGGACCGGGACGAGACTCCCGTCATCGTCCAGGCGATGCCTACGGCACCGGCAAGGTGCTGCGCGGTCTCGCACGAGCGGCAGGTCACGGACGGCGGAACCGTGCTCATGCTGACCCGCCACACGGCCGACTGCCCAATCTGGTCCGCCCGCTGACCGCACACCCTGGCAGGCCCACCTACGCCGCGCGCAGCCCAGCTGCGTGCGAGACTGCCACACCACCACAGGCACGGCGTGTGAAGGAGATGGCCATGACCACCAGCGGCACGACTGGCAACACCCAGCAGACGGCTTTCGACGGGCCGATCAGGGAGTACATCTGCGAGCTTCTGCGCGAGAACCTGGGAGCCGCGGAGGCTCGCGAGGGAGAGATCCGGCGCCTCGAAGAGGCCGGGCACCGGATCGTGAACGGTGGTCAGACCGGAATGGACTCGTGGGAGATCACAGACTGGCGCTCAGGTGCGCTGATTGAGGCCGGTACAAATGGCGTCGATGGTTACGATGCGGCGACGGCCCGCCTAGACCCCACGGGCATGTGGTTCCACATCGACCACGTTGGCGAGGACATTGACGAGCTCCCGGTGAACTCCTTCGGCCTGCCCGATTCCTTGGCCGAAGCGCTGCGCGAATGGCTCTTGTCGCTTTCGACACCGGACAAGGACGTTGCGGCCGTCACGGGATGGAACGCGGAAGAGATTCAGCGACACCGAGTCGATATCTGATACCCGCCGAGCCGCCGCTGCCGGTGCCAAACGCCAGCAGCCCTGCCAGCACACGCGCCACCAGGCCGCCGCCAGCCCGCGCTCGACAAAGCCCGCGCCAAGCGGGACACCAGCCGCGATGGACGACGGCGAGCACGACGAGCCGTGGACCGGCCTGCTCAAACCGGTGCTGGCCCTCGCCCGGCAAACACCGTACAAGATCAGCACGGGCCTGGGCTGACCGGGCAGGCGGCTGGCCAGGGGAGGTACAGGCGGAACGCCACCGGCGCGCCACCCGGGCCACAAGCGGCCGCGCTGCGCATCGCTCGCCAGCCGCGGCTGGCTCCCGCTCGCGGTGCCGTGTGAGGCCGCCGACCGTCCGTCCCGGAGCGAGTAGCCTCGCAGCAGACGAGAGATGGAGTGCCGCCATGAGTCAGCCTTTGCACGATGAAGTCGAGCTGATCCCCCGGCCCGAGCAGAGTCCGGCCGCGCTGAAGGCCGCGCTGGCCGTCGTCGCCGCGGATCGTCTTCCCGAGATGATCGACGGGCAGACGAAGGCCATGGCCGAGGCCATCACGGCCGGGAGCGTCCAGCCGATCCGCTCGTTCGTGGCGCACTGGGCCGCCGTCGTGGAGATCGAGCGGCACCCCACCACCGCCCAGGCCTGGCACCGGGCGAACTACCTCGCCAACCACGCCGGCACCGTCCAGGAGTGCCGCGAGCACGCCGCCACCGTCGCCGAGCTCTACCGCGCCGCCTACGCGGCGGTGAACGCGTGACCTGGAGCTGGGAGTACCTCCCCAGCGAGCAGCACGTCACCGCCGGCGCCCCGGCCGGCTTCCTCGCCGCCGTCGAGCAGCGGGCCGATGAACTCGTCCGCGCCGCCGAAGCGCTCTACCTGGACGGAACCTCCTACCAGGGCAGCGGCGAGCCGATGCGCTACCTCGACGTCGCCGGCGGCCTGCTCGCCTACTACGTCGTCCCCCGCCTGCAACTCGTCGTCGTCTGCCAGGTCACGCCCCCGCCCACGACCTGACCCCAAGACCGCCCGGGCCTGGTTGGAGGGTGAACTTCGGCTGTTTCACCGCTGCCGGCCCGGGCACGGTGGCACGATGAGCCGCGATGGTCGAGCCCGAGTCCCGGGGAGGTTGTCGTTGCCGGGTGACAAGCGGCGGATCCAGACGGCGGTGCTGGGCAGCGCAGAATCGGAGGAGCCGCTGATCCTGCCGCTCGAGGCCATCGAGCTGGACGCCTTCCGCCGGCATCACGCCGAGGACACCTTCTGGTGCGGGCTGCTGCTCGGCGGCTGCGGCGAACGGCTCACCACCAAGCTCTACACCGACCGGGTCTGCCACTTCTCCCACCTGCCCGACCCAACAGGCCGGCACACGTGCGGCCGCCGGGCCCGGGACGTCGCCAGCGCCGACCACCTCTACGTGAAGTCCGCCGCCATCACCTGGCTCCACCACCAGGACCACCCCGGTGCCGTCCACCTGCGCGAACCACTCGGCTCCGTCGTCGACATCGCCTGGGAACACGGCACCCGCAGCCTGCGCCTGCACCTGGACACCGCGGTGGCCCCGATCTGGGACGACGAGTCCGTGGAGCCGATCCTGGGCGTGTCCGTGCCGGTCGACGACGAAACACTGGCACGCCGCCGGTTCGTGCACCGGGTGGCGTTCGACAGCGTCGGCACCACCCGACACGTGCGGATCGGCACCCAGGCCTTCGCACAGGAAACCGAGTGGTTCGACCTCGGCGAGTGCTCGATGACACCGGACGGGCTGCGCACGCCGGCCGTCGAACGCATCGTCCGCGCCGGTGCCCCCCAGAGCACCGGGAGGCCACCGGCACCGGAAGGCCCGCGAACAGAGCCGCATCCCGCGTGCCGCCGCCTGGAGGCCGCCATGGAGTCCGGCTCCCGGATCGCCGTCGAGGCCGCATGCCGCGACCTCGAGGCCGCAGGCCCCCACTGGGGTCCCGCGCCCCGGGAAGTCGCTGTACAACTGGAGAAAGCCTGGGCCTGGCTCGACGAAAACCATCGCGAGCACGAGGAACTGTTCGAGGCGCTGCGCCAAGCCGTGCAACACGGCGACACCGAGGCCGTACGCACCCTGCTCACCCACGCGAATGCCAAGGCCCGGCACCGGACCCCGGAACACCACAACATCGCCATCCACGCGGTGAACTTCCTCAGGAACCAGGAACATGCCGCCCGGGCCCGCCGAAACCAGAAGGCTCCTGCCTCTGCCGCCAAGGACCCGCATCGGCCCGACGCTCGGAATCCGCGTCGGTCCAAGCCCGACCCCCTGCCCCCGCCCCCCGAGTCGGCGCACCGACGAGTGCGGGACATCCTCAGCGACCTGCGGCGCCTAGGTAGCCGGATGGGCCCGCGCACCATGCTGGAGGTGCTGGACTCGCTGGCCACCATGATGAAGATCGCGGGCGACCTGGTCACCCCGGCACAGCAGGCGGAAGCCGAACGGTGGATCGCCCGCGGCCGACGGCTGCGAGCCGCGAACACCATGTCGACGCCGAGGGAGACCACCGAGGATTCGGCCTCCCGGAACCGTCCGGAGGCCGAAAACCGCGCCGCCCACGCCCGGATGAGCCGCATCCTGAGCAAACTCAAACGCGACAGCCCCCGGATGCCGAACCACGAGCTGTGCCGCCAAGCGCTCCTCCTGGCCAAAACAGCGAAGACAGCCGGCTCCCTCGTGACACCAGACCAGCGCCAGGCGGTCGACCGGTGGCTCGCCCGGGCCGAACACCTGCAGCCGCCTTCCCCGCCCGGACCGGCAGGGGCGACGTAGACACCCCCGTGCGATTGGCCGCGTGGGACGCAATCCGGGCCGGCCTCGCGGCTGACCCGGACTTCACGTTCGACCCGACCATCCGCACCGAGCAGGCCGGCGCCGTCCCGCTGCGCCCGGCCCGCCCGCCGATGACCCTCAGCGGTGCCGCGTGACCCGGACCGCTCCACCACCCGCCCGCCGACCGCTACCGTCGACCCTGCGGACCGTCGCCACGGCGGCCGTCACCCAGGAGGAGGACCAGGTGACCACCCAGCCCGACCACCAGGCCCCGGCCGCGCCGAGGCCGGCCACCCTGCACGAGCTGCGCACCGCCCTCAGCAGGTACGGCCTGCCTGGCGACCGCGACCTGTTCGAACAGGCCCTGGCCGCCGCCCTCGACGCCTCCCCGATCGGCGACCTCGCCGCCGTCACCGAGGTCATCGCCACCTACCGCCACCGCCTCACCCTGCGCACCGACGAACGCGCGATGGCCTCCCTCGCCGCACCCATCGGCGGACAGCAGTGGACCCCAGCCGCCGACGCCTTCGCCCGGGTCCGCGCCGCCGGCGGCGACCGGTGACCGAACAGCCCCACCAGCAGCCGGCGCCGCTGCACGTCTTCCTCTCCAACGCCGCCGAGCAGGCACTCACCGCGCTGCGCCCCGGCGAGCTGGACGCGGTCGAGAAGCTCCTCGAGCGCTTGGCAGTGTTCCCGCGGCTCGGTATCCCGGTGCCCGGCGGCACCGACCCCGAGGTCGACGACTACACCGCCCGCACCGACCCGGCCTCCGACTCCGGCGACCGCATCAGCGTCGTGTACCGCCTGCACAGTGGCATGTCGGCGATCTTCGTGACCTGGATCATCGCCGGCCCCTGAATCCCGGATCAGCTCTGACCTGGAGATGGCCGGGGCCCTCACGCTCGTCGACGTGAGGGCCCCGGCCATCAGCGTACGCCCGCAGCCTCCAGCCCCTGTTGGCCGGGACTCTCGGGAACCGGAGGCCGTCGAGGCGGTGCCCCCGACTTCAGGCGTGTCCTGTTGGGAGGCGCGATGGCCGGGGTGTCAGTGCCAGGGAGGTCGGCCGGTGCCCTCGGCCCACAGGGCGAGGGCGCGGTGGTCGGTCATGCGGATGCCGACCTGCGTGCAGAACGCGGCGGCGGCTTTGGTGAACGTGCTGGTGGTGACGACGACGGCGAGGTCGCAGCCGTGGATGTCACGGTAGGTGCCGTTGACCTTCTGGACGTCCTGCGAACCGACGAGGGTCCCGGCGCTGTAGCGCTTGGCCTGGATGAGGATGCGTTGCCCGGTGGGGGTGGTGGCCAGCACGTCGGCGGCCAGGTCGCCGGCTCCGCCGACGACGGTGACCTTCGTGCAGCCGTCGCGTCGGCACAGGTCCGCGAGTGCGTGCTCGAAGGCCTTCGGGCTCATGCCCATGAACGCGCCGATGTGGCGCAGCTGTGCGGTGCGGGCGTGGTGGGCGCGGCGGTCGGCGGCGGCGCGGGTGCACACGACGGCGGCGGCCGTGCCCAAGGCGATGACGATGATGCCGGTGAGGGCGAGGAGGTGGTGGGCCAGCCACTGGACGGCGACGGTGGCCAGCGAGAAGGCGACGAGGGCGCCCACGCCGAGCAGGACGGCCTGGTCGCGTGCCCGCCGGGCGCGGCGACCGCGGCGGGCGGTGGTGGTGCGTCGGCGTACGGGCCTGCGGGCCACGGCATTCCCCTCCTGGTCCACGGTGTGCCGGCGAGCCTAGGAGCGGACGGCGTCGTGACGCAGGGGAACCGGTCAACCACGGGGCTGACTGCGAGGAGTTGACCGGATCCGGACGGTGGGAGGCCGAACCGCCTGCGAGGTCCGGTCGGCTTTCCCGATCCGGGCCCGGAGCCGGGGATGTTCTGGCATCCTCACCGAGAGTTTCCGGTACGTGACACGGGGTGGGATTGGTGCAGTACACGATCAGCGCGAGCGCATTCCTTGCGATCATCATCATCGTCCGGCTGCGCCGGCGGACCGAGGCCCGCTCCCGCAACGACGAACTGGTGACAGTGCTGAGCGCCGTCACCCTCGGGGTGCTGATCGCCTCCACCCCGCTGGGCCAGAGCATTCACCAGCTCGTCGAAGCGGTCGTCAGGGCCTTTCAGTGAACGCGCCGAGCTGGCGGCACCCGCTCCGGCGACTTCACCACCGGGGCGTGGAGAAGAAACTCGCACCGGCCATAGAAGCGGCGGACGCCCTCGGCGTTCCGCTTGACGCCATCAGGATCCGCGCCGCACTGACCTACGAGCCAGTAGGGCTGGGCGTGTTCGCCCTGCCAGCGATGCTGACCATAGCCCTCTGTTCCACGCTCGCCATGTACAACAAGTCCGGGTGTACCCCGGGAGGCCGCCTGACCCCGGAACAAGGAGAATGCGCACCCAGCGCCACCGTGGGGTTCGGCATGCTCGGTGTCGCAGGGTTCGTATTCCTCATCGTCGCGGCTGCGGGGGTGGCCTCCATCCGCGACGGACAGCACATCAACCCGACCTACCGGCCGCTCTACCAGGCATTCGACCTCCTGCGAGCCGCTGTGGACCTGGCTGGCTCCGATCCCGCCGGCCGCTACAGCGACACGGTCGCGCTCAGCCGCAAGGCCGTCGAGCTCCGCCAACCGCTGCGGGTCGCCATCAACCACACCACCGCCATGTTCGGCACCGGCAAGGAACTCAAGGCCACAATGAACCAGCACATCGAGCGGGTGGAGGCTGCCCTGGGCCGGGCTGCCGACGGCCTGCTCGTCGAGAGGCGGGCGGCGGCCCGGAAGCTCGGCCTCTTGGCCGCCACTATCACTAACAACCTTGCCTACGACCGCTTCACCGACCTGCTGCCGGAAGACACTCTCCCTCCGGCCGCTGCCCTGGAGCCGGACCGTCTCGACGGCAGACGGCTGATGAAGGCCAGCCGCCTGGCTGGCTTCCTGGTCTTCGCCCTCGCAGCGGCCTTGGGACAGTCCGGCGTCGAGGCGGCGATCCTAGTCCCGGCCGCCTTGACCGTCTGGCCGGTGTTCTCCTTCCTTCTCCTGTGCCACCGTCACGGCCTGGCCGAGGCCGCCCGGCTCATCCGAAGCATCCGTTCGCTCCTGCCCGCGAGCCCAGCACCACCAGCACCATGAGGGCAGGGTCAGACGAAGATTCGACCATCGGCATGCGCGGAGTTTCGCGTAGCGTGACCGACGGCTCGCAGACAGCAGCCGATACCGGAAGGGGAGTTCGTGCAGGCGGGGACCGTGCTGGACGGGCGCTACGAACTCGTCGAGAGGATCGGAGCAGGCGGCTTCGGCCAGGTGTGGGAGGCCTACGACCCGAAGGTCGACCGCTGGGTCGCGGTCAAGGTCCTCACCGCGGACGGCAGCCCCGACAGCAGCCGCCAGGTTGCCCGGTTCGCCCGCGAGGCCGCAGTCGCCGGCGGCCTGTCCCACCCGAGCATCGTCACCGTCCACGACTTCGGCTCCACCGTCCACGACGGCCGCCAGATCGCCTACCTGGTGATGGAGCTGATCGACGGCGATCCGCTCTCCGCCGCATTGAACGACGGACCGCTCGGCCGGGGTGAGACCCTCGACATCGGCTACTGCGTCGCCGACGCCCTGGCCGCCGCCCACGACGCCGGCCTGGTCCACCGCGACATCAAGCCCGCCAACATCATGGTCCTCGACGACGAGTCCGCCGCCTCCACCGCGAAGGTGGTCGACTTCGGCATCACCAAGAGCAACGAGCCCAAGCACGACATCACCACCACCGGCGTCCTCATCGGCACCCCGGCCTACATGGCCCCCGAGGCGTTCACCGCCGAGCTCGACCACCGCTCCGACCTGTACGCGCTCGGCTGCGTCCTCCACGAAGCCCTCGCCGGGACACCCCCGTTCACCGGCGCCACCTTCTGGAACCTCGCCCACCAGCACGCCACCCAGCCACCCCCCAACCTGCGCGCCCTGCGCCCCGACATCTACCCCGAACTCGAGGACCTGGTCGCCCGCCTGCTCGCCAAGAACCCCGACGACCGCCCCCAGGACGCCCATCAAGTCCGCACCGCCCTCAACGAGATCGGCGAGCACTACTACGGCCGCCACGCGCCCCGGCGCGGCAAGGACTACACCACCGACGTCACGCTCAGCCGGGAGGAAGCCCGGCACGGCGCCACCGTGCCGCTGCGGCAGAACGCCCGGAGCACCTGCCCCGACTGCGCCGGCGACCCCCGCCGCCAGGACAACGGCTGGTGCTCGCTGTGCCGCGGGACCGGCCGAGTGCCCAAGCGCGTCCAGGAGCACCAGGTCCGCTTCCCCGCCGGCCTCCGCGAAGGACAGCGTGTCCGGCTCCGCGGCCTGGGCGAGCGTGGCACCAACGGCGGCGAGAACGGCGACCTCTACGTCACCGTGCACATCGTGCCCTGACCGGCCCCTCGATCTCCCCGTGTCGTTGGTGACCGACCTGCCCTTCCGCCCGGGCCGGGACGGGGCGGCAACCACAAGACCATTGCGGTCGACAGCAGACCGGGTGGCCGGGCGCGGCGCGCTCCGCTACCGCACCCTGGCCAGCGCCCGGATGCGCTGGACCATCCACTGCCGCCTGCCCTGCGCCGCCGGATCCGCCGTCAGGGCCGTGGCCGGCCCCGCCATCGGCCCGTCCCCGCACCGGCCCAGGCCGTGGCCGGCCCGGGCACTGGGCAGTTGCCCCCGGTAAAGGTGGTGGCCAGTGCCTGTGCCTGGCCAGGCTGCCTGCCGGCACGACCGTGACCAAGCACTCCGACCTGGCCCTCCTGCCAGGTGGTTGCCCCACCACCCACCTCACGAAGAAGTTGCAGTCCACCTGGGAGCGCTCACCGGACCAGTTGGGCGCCCGTATCCACCTGTTCGGCCTTGGTGCCGACAGCTTCGGAGCACGGCTGCCAGGGGCCTGAATGCCTACGGGAAATGGCGGCTAGGACCTGGTTCCGGTGCCAACCGACTTCTGTGGTTGGTGCAGTGACCTCGCCCTACCCCTGTCAACAGACCATGTGGAACCCAACCCGGGTGGTGGCATTAGCGCACCAAGGTGGAACGGCGGGTGTACTGGGACAGGGATGTGAGGTCCCAGCAGTCACGATTACGGTCGCCCACTGAGCTTGCGCGGCGTTGGGGCGGGCCTTTTTTTGTAAGAGGACGCTCGCGTGAATGTGCCTCTGACCTGCGAACTTGGAAAATCAAAGGTATGGCCTAGTCGACACCAGAGGTGTTCTGGTGTCACTGGAAGCCCACATTCGCACCCAATGTTTCGCAATGCTGCGAAACATTGAATTGGGGGCGGATGCGCCACGAGATGGCCCGCGTGATCACCTGACCTGCCCGGATGAGTTCCCCCGTGAGAGCCCGGCTACCCACCCGCGACACGCACTTCGCACCTCCGCGCAGAATCCTTCGCACCATCGCGAAGAACATGTAGCCTGCTGCCGACACGAGCAAAGGATCAGGGCCTTGGCACAGGCAGAAGCAGGGCGCGGCAACACCCGCAGGCAGGCGTCCGAGCGCACTCGGCGACCGAAGCTGCAGCCAGCCGGCCCCCAGAACCAGCGCGACCTCGCCTCCGAGATCGTCCGCGGCTACGCCGGACACCTCCCCGACGGCGTCTACGAAGCCCGCACCAGGTTCTACCGCCGCGCACCCCACGAGGTCCTCGGCTCCGACGGCTACGCCCTCCTCAGCCGCTACTTCGCCCGTTACGTCCTGCCCCAGGCACTGATGTCCGGCGAGATGACCAGGCTCCAGTGCGCCGTGCTGTCGAACATCGTCGGCAGGGCCGAGCGCGGCGTCTGCCACGCCATCCAGCGCGAGATCGCCGAGGAGATCGGCACCAGCCGCTCCAGCGTCAGCCCCGCCCTCAAGCACCTCGCCGCCCGCAACTACATCCGCAGCGTCGGCCGGGGAGTCTGGCAGCTCAACCCCCTCATCGCGTACAAAGGCAACGGGGACGAGCAGCAGACGTTCCTCGCCGAACTCCGGGCACTCGCCCTGGAGAACGGATTCCCTGACATCATCGGACTGGCAGCCCTCCAGACCGGGAACAAGGAGTCGACAGCATGCTGATGGTCACCGACCTGTTCGGGATGCTGCCGCGCCTCGAACTGACCCCCACCGCGACGAACGTCCTGTCCGTCATGGTCCGCCACCAGAACCCCGGCGGCGTCGTCCCCCTCACCCAGCAGGACATCGCCGAGGAACTCCAGATCCTGCCCTCCGTCGTTAGCCGCGGGATGACCCTCCTCGTCGAGCGCGGCCTCGTCCTGCGCAAGGGCTACCGCTACCGCCTCCACCCCGCCATCGCCGGCTACAGCTCCGAACTCGAGATGCAGGCCGCCATGGCCCGCGCCGCCCGAGAAGGCGTGCCGCCCATCCTGATCCCCGACTACCAGGCCGCCCCGCCCAAGGCCGGCCGCACCCGGCTGCGCGCCGTCGGCTGACCGTTTGTGTCGGGCCCCAGAACTACGGTGCACGGCAGAAACCCAGCGCTGTAGGACGGGCGGAGGATGGCACAGCCGACAGAGGAATTCGTCTACCTGATCACCGCCGCGAGCAGCCGGACGGCGAAGATCGGGCGCAGCACCGACCGGCGGGTACCGGACCCACGGGGAGTGGTTCGACTTTGGCGACCAGGATCCTGTCGCGGAGGTCGTCGCAGCGGTCGAAGCGTACGAGCCCGAGCCGGGGCACGAGGATCGGGCGGGGCGGTTCCGGGACCCGGGGCCGGCGTTACACACGCTGGCCCTAACGGGTGGGGAATGGGCGATGATCGACTGGATCCGCGAGCACGGTGGAGCCCGGTCTGCGATCCGGGTTGCCCCCGAGGTGGTTGCGCCAGACATCCTTGCCAGCACGACGACCGTCAAGGTCGCCCTTGACGGTGCGGCTCAGTCCGCCGCGTGCCGCCGGGTGAATGCGCCGCCCATCGCCGCAGACGAGAAGGCCAGGGCGTTTTTCACACGACAGCGGTAGTGATCGGCGTTGCACTGAAGGCGCCAGCGAGAGCGCGAGGAGATGTTCGGCCAGCTCGACCAGGCCGTCCAGAAGCGTAAGCCCAGCGAGGTTCGCGCCCTTCTGGCACAGGTGGACGCCGAAGCTGCCCGGGACCGGACCCCCGGGCACCAGGCCATCGCCGCCCAGGCGGAGGCGCTCCTCAAAGCCCACGACCCGCGGGACAGATGGACCTGGAACGCCGACGAAGCCCTTGGCGCCGCCACCGCGCGCCGAGCCCGGGCAGCTCGCGACGCCCAACAGGAGATCCGAACCGTTCGCGTGCCAAGGCCCCAGTCATCGCGCGTCGACCCAGAAGAGATGGCGCATCAGCGGATGAAGAACATCATCGTCGACCTGGAGCGCCGGTCGAGCCGTCTGACCGGCCGCGAACTGCGGGAGCTGGTAGACGAGCTCACCAAAGAGGCGAAGCGCGCCGGCGGCAAGGTCACCCTGGCCCAGTGGGCGGACATCAACTGGTGGGTCAGCGGCACCGATGCACTGGTTCCCCGATCAGCACCTCAAACACCGGCATCCGGCATGTACAGCAGCAACCCGACCAGCCCCAAGGCGGCACCACCGCCCCAGAGTCCCGCCGACGGCAAGGGCAAGCGGCGCCGGAAGAGGTGAACGTCGGGGGTTTCCGGATTCCCGCACGCGGTTGGGCCGGCGTTCGTACGATCGGCTCGGCCCGGGCGCCTGGCCGGTGCCGGACGAGAGAGAGGGAGGGTGTGGTGGGGTTCGTGGCCTGGATCGTGATCGGCGTACTCGTGGCCGCGGGGGTGGTGGTCTGGCGGATGGGTCGATACCCCGGTGGCTGGCGGTACGCGTTCGGTGCGCTGTACGCCGCCGACCGCAGGGACTTGGACACGGCCCGCAGGGCGCTGCGCGGGCTGCAGGACCAGGCGGCTCGCGAACGCGAGGTGGCCGGCGGAAGCGTCGCGCTGGCCGAGCAGGCCTACCAGAGCAGGGTCGATCTGGCCCGGGCACGCCTGGCCGCGCTCCGCGACCCCGGCACGGGCCCGCTGCGATCCTCGGTCGGGGGCTGTGGCTGTACGAGCACGTGCTGGAGGTTCATGCGGAGGGCCGCATCAACCGGTACCCGCTGAACGAGGTCTCGATCCGCGGCGAGTACTCGGGCAAGAACGGCCACATCTACCTGGCGCTGCCGACGGGCCGGCAGCAGATGGTGTCCGTCGAGCTGGACGAGGCGACGTCCGAGGCCGAGGTGCGGGCGTTCGTCGTGGAGGCGTTCAACGCCGCTGCCGACGCCAAGGTGTCCAAGGCCGAGCGCCTGGCGAAGGTACCGCAGGCCGAGGCCGAACTGCGCAAGGTGATCGCGGACACCACCGGCCCGGAGCAGGCCCGACGACGACTTGCGGATGTCACGGCCCGTCAGAAGTCGGACGCGCGCATTCCGCAGGCCCGCCGCGAGCTGGACGAGGCATGCGACCACTGGGAGCACCTCACCGGCCGCCGTCCGGAGTAGCCAGGCAGTGTCGCAGCTCCACCCTGCGCGAGCCCGAGGGAGCCCATCGGCCAGCGGTGGAGGACACGCCGCCCAGATGCGCGAGCAGGCCGTCGCCCGCCAGGCCGCGCTCGACGAAGCCACCACTCAGCGGGAGGCGATCCTGACCCGGCACTACAACCGGCTGCGCGAGCCCGAGGACGCCCACCGGCCCGCGATCGAGAACACCCCGGCTCCGGACACCGACCAGCACGCTCGCCAGCAGCGCGAACGCCACCGCGTCGCTCTCGCCTTCACCCGCGCCACCCGGGCCGGGGCGATCCCGCTGCGCACCGCCGGGCGTGCGGTATCCCGTGCCAGTGCGGCATGAACGGACAATCCCGGGGCGCTCCGGGCGGTCACGCTCGGCGACGACACGCAGCTACGCTGAACGAAGCCAACCGCTGGCTGCGGCCGATCGGGAGGGACCTGGACAATGGAGAACATGAGCGAGAACAGCATGGATGAGGTGCGCCAGCGGCTGGCCGCGCTCGAGGCGGAGGTGGACCGGCTGCGCGAGGAGTCCGCGCAAACCCGCGCGCTCGCGGCGATGGCGGACCGGGACACCGCCGAGATGCGCACCGCTCTTCGTGCCCACACCCAGGTCCTGAACGCGCTGCGCGAGACTCAGCTCGAACAGGGACAGGCCATCCAGGGCCTCGCCCAGGCGGTCGGTGTCCTCGTCGCCGGTCAGAGCGAGCACAGCCGGGTTCTGGAGAGCGTCGTAGCGGGGCAGACCGCCATCCTCGAAGAGCTGCGCCGGCGTAACCAGAGCTGAGGCGCTGTACGGAACCGGTACCCGGCGGGCTCTGGTCATCGCTGAGGCGTGTCGGGCCACTCGACTGGGGGCTCGATGGCAGTGAGGTGAACCGTCGGGGCGTAGTCCGGGCGGGGCGGAATGGGCACCGTCAGCACGATGGGCGCATCGACCGCGGCGGCCTGGGACTGCCCTGCGGACTGTTCGAGGGCTTCGGCGGGTGCGGCGCCGGCCCGCTTGTCCGCGGCAGGCACTGGGGCGGGTGGAGTGGTCCGGGGCCGTGCGGGTCTGGGCTTTCGCCGGGCCGGGCGCTGGGTCGGCCGGGGGAACGTGGGTGGAAGCGGGGCGGGACAGGAGATGCCTTGGGGTGCTCCGGTCACCGGGTCGGTGTCCCAGAAGGCCAGCTGCCAGTGGGCCTCGACCCACAGCCGGACCTCGTTGGCCTCGGCCCAGACGCTCCAGGTGCCGATCGCCAGCACGTGGCGGCCGGGCTGTAGCTTTTCCAGCAGCTCGGGGTGTGCGGTGCGCAAGCGGACGTTGAAGGTACTCCCGCCGTCGTGGGAGCGCTGGCCGGTAGCCAGGGTGGCGTAGGCGTGGTGACCGCCCGGTTCGGAGGTGCGCTTGACGGTCCCGTAGAACGCCACCGGGTGGCGCGGGCCCGGGCGGCGGGTCAGCACCTGGTGGAGGCCGGCCGCGGTGTCGGGGTGGTAGCAGAAGCGGTGCCAGGGGATCGGCTTGATGCTGTCCCCGTAGACGATGCGGAACAGCTTGACCGCCTCCGGGTCGAAGTCGTGCAGCTGGAGGAAGTGCACGATCTTCGCAGCGGAGTTCAGCGCGGGTGGGATCGTGGGCCGGGCGGTGGTGAAGGTGAGCGAGCGGCTGCCCGCGGTGGCCTCGCCGTCGGCCGGCTGGGGCAGCTGGGCTTTGGAAGCGCCGAGGTCGCCGGGCATCACCAGGCGCAGCCGGCCGCCGTCCTCGGCTTGGGCCAGGCCGTGGGAGCCGCGGGCGATGGCGGTCAGCACCTCGACCGGGTTGTACGCGCAGCCGGCCTCGTGCCGGTGTCCGCCGGCGAGGCGGAAGTGCGCGCCGACCTTGGTGGGGTTGGGCCCGTCCTTGCCCCGGAAGTGGGCGCCCACGCCCTCCACTTTGCTCGGGCAGTACCGGCAGTGGAGCGGCTTGGCGTTCTTGGGCAGCGAGGCGATCTTCGACGCCCGCACCGGTACGCCCTGGTTGGTACGTGCTTCGAGCATCTTGTAGCCGACGGCCATCGCAGTGCTGCCTTCCCGAATCGTGCGTGGTCAGATCATGCCAAGCCAAGGTCGGCGGCGAGGCCGAGTTCCATGGCCTGCCCGTGGTTCAGCGGGCGCCGTGGGTTCGGCGCGCGGTGACCAGGTGGTGCCATCTCCGGGCTGTCCCAGAACCACCCCATGTCGGCCCCTCCGTCGCGTGCAGTGTCGGGCGGTGCGATCCTCAGGTGCAGCGGACCAGGGCCGGTCCGCGCGCCGTCCCTACCTGAACGGTCCGCCCGGTGAAGCCGACGGGTAGCTGCCGCAGGAGGTGGTGGTAGCCGGTGGCGTCCCGGACCAGGGACTCCAGGTGGAGAACGGAGTGCACCGCCGCCAGCTCGTCCTCGGTCGGGTTCATGGTGTGCCGCGAGGAGCCGGACACCGGCCTGGCGCCGGCCAGCGCCGTCCGCAGGGCCGGGACGTCGACCCCGGGAAGTGCGCCGGCCTCCGCGGAGGCGAGAGTGCTGCGCAGGATGTCCATGTCCGCGCCGCGGACGTCGATCCGGGCCGGCGCCGGGTTCGGGTCCGGTTGAGGTACCGGGTTCTGCTGGAGGGCCCGGTAGGTCAGGACGGTCCGGCCGAGGCCGGTGATCCGTGCCGCCCAGTCCGGGCGCGCGCCGTCGGCGGCGAGGAGGGCGGCGAGGACATCGTCGGGGGCGAGTTCGCACAGGCCGTGCCCGGCCAGGCCCCGCACGATCGTGGCGGCGCGGTACCGCTTCCCCAGCGGCCGCGTACCCGTTGCCCAGCCGTCCTCGCCGTGGTCCGCCAGGTCCTCCAGTACGATCCACTCTTCTCGACGGAGCGTCACTGACCCCTCCCGCATAGTGATGGCCGGCGGTCATCCTTCCACGGCCGGTGCCGTGCTGTACGCGAAAGCCCACAGACCCCGCTACCGGTGTGGTGGCTCCGGGGAGCCCCGGGCACCGTCAGATCTGACGGTGCCCGGGGCTCCCCGGTGAACGCGGGGCCGTGTATCGGCCCGGGGCTCCGGCCCAGGGACACTGGGACCGGTCCCGCCCGTACGAGATGTCTGGAGGAACGGTGAGCGCAGCGTCCCTGCATGGCCCCCACGACGGCCGCCGGCCCGTCCCGCGCACGCAGGACGGCGTCGCCGAGGCCCTGCCCCCCGCGCAGCGGATGGAGTTCTACCGGGAGATGGGGGAGGCCGACGACACGACGATCGGCGGCGTGCTGCAGCGGTGGTGGCTCCGCGCCGAGCTGTACCGCGACCCGGAGGGCGACCGGATTCATGCCGCCGTCCAGGCCGGCGCCGCCCCCGGCACTCCCGCGTCCGCGGTCCTTGGCCGGCTCGGGGCCCGGTGAGCGGCGGCATCGGCTTCCCCGACGGCGAAGGCTCGGCTTCCTCCTGAGCCCGCCGTTGCGGAATACGGGCCTGGGCGCCGGGGCGGGCTGTGGGGCGGTGGCGTGTCAGAGGGGGATGACGCGGGTGAGGCGCACGACGTGGTTGTGGGGGTCGATGACGTATTCGACCAGGCCGCGTCCGTGGGGGATCGGGAGGCGGCGCCAGTCGCCGGCGCTGTCGCGCGCGGTGCTCTCCGGAAGCCACGGGTTCTCGGCGATCGCGACGGTGAGGGCGACGATCACGGAGAACAGGTCGACGGGCAGGCTGGGGTCGGACAGGGCGTCCTGGACGGCTTCGGACGGCAGGACCGGCCAGAGGTCGTCCGGTTCTCCGTTACTCACCCGGCAGGTCCCCGCCCCGTTCGCGCCGCAGCCGTAGGACGTCGGCCATGGTGGTAGTGGGCAGGGTGCCATTGCGGGCGGCGGCGATGGTGCGGTCCTGGGCGGGGTCGGTGTCCATCTCCGCTTCGCACCACCAGCGGTTCAGCACCTGTTCGGCCTGGTCGATGGGTGCTTGGCCGAGTTCGCGGTAGAACTCCATGCGGCGGCCGCCCTGCAGCGCGGCGGCGATGCCGTCGGGAGTACGGGGCACGCGGGGCTGCGGGGGCTGGTACACGGGTTGGACACTCATCGGGTTCCTCCTGCCTCTGCCTCTGGGACCACGGTATCCGGTGCCGGCCGGCCATTGGGCCGCGCCCGCGATGGCCATCCCCGGAGCGGCGTCTCGCCGTCGTAGGGTCCGCACCCTGCTGGGGTGCGGACCCGCGGCGTGTTCAGGAGCCGTCACCGCGTACCAGCCGCAGCGCTGGCCGGGTGTTCTCCTGCGGCTGTTCGTCCGGCAGGTCCGCGATGACCCGCCGGATCATGGCGCGCAGCTGCGCCTTGCGTTCGTCGTCGGCTTCCTCGTCGCCCTCGTAGGCGATCACGAAGCGGGCGCCGGTGGCTTCGTCTTCCCCGCTGTAGGTGCGGTACTGCGGCGTGGGGTCTGCTCTGTCCGGCACGGGGCCTCCGGTGTTCGGGGGCCTCACCGTAGACGACCGGTCAGCGGCGGGGAAGGGCTGTGACATCGGCGGGAAGCGGGGCCGCTGCTGCCGGACGGCCGCGTCCCGCCTGCCCTGCCCGGGGTCAGAGGCGGAGGTGTGTGCGGCGGGCGGTGACGAGGGCGCGCCAGCGGTCGCGGACCTGGTCGGGGCCGTCGTACCAGCGGGCGGGGGAGGGGAACTGGAGCTCCTGGCCGGCCATGAAGGTCGCGATGTCGGTGTAGTAGGCGTAGTCGCGGCCGCGGGTGAGGTGGTCGAGGTCGCGGATCGCGATCGCGAGGGCGCTCTGGTCGTCGGGGTCGTCGAGGACGGCGTGGTGGAAGCAGATCGCGAGGGCGAGCGCGGCCTCGGCGGCCCGCACGCCGGAGGCGCGGACCTCGGCGCCGAGGACGTCGGCGCGTTCGGGGACGGTGTCGCCGGGGGTGCCGGCGTCGCGGACGAGGGCGGCGATGCGGGTGGTGAGGGTGGTGGCGCGCAGGTCGAGGCCGGCCAGGAGCTGTTCGGCGAGGTGGAGGTCGTCGTCGGCGGCCTGGGGGTCGGTGAAGGCGCGGACGAAGGCGAGCTGGGCCTGGGAGGTGGCGGCCTCGCCTGCGACACCGTGGTGTTCGGCGTCGGCGCGAGCGGCTTCGTAGGCGGCGGCGGCCTGGTCCATCTCGGCGTGGACCCACCACAGGTCGCCGAGGACGCGGTGCCGGCGGCCGGCCCAGCCGAGGTTCTGGGCGGCGGCGAGCGCGGTGGGGAAGTCGCCGTCGAGGCGGGCGAGGTGGGCGAGGCCCCGGCGGGCGGCGGGGGCGAGGCGGGTGGTGCCGGCGGCGACCTGCCGCATGCCCTGGCGGGAGGCGTCGGTGCGGCCGAGGTCGCGGTGGGCCTTGGCCCGGTAGTAGAGGGCGAGGTCGGTCAGGTCCGCGGGCAGCAGCCGGCTGTCGATGACGCGGGTGAGGCGGTCGGCGGTGTGGGTGCGGTGTTCGCGCTGGCGGGCGGCGAGCGTGCGCAGGGCCTCGACCAGGGCGTCGGCCGGCGTCTGCAGGACCGCGGTGCCGGCCGGCCCGTGCCCGGCGCTCTGCCCGGGGTCGGCGGCGGGTGCGGGCGGGGCGATCGGTTCCCACACCGAGTCGGAGACGTAGGCCCACGCGGCGTCGGCGAGCCAGCCGAGGCCGAGGCGGTGGTCGCGGGCGAGGACGAGGCCCTGGCGCAGGCAACCGGTCAGCAGCGCCCGGCCGCCGGCGTCCCGCCCGGCAGTCCACCGGGCGCCGAGCGCGTCGAGGGCCCGGGCGGCGGCGTGCTGCCAGTCATCCGGGGACCAGCGGTCGTCGGTGTGGTCGTCGGCACGGCGGATCGTCGAGCGCACGACGGCGTGCAGGTGGTAGGGCCACAACGCGGCCTCGTGCTCGCGGACAAAGGGCCGCTCGATCAGGCGCAGCGCGGCGGCCTGGCGCTCCAGGCCGGCGGCGGCCGTGGCGAGGGGAACGTCGAAGGCGTCCAGGAGACTCGCGGCCCGCAGGACATGCCGCTCGTCGGCGGTGAGGTCCTGGAGGGTGCGAGCGAGCAGGGCGGGGAAGTCGTGCTCGAAGTCGGCGGGCTCGGCGGTGCGGGTGCGGCGGATCTCCAGGAAGCGCAGCACGGCGAGGTCCAGGTAGAGGGGCAGGCCATGGGAGCGGGCGGTGATGATCCGGCGCAGCTGGTCGTCGATGAGGGGCCGGCCGTCGCTGGTGAGGCGGCGGGTGAGGTAGTCCTCGCAGTCCTCGGGACTGAAGTCGCCGATCAGGATCTGCCGGCTGACGGCCGTCCCGGCCTGGTTGCCCGGGCCGACGGATTCGGCTGTACCGGTGCCCGCCGGGTCGGCCGTCCCGGCGCGGTCGGCACGGGCGGTGGGGATGTGGGCGGCGAGCTGCGGCCAGGCGGCGGGCCCGGTGAAGTCGAGCTGGCCCTGCAGCGCGGGATCGGCCCACTGGAGGCGGGAGCGGCCGGTGACGACGAACAGCGCGTTCGGCATCAGCCACACCACGCGCTGGATCAGGCGTTCCAGGTCGCGGTTGGTGCGGTCGCCGGTGTCCTCGAAGGTGTCGAGCAGCACGATGGGCACGACGGCCTTCTTCGCGGGAAGCCGGTCGATCTCGTAGGCGAGCAGGTGCGGGTAGTAGGAGAGCGCCTCCAGGTCCGGCTCGGCCTCCAGGAGGTCAGCGAGCCGTGGGCAGCCGGCCAGGGCGCGGGCGGCGGCGCGGCGCTCGCGCACCGCCCGGACGGCGGCGGTGGTGACCTGGCCGACGGCGGAGCCGATCGCGCCGGGCAGGCCCAGCTGCTGGGCGGCCTCTCCGAGGGCGGCCTGCAGCTGGCCGGGCAGGGCCCGTCCGGCGCGGCCGGCCAGGCCTGCGCGGCGCAGGTAGTCCTCCAGCGGCTCGCCGGGGTGATTGTGCTCCCAGTAGCGGCCGAGCGCGAGGTCGACCGCGGACAGCGGGCGGTCCAGGCCGGCCAGCGCGGCGCGCAGGGCGAGGACCAGGTGCTCGAAGTCGGTGCCGGCGGAACGGGCGAGGTCGACACGGACCGGCAGCAGCCGGGGCGAGGTGGGCCAGGTCGGCTCGCCCCACTGCGCGGGCCGGTCCTCGGAGGCGGCGAGCGCGGCCTCGAGCTTCCGTGACAGGGTGGTCTTGCCGATGCCGCCCACCCCGTGGAAGACCAGCACGTTGTGCCGTGGTGCCTCCAGGTCCTGGACGTCGAAGTCCGGGGCGCCGATCCGGGCCAGGTGCTCGGCGAGCGCGTCCGTCACCGTGCGCCACTGGCCCTCCCGGTTGGTGAACGCCTCGTCGGCGCCTACCCGCTCGTTCGAGCCGAACAGCGCCCGCAGGTCTCGCGCCACGTGTGCCCTCTCCCCCTGTGTCTGACCGGCCATCAACCTACGCCCTCGCCCACCGGCGGCGGTACCGATCGTCCGGCCGCCGAAGCGCTCTGCCATCGGGCCGCCGGGACGACCGGGCGCGGCATCGGCGGCGGGCCTGGCGTGTGAGACTGGCGGCGACCGTGACGATCCGATCCGAGGTGGTGCCACCGTGCCCGACCCCCGTCCCGAGGACGGCCCCGCTGAGAACCCCGGCCTGCCGGCCGGCTCCGGCCCGCAGTGGCCCCCCGACGAGTGGGACCGGGCGGCGCGGGTCATCACCGCGGTGGCGGCCTGGTACAGCTCGGGCATCCGCGACCTGCGCCGAGCGGTGCGGGAAGGCGCCGACCCGGCGGACCTGGACGTTCTGCTGGAGGCCCGGCAGCAGGCCATGACCGACCTCCAGCGGCTGAAGGACGGCGTGGACGCCGGGGAGGCCGCCCGCCTGGCCGACCACTACACGGCGGTCCTGGGGGAGCTGACCGGCGGGAGCTGACCGGTGCTCAGGCGGCTGGCACGGCGGGCAGCGGCCCGGCGGGCGGCACATCCAGCGGCAGGGGCCGCAGACGCTCCGGCAGGAGCGGGCGCGCGAGCGCCGCGATCTCCTCCACCTCCCGGCGGTGCTGGGGCAGCGCCCGGCGCACCGACGCCTGCACCGTGAGGAAGCGCCGCGCCTCCGCCTCCATGTAGGGGCGGTTCCGCTCGACGTGCAGCGCCCAGCCCGGCGTGCCGCCGGAGTGTCCCCGGCGCCACAGTGCGCGCCCGTCGCGGCCCATCACCACCAGGTCGTCGACCGCGTCGGAGGAGGCGGCCTGATCGACGGCGGCGGCCGCCGCCTCGAAGCACCGGTCGTGCCCGGCCGCGGTGGTGAACCGCGCCGGAGTTCCGTGGCGCTGCGCGTCCGCGTAGCGGGCGGCGGTGCCCTGGCGGCTGTCGGCGGCGCGCACCGCCAGCGCCAGGATCTGGACGCGGTAGCCGGCGCGGTGGAACGCTTCGGCGTCGGCCAGGACGTTGCGGGCGCTGCCGGGGGCGGTCTCGATCACGATGTCGCCGCGCCGCTCGCGCACGTACGCCTGCGCCATGGCGAACCAGGCCTTGTAGTCCGCGCGGATCGCGGCCCCCGCCTCGCGCGCCTCGCAGCGCAGCAGGTCGTAGTAGTCGGGGTGCATCATCTTGAGGTCGTCGCCGGCGAGGTGGACCGTGCCGGGGCGCATCGCGCGCCTGACCATGAGTGTGGTGGTGGTCTTGCCCGCGCCGGGCTGGCCCACCACGAACACCGCCACCGGCCGCTCCCGGGCAACGGTGCCGTCCAGGAGCATCGGTGCGATGTCGAGGTCGAAGATCTCGCGGTGCTCGGCCGCGGAGAGCCGGTGGAAGTCGACGCCGGGCGGCCGACGCAGGGCCTGCGCGATCCGGCGCACCGGCTCGGACAGCGCGGCGGCCCGACGCGCGTCGCGGGCCACCGCCAGCACGCGGTCGGCCGCAACCCGGTCCTCGGCCCGCACCAGCGCCCGCTCGGTACGGGCCAGCTCCCGCTGGAACCCCGCGCTCTCCACGGCGTCCCACCACCGGGCCCGCTCCGAGGCCACCGCCCGCGCCGCGCCCGGCGCCTTCGCCCAGGCGCCACCGACCAGGTCGTTGCCGTACAACGGCACCAGGCCCCGCCGCACCACGGTGACGCGGTCGGCCAGCATCTCCTCCTCGACCACCCGCAAAGTCGCCACCAGCGCGGCCGCGCACGCGTCGTGGTTCTCCCAGGACACGTACCGGCCCGCACCCGTCGCCAGCGCCTGCTCGGTGTAGCGGGCGAGGACACCGAGCTGGCTCCACGCCTCGGCGCAGGCCAGCGCCACCACCTCGATCCGGTACCCGGCCGCCCGGTAGGCCGCCGCCTGCGCGCGCACCTCGCCGGCGTCGGCGAGCGCGGTCTCCACCAGCGCGTCGAAGCGGCCCTCGCGCACCCGCTCCTCCACCGCGGCCTGCCACCGGCGGGTGTCCGCCCGCACGCCGGCCCCGGCGGTGCGCACGTCCTCCTCCAGCAGCACCGGGTAGTGCCGGTGCGCGGCCTTGTAGAGGTCGGCGCCGATCCGTACCGCTCCGCCCCGCGCGTCGAGGACGGCGTGCAGCAGGTCCCCGAGGGTGGTTTTGCCGCTGCCGGGCTGCCCCGCCACGAGCACCACCACGGGCCGCTCCTGGGCCACCGCCCCGGCGGTGGCCGCCGGAAGGACCACCCCCTCCAGCACCGCGCGGCTCTCCGCCTCCGAAAGCCCCACGTCCTCCCCCTTCATCGCTCTCCCCACCCTGATGGCCTTGCCCGCTCGTCCCTGCCGCCCGTGCTCAGGACTGGCCGGCGAGCCGATCGCGGAGCTCGGCGAGCGTGGCGCCGCTGGGAACGTGGACGTACTGCGCCCAGCCGGACACGTCGTAGCCGACCTGGGCCTTGAGCGCGGGGGAGGGCAGCCGGAACGTCCGCCCGTCGGGGATGTCGATCCACCCGTCGCCCGCCACCGAAGCGGTGTAGGTGAACTTCAGCCGGCTCTGGGTGTGCCGCAGCTGGTCGCCGGGCCGCACGAGCCCGGCCTCGATCAGCGGCATCAGCGCACCGGTAGGGCGCGCACCCGCGGGATCGGATGCCGGCCGCTCGCCGTCGAGCAGCAACCGCCGAAGGACATCGTTCGGCGTGTCCACCAGGGGCTCGCTGTGCCGCTGAAGGTAGGCGAAGACCTCGTCGTCGATCTGGATCGTGCGGCTGGGCTGCGCCACGATTCCCCCTCAAGATCAATCTTTTATCTCTGAACACCAGAGAACAACAGATGTGGTGTCCAGTGTATTCCGTCGCCGAAACCGCGGCCGCCACCCGCAAGCCGCCACGGCCCCTCAACAGCACCCCCGGGAATCGACCGACTGCAGCCAGTGTTCAATGGCACCGCCATCACCCAAGACGGGAAGGACACCCAGCACGTGGGACGCAGAAAGCCGGGCAAGCCACGCCGCGAACGCGGACCGGTCGAGTACACCCTGCAGCAGCTCCAGCCGCCCGGCTACGACGAGTGGCTGTCCCCCGCCCCCGGCTTCGACCCCGCACGGGCCGGAGCCGACCCCAGGCTCAGCCCCCAGGCCGTCGACCTCATGAGGCGACTGGGCCGACTGCGCCCCGCCTACGGTCCGAAGATCCCGCTGCAGGCCGCGTGGCTGGACCTGGCCCTGGACCGTGGCGTCCTGCGGCTGCGCCGTCCGGACGGCAGCATCGGCGACCTGCCCGCCGGCGAACTCGCGGGCATGCTCGGCGGCAGGGCCGAGGTGGCGGACGTGCGGAACGCAGTGCACGACCTCCACGCGGCCGGCATGCTCCTGGTCGAGCCGGACAGCGAGGACGCCGTGCTGCGCGTCGTCGTCGGCAAGCCCGTGAAGCCCGGCGATCCGTGGCTGTTCGGCGGGGACATTGCCAGCGACCTGGTGCCCAAGACCTGCATTCCGGGAGACCCGCAGACCCTGGGCGACGAGGAGTTCGCCGCACTCGGCTACCTCCGCTCCCACCTATCGGAGGGCACCGTCGGCACCGCGGAGGAGTACGCCACGTTCGAGGGCGTCGGATCCGTGGAGCGCGCCCAGGAGCTGTTCGACGCCGTCGCGGACCTGGTCGACGTCCGCGGCTGCCCGGCCTGCCCGACCGCTCACCTCTGCACGCGCGACCCCGACGCCGACCACACCGACCAGGCGGCGTGAAGCAGGGGTGGGCCCGGGGAACCGGGCCCACCCCTGCTTCACCGTCACCCCGGTGCTGCCAGCGCCCGCCGAGACAGCCGGCTCGGAGCGATCGACGGCCCACCGGACGTGGCCGCCGGCCCCGCCGCGCCCCTGCGCGCCGACGCCCGCCACTACGCCAAGGAGCACCGCTGACCATGGCCACCCCCGCCACCCACGACCTCCCCGGCCCGCGCAAGGGCCGCACCCAGCGCCTGGCGGCCGCGCTGCGCACCGAAATCACCAGCGGCCGGTGGCAGAGCGGCGAAGCACTGCCCACCGGCAGCGACCTCGCCACCACCTACGGAGTCAGCGCTGCTGTGGTCTCCGGCGCGATCGGCCTGCTGAAAAATGAGAAGCTCCTCACCGGCCCCGCCGGCGGGCGTACCCGGGTCGCCGACACCCCGGCCGTTCCGGGCCAGTCCGAGCTCGCCGAACTCGCCCGCCAGCTGCGCGCCACCCTGGCCGCAGACCAGCGCGCCGAACTGGTCCGCCTGCTCGCCGACACCCCGCCGACCGCAGGGATGGCAGCCGAGGACCTCGCACGGGCTGCGCACGCGTTGCACCAGGCCGTGCGCGCCGACGGCACTCCCGACCACAACGAGCTCGCCGCCCAGCTGCAGAAGGCCTTCACCGAGCTGGTCGCCGTGATGAAGTCCGCGGTCGCTCCCGCCGGACACCCGGCCGGGGCCTGGTGGGAGCGGGCTCACCAGGACGCCCAGGCCTTGGTCGTGGACCTCGCCAACACCCTCCCGCCGTCCAGCCGGTAGCCGCCGCCAGGGCAAACGACGAGGCCACAGCCCGAAAGCCGAAGCCTCGTCACGCTAAGCACCGTTGCAGTTAGACCGCTACCACCGGTGATAGCGCTTTGGCCTACCCGGACGCGGCCGGACTGCGAGGATGGTGATCATGACTGACCGCCGTCCTCTTGCGATGCCCGCCTTCTCCTCCGAAACCGCCGAAGCGCCCGTGTCCGCTCATCCCGGCGGGCGCCGACTGCTGCCGGCCGAGCAGGGCGCCGACTTCCGCCAGCCGCCCAGCGAGACCGCGGCCGCGCCCGCACCGGCCCGGCGTCCACTCGCGGCTGGCGGACTGACCTTCTCCGACCCGGACCGGCAGATCTGACCGGCCCGACCGACCCCTCCGCTGGCCTGTGGCATGTTCGCGGCCGAAAAATCCCAGGTCAGGGACCTTTCAACGTCGGCTTTCGAGGTCTAGCATTCCCGATCACGGCGGCCCCACCACAGCACCACCGGGCCGCCGGGCAGAGCAGCCGCGCCACGTCCTCCCGGCGCTGCTTGCCTCCCACCGGCCGGTCCTGCGGAACACACCCCCCTTGCTTCCCCGGGGCCGGCCGGTCTGCTCCTCCAGCGGTTCGGCCTGGAGCGTCTCGTACGGGCGGCCGGGAGCGGGCAGACTACTGGCTGTCCGTCATCGACCGGGGAGGCCGGAACCATGGATCCCGACACCGAGCTCCAGGAGCACGCCGAGCGGTACGCCGCCAGCCACGGCCGGCACCCGTTCACCGACGCCTGGCCATGGGCGGAGGCGGTCGTCGCCTGGTACCGCCAGCGGCCGGAGCGGCTGACCTCCCGCGCGGAGGTTGTCCTCGGGGAGGACGACTGGGCCCTGGTTGTCGCCGGCGTGGCCGAGTCGTTGCGGCTGCGGATGCGCACCGGCGAGATCGGCGACATCCGCGTGGACCTCCTCGCCGACGAGCTGCTGCTTTGGGCCCAGGTCGGGCACGAGTTCCCGCAGCCCGGAGAGGCCGGATGGCCAGCCCCGGACGGGCCGTACGCGGACCGCTGGGACGCGCTGGCCGATGTGCTGATCGCGGGTACCGGCCGGGGCCGGAGCGTGGTCAGAGCCGTGACCACCGTGCTCAAGGAACTGGAGCTCCTCGCGCGCTCCCGGCCGTACCTGCGGGGAGCGGCGTACAACATCCTGATGGAGTACCGGTTCGCCGCGCAGGGCTGCGACATGGTGACGTTCGCCGAAGTAGCCCCGGCACTCGGGGTCAGCCCCGTCCCGGTCCAGGACGTCGCCTGGTACGCCGGGTTCGCAGGCCTGGAGGAATCGCTGGCGAGCTGACCCGTCCCCGCGGCGGCGAGGGCAGCGGTGCTGCCGGGCGCCGCCACTGTGGCCTGCCGCCCGATCAGGTGAATCCGGCGCGGCCGCCGCCCGCCCCGGTCTGCCCGCGGACCACCCTGGAGGGCACACGGACTCAGCGACGAAGGGGCTGCGGGTGGCCGACCGCGAGGTGGAACACATCGAGCAGCTGAGCGCCGCCCTCGCCGTGCTCGGCGCCGACTGGCAGCCCGACCAGGTCACCGACGACGCCACCCGCGCCGTCATGCTGGCCACCGCCCTGCTGGGCGCGGCCGAGGCGCACCTGGTCGGCGCCGAGATGGACGCCGAGCAGGCCGGTGCCGACATCGACGCGCTGCGCACCGCGTACGGGCCGGTCCGGGGCGAGGTCGTGGCCGCCGCGATGCCCACCGCGGCCGACGCCGAGCGGCTGCTGGTGGTGCTGCGGATCGGTCTGCTCGTCGGGGACCTGAGCCGGGCGGCCGGGCCGGACGAGCAGGCCCCGGACATCGAAGCCCTGGCCGCCGCGCGCGATCTGGCCAGCGCCGCGGCGGCGATGGTGACCTATCACTACGCCCCGTCGTTCGACGACGGCTCGGGCGTTCCATCGGTCGACGAGTCTCTGACGCTGGCGTTCGCGATGGCCGCCCAGGCCACCCGCCGCCTCGCCCGGATCGCGGGACTGCCGCCGGACGCCGACGACGCGCAGAGTGAGGAGTGACCGGGTAGAGGCGCGCCGCGTGGTCGGCGGTACCCAGAGCGGGCGCGCGGTCTAGCGCGGTTCCGGCCGGGGTGCCCCTCGCGCTCCGATCGCGAGGGGCCTCGGCCACCAGCGCGGCGTCGAGCGGGGCCGCCGGTGCTTACGGCTGTTCGGCTGCCGGCTCCCGGCCCTGCTCCGTCTCTTCGGCTGCTGTCGCAGTGCCTTCTTCGGCGGGCATCGGGTCGGCGGCAGCAGCCTGGGCCACGTCCTGGTCGTCGCCGTCGGGTTCCTGGTTCGGCTCCGGTTCCCGGCGCTCCTGCTCGGTGGGCACCTCCGCGACGCCTTCTTCGGCGGGTAGCAGGTCGGCGGTGAGGAGGGGGAGGCCGAGCCGGTGGGCGGCGGCCGCGCACAGCGCGTCCGGCATCGGCAGGTCGACGCCGGCGGCGGAGGCCTGGGCGGTGAGCTCCAGGGCGAGGGCGGTGTCGGCGGCGAGGGTGGCGCGGTGCTTGGCGGGGCCCGGCTGGCGGACCCCGACGACGGCGAGCTCCGCCAGCACGGCGTCGGCCTGCTCGTGTACACCGGCGCGGGCGAGGACGGTGAACAGTTCGGTGACGGCGGGCTCGGGCAGCACGGCCTGGCCGAGCCAGGTGGCCGCCCGGGAGCCGGGCCCTGCGCTGATCCACGCGAGGACGGCGCGGGCGGTGAACACCACCCGCTGATCGCCGAGGGGCAGGATCGGGGCGTTGTCCGGCAGGGGGCGCAGCGCGGCCGGCAGCGGGCCGGGGTTCTCGTCCTCGGGGAGGGGGTGGCCGCCGGTGAGCAGGTGGGCGGGGCCGGTCGGCAGGTGGTCGGCGAGGAGCGGTTCGAGGGTGGCGCGGAGCCGGTCCCGTACGGCCCAGAGCGGCTCGATGGTGATGGTGCCGTCGTCGGCGGTCCGGATGGCGACCAGGGCGCCCTCGGTGATGCGTGCGGCGCGCTGGATCTGGGTGGGCAGGACGAGTCTGCCGCGCTGTCCGACCCGGGCTGTGGCGATGACGGGCCCTGTGGTGGTGGTCATGGGCGGACCGTAGCCCGCAGACCTCACTGGTGTGGGCGGTATTCGAATCTGCTCACCCGAAAGCGTTGTGGGACCTGCGTGCAGGTCTGGCCCACATCTGGAGCATCGGTGCGCTGATTCCGCATCGGCTCACATATCCAGTCCGGGGGCGGTGGCCGTCGGTCCGACGGCCACCGCGATCGGCGCCCGACCACCCGACCACCCGACGGTTCGACGACCAGCACGTCCGCACGACCCGCCAAGGGCCCGTCACCCCCACCGACCAGGGGGCGACGGGCCCTTCCGCATGCCCCCGACGAAGGAGACCGATACCGACGCTGCACTACACCCCCGCCGCCGCCCGGACCCTCGCCCGCCTGGAGAAAGGACGCCGCGCCGACCCGCGCCGGCTGCGCCGGGTCCGCCGGGCGCTGGAGCACCTGGCCGCCGACCCGCATCACCCGGGCCTGCGCAGCCACCGCTACGCGGTCCTGCCCGGCCACCGCGGCACGGCGGCGTGGACGTCCTACATCGACCAGGGGCCGGGCGCCTGGCGGATCCACTGGGCCTGGGGCCGCGACGGCGGCGCGGTCACCGTGCTGCGGGTGGGCCCGCACCTGTAGGCGGAGCGTCGGAAGGCAGGCCGACCGGGGTGGGACGGGGGCTGTCCAAGCCCTGTCCCACCCCGTGTCTCAGGTGTCCGATTCCACCCGTTTCGCTAGGACAGTCCCAGCCGTTTTCCCTGGTAGTGGCGCTCCGCGCTTGGGCTGGGACAGGAGCTGGGACGCCCGGTCCGGCGGGCGGCTACCGGCCCGGGGCGGCGCCGTCGATCGCGGCGAGCAGCCGGGCGTGGACGGCGGTGGCCGCTTCCCGGGTGGCCGGGTCCTCGCTCTTCAGCTGGGGTGCGATGAGTTCGGCGGCCGCGGCGAGGACCGGCACCGGGACGGTCGCCTCGCGCAGGTGGAGGAGCTGGGCGGCGGCGAGTTCGCCGGGGGTGGCCTGGGCGCGGGTGTTGGGGATCAGGGAGTTGAGGCCCCGGGGCAAGGGAGACTGGGTGCTGGTCACCCGCCTCATTCTTCCGTGCCCCGGGGCCCGGGTGGTCACCACGGCCGGTCGTCGGGTTCCTCGTCGGGCAGGGGGCCGTGGTGGTGGCGGGCGATGGCCTCCAGCAGTGCCTGGCGGGCCTGGCGTCGGCGGTCGTCCTCGGTGCGGCCGGCGTCGGCGGCCCAGTCGGGCGGCGGCCGGTCCTGCGCGGCCGCGGTGAGCTCCCGGCCGAGTTCGCCGATCGCGTGGTGCCAGGCGGCGAGCTGGCGGCGGAGCTCACCCACGAGGTGGTCGACGGCCGCCGCCGGATCGGCGCCGAACGCCCGGGCCTCGCTCGCGGCCTCGCCGAGGACGTCCTCGTCCAGGCCGTCGAAGGCGTCCCGCCACCCCGCCGTCTCGGTTGCCGCTTCGAACCGGTCCAGCACGGTGCGCAGCGCGGTGTCGACGGTCTGTGGTGACCAGGGTGGCGGGGTGCGGGGCGCGCGGACGGCGTCGTTCAGCGCCTGGGCGGCGCCGGGGCCGAGTGCCCGTCGGGCGCGGCGGGTGGGGGGCGGTGTCATGCCGGTCGTGGCCGCGCGAGGTTGGTGGTGCCGTCGCCGTTCGCGCCGCCCAGGTCCTCGACGACGCGCAGGTCGAGTTCGGCGGCGATGAGGTGCAGGTGCTCCCACTGGTCGGGGTCGAGGCCGAGCGCGGGATCGTCGGCCACGCGCAGCAGGGCGGCGGCCGCGATGCCGCCTCCGGCGGCGGCGAGCGCGTTGTGCAGAGCCTCCGCACGCGCCTGTTCGCCGCGGCCGCCCTGGTAGTGCAGGGCGATCTCGAAGGACTCGGCCGCGCTGTCGAACACCCGCCGGTAGGCGAGGCGGTCGAGCGGATCGCCGTGCTCGTGGCCGAGAGTACGGGGCTTGCGGACCGGCAGGACGCGGGCGTCACCGGCGGCGGTGGCACCCCGGCCGGACTCGGTGGCGGCGGCCAGCTCGCCGGTGAGCACGGTGAGCTCGCGCTCCAGGTCGCCGAGCACGCAGGACGGGAGCGCCGCGGCGAGCGCGCACACGGCCACCAGGGCGAGCCGCTCTCCGCCGTGGAGCTCGGGCAGCGTGCCGGTGGTGTGCGAGGCGCCGAGCACCACGTCCGCAGCCAGGGTGTAGCGCAGCTCCTCGGTCAGCAGGCCGTCGCTGCCGGGGATGATCTCGCGGCTGCTCGCCCGGACGATGGCGTCGGCCGCTCGCTCCAGCAGCCGGGCGTGGTCTTCCTCGCCCTGACGGCCGGCCAGCTCGCGCACCCACCCGGCCGCCGCCTCGCCCGCACCGGCGGCCCGGTGCAGCGCCGCCGACGCTGCAGCGCGCTGCGCCTGGTCCTCGCCGTCGGGAGCCTTGGCCTCATCGCGGGTCTCGGAGTGCTGCTGCGGCGCGGTCAGCGCAGAGGTCGTCATGCCGGTGAAACCGCCGCGAGCCCCGGTCGGTCACGGGCAGCAGCGGGTGCAGCAAAGGCACCCTTGCTGCACCGAGGCGCGCTGCTGCCCCGCCGTGCAGCAAAGACGCCCCCGCTGCACGGCGGGGCAGCGCTGCGCAGCGCGCCGGTCCGTGCTGCGCGCCGCCCGCTGCGCATACGCGGTGCGGGACAACCTGCTGCGCAGCGGGGACAACGGTGCTGCGCACGGCCGGGGTCGCCGCGCAGCGGGCGCTGCACGGCGCTCTGCTGCCGGCTGTTTCACCCCGGGGGAAAGGGCGCCGGGGGTGGGGTTTAGCATCCGGGGATGAGTTTCTCCCCGGGGGTTAATGCGCTGTCCGAGCTGATGCTGTTCGGCGCGCCGACCTGCAAGATGTGCCGCAAAGAGATGGAGCCGAGCAGCACGGGCCGCCCGAGGAAGTACTGCTCGAAGAAGTGCTCGTCGAAAGCCGACCGGGCCAGGGAGAAGGAGAAGCAGGCCAAGGCCCTTGCCGCGGCCGCCGAAACGCCCCGGGGCGAAACAGGGCTGCCCGACGGCCTGGCCGACGACCCGGCCGCGGCCGAGCTCCTCACCCTCGGCGAGGAGCTGCTCCAGCACGACCGGCTGCTGCTGCTTCAGCTGGATCGGGCATCCCGGGACAACGACCCGGCCCTTGCGCGCCAAGCGGTCAGCGATGTGCTCCATGCCGCCTACGTGCTGATGCAGCGCCACCGCGAGCTGGCCGAGAGGCTGCTCGTCGAGCACCCCACCCAGGCCCCGGCGGCGGGACAACCGGCTCCGGACGCCACTGGAACGCCCCGGGGCGAAACCCGCACCGGCCCCGGGAGCACCCCGGGGGAAGCCGCCGCCGTACCGGCGGCCGCGCCCGCCTCCCCTGCCGCGGCCGCCGTCCCGGATCCGGCGGCACGGCCCGCAGACCGATCCCCCCGGGGAGAAACGACGACGGGTCACGGTGCTGTCCGCACCGCGCCGGCGGCCCCGCCGGCGGCCCCGCCGGCGGCCCCGCCGGCGGCCCCGCCGGCGGCCGTTGCCCCCCGGGGAGAAAGGCCGTCCGCCGCCGCCACCCCCGAATCCGCGCCCACTGCACCCCGGGGAGAAACCGCGGCACCGGTCGGCGGCGCGGGAGCACGCGGCCAGGTCCCGCAGCCGGCCGAGAATGGCGGTCGGCTGCGGGACCTGGTCGACCGGAGTCTGGCCCAGCAGACCATCCCCGCCCCCGGGCCCGCCGGGCACAGGCCCGCGGACCGGACGGTGACGGTGCCGCGTGACCCGCTGCTGCGCGGCCTGCCCCGCAGCATGGACGTCCACATCCCGCTCGACCCGCAGGTCTTCGGCTACAACTGGGCGCTGGCCGGCTGGACGGTGAAGCCCGACGTCCTGCTGGTCCTCGGCGAGGGCCACCAGGTCGGCTGGGTCGAGCGAGGCCTGGACGGCGGCGACGGCTGGGTCGCGGTGTACGCGGGCTTCTTCCTCGGTGACGCCGCCACCCAGCAGGCCGCCCTGCGCGCCACCGCGCAGGACGCCGCCCGCACCGTCCATCAGGCCTACCTGGAAGACCTCTGACGGTGCGGCGAGCGGGTGAGGATGAGGCGGGCGGGCAGGCCGAGGCAGTTACCTGACCGTCACCGGGGCGGTTGATGGTGATGAAGGCCATCGCCGTGAGACCGAGGGAGAGCTGCCGATGGACCGCCTGCCGCACGAGCCGTACATCGACGCCGTGACCCGGGCGATCGGCGAGGCCGGGTACCCGGCCGGTCCGGACTCCTTCACCGAGTACGACAGCTCGGACGGCGAGCTGATGTGGCTGGAGGCGTTCATCGACCTCGGCCCCGGCGAGGACGACCAGGACGAGGAGGAGCCGGTGCGGACCGGACTCGCCTGGAAGCAGACCACCGGCTGGCTCGTCGGCGACTACGACGGGCGCGGCCGATACGAGCACATCCAGAAGGTCTTCGCCGACGGCTCCGTGCTGCCGACCCCGGCCGCGGTCGCCGCCATCGTCCGGGACTGGTTCAACGGCGGCACTGGGTGGCCCAAGCCGACCGCCGACGACACCGCGCCCACCGGCGGCCCGCTGCCGGGCCCGGTTGCCGACGCGCTGGAGGCCGGCGACGTCACCGCCGACCTCGCGGCCCGGCTCGCCGCCTACTGGCCCGCCGTCTGAGAACCCGGCCAGCCGCCCCTCCACGGGTGATCCCGGTCACGGACAAACCCGGAGGACAAGGCCCTTGACCAGGGCAAACCGGGCGGGACAACCCTCTGGTCAAGGGGTGCGGTCAGACCGCGGACAAGGGGGTGGTGTGCAGGGTCGGCCGCGTCCGGGCGTTCGCCCGGGTGCCGGGCCGACGACCGCACCGGTCCCGGCCTCGCCTTGACGGAAGGCCACCTTGATGACCGCCACCGCGCTCGCCCAGCCCGAGCCCGAGCCCGATCCCGACCCCGACGACGTCGGCCGGCCCGGCGACCACCACCGCCAGGAGCCTCCGGGCGAGGCCCCGTCCGAGCCGGGCGACGGCACCTTCGCCACCCCCATGGGCACCTCCGCCGCCACCTCCACGCCCCACCCGGCCTCCCGCCGCGTTCGCGCAGGTCAGGTCCCCAGGACAAGGGGGTCGGGCCGTGGCGACAACCCCTTGGCTCTTGCTGTCGAAGACAGCAAGAGCACGCCCTGGAGGAGAGGATCGACCGCCCCGGTACGCGGCCGCGTGCTGATGACACTCGCGCTGTTTCAGCGGGCCACCGCCCGGGAGCTGTGGCCGCTGGTGGTACCGAACCAGCGCGTCGACCGCTCCGTGCGCGACGCGCTCGGCGACCTGGACGACGCCGGGAAGGTCCGCGAGGAGCTGCGCCTGCCCGACGGCCGCAAACTCTGGTGCCTGACCCCGGCCGGCCGCCGCGACGCCGCCGCCCTCCTCCCGGCCGGGACGAAGCTCGCCGCAGCCCGCCCGCTGCGCGAGAAACCGTCCGCCGCCTACTCCGAGCACGCCCTGGACGTCGCCGCCACCGCCGGCTTGCTCGCCAAGGCCGGCTTCGGCCACCTCGCCGCGTTCTCCACCGAGGTCGAGCACAAGCTGCCCGGCCGCCGTAGCCTGTTCGCCGACCTGGTCCTCACCGACCCCGGCACGGACGTCCCGCTCCTCCTGGTCGAAGTCGACCGCGACAACGAGGGCACCGGCGCCCTCGTCGCCAAACTCGCCACCTACCGCGCCTGGTGCCGGCTCCCGGCCAAGGGCGCCACCAAGCGCGCCTTCGAGGCCTCGCTCCACCGCGCAGGTGCCCGCACCCACGACCTGCGCCAGTGGACCGCCACCTACCCGCCCACCGGCCGCGAAGGCCTCCCACCCGTCGCCCTGGTCCTCGCAGCCGGCCGCAAACGCAACCGCCGACCCGGCACCCCACCCCTCACCGAGGAGCAGAAGAAGGCCAAGGCGAAAGCCGACCACGAGCGCCTGCTGCGCCGCATACGCGAGGTCGAGACCGCCTCCGAGCACACCTGGCACGCCCCCACCTACCGAGGCGAGGAAACCACCGCCCGCGACTACCACCGCGCCCTCCCCGTGGTGGCCACCACCATGCCCCTGCTGCGCCGCTTCGGCGCCGACGGGCCGATCTGGTGGCGCTTCGGCGGCCGGCGCTGGGCCACCCTCACCGAGGCGCTCAACAACGAGGACGGCGACCAGCTGCTGGAGCAGCAGCAGGAGGACGCCCGCCGGATACGGCAGGAGGAGGAGGCCGAGCGCCGGCGGGCCGAGCGGGAGCGCCGCCGTCCGGCCTGCACCCGCTGCTCGGCCAAGTTCTCGGACGAGCGATGGGCCGAGCAGGAGCAGGCCGACACCTGGGACGACGACGGGCTGTGCTCCGGCTGCCGTCAGGCCGACGTCGACCAGCGGGCCCGGCAGGAGGCCGAGCACGAACAGGCCGCGCTCGAAGCCGCGGCCGCCGAGGAGAAACGAGCCCGCTCCTGGTGGCGGCGCTCCTGACCCGCTGCTCCCCGCCGCAGGGCTGCTGACCTGCGGCGGTGAGTTTGGGCACCCCCGCTGACCTGCAGTGGGGAGTTTCGCTCACCGGCCGGTGAGTTTCCCTCCCGGGCCCAGTGAGATTGCCCGGCCCGGGCAGCCACCGGCCGGTGAGTTTCGGGTATCTATCCAGGTCAGAGGCCGGTGAGAACGGGACCGTCCCCGTTCTCACCGGCCCGGGGCTGGACCGTCCGGGTGGCCGCCGGGTTGCACGGCCAGGCCGGGTGGGCAGAGCCTTCGGCATGACGACACCTTCGACCAGGCGCCGACGCCGTCCGGCCCAGCTCGCCGAGCCCGCCCCTGTTACGCCGGTCCGGGCCGCGAGGCCGTCGGTGCCGGCCCGCTCACGTCCGGCGGGCGGGTGCTGCCGGACCTGGTCGAGCGAGCACCTCACCCACGGCGGGGCCGTCGTCCGGACGACCTGGCACGAACCCGCCTGCCCGACCTGGCCCCGACGGTGACCACCAACACGGACACCGAGCGGTGCGGTCCGGACGCGGGTGTGTGAGGTCCTGCTCCACGACGGTCCGCACCTGGCCTACTGACGGTGCAACACGGGCTGCAACACGCGCAACACGAAGGCCTTGACAGATCCCCGCGTTGCACCCCTGACCTGCACGAACTACGGGGAAACCCCGGGGTGCAACGCGTTGTTGCACCCCCGATTCCCGTCCTGAGGGCCGACCCGAGCCGAGCCCGGCCGATGCCGTACCCGGCTCCGGGCGGCGGCCGCCGGAATACCGGTGCGTCACTCTTTCGAGTGGACTTTCCGGCCGTGCTGTCGGGGAGGTTTGCTGCGGTGAAGGCTTGCTGCCGTGACCGATACCAACTTGTTCCAGCCAGGCACCACGGTGGTGCGCCGCGACGTCCACGCCGACCGCGTGTGGACCGCCATGCCGCAGCGGGTGGTCGCCGACACCGGCCACGTGCTCACCCTGGCCTACTGGCCCGGGATCGAGAGCCTGGCCCCGACGACCTGGATCACCGCCACCCGCACCGGCGACGACGCGACCCGCAAGCAGGGCCTGGAGGACCTGGCGGCCGGCACCTGGACCCTCGGCCGCTACCAGTGGACCGGCACCGAACTGCTCTCCTACTTCCTGGCCGGGGAGTGGTTCTCCGTGCACTGCTTCCAGGACGCGGTGACGAAGGAACCGATCCGGTGGTACGTGAACTTCGAGAAGCCCTACCAGCGCCACCCCGGCGGCATCGACACCCTCGACCTCTGCCTGGACCTGGTCGTCACCCCCGACCTGTCCGGCCACCACTGGAAGGACCGCGAGGAGTATGCGCAACTGCGCGGCCTCGGGGTGATCGACGACTACCTCCACCGCCAGGTCGAGCGGGCCCAAGGGCGGGCGCTCACCATGCTCGACAACGAGAGCGGCCCGTTCGCCGCCGGCTGGCCGACCTGGGCACCGGATCCGTCCTGGCCGCTGCCCGTCCTGCCCGACGACGCCGACGACCCGGCCACTGGCCGGTGACCGCGCCAGCCCGGGTACGGGTGTGCGCGGTGCTCCTCCACGATGGTCGCCTGGCGCTGATCCGGCGCGAGCGCCCCGACGGCGTGCAGCACACCCTGCCCGGCGGCCTGGTCGAAGAAGGCGAAGACCCGGCCACCGCGCTGCGCCGCGAGCTGCTGGAGGAGCTCGGCCTGGACTTCGCCGGCTTGCCCGAGCCGCCGGCGCTGCGCTTCGTTCAGGAGCAGGAGACCGAGCGGCCCGGCGAGAGCGTGGTCTTCCGCCGCCGGCACCTGGTCTTCACCGCCTACCTGCCCGGCCGGCTCCACCACACAGTCGCCGTCGCCGAGCAGGACGACCCGGATCGGGCGCCGGTGGTCTGGCTGCCGGTGGCCGACGCGGCCGGCCTCCACCTCTACCCGGCCATCGGCCCGGTCCTCGACCAGGCCACCCTGGCCGCCACCACAGGTGGTCCGTTGTCGCTCCCGCCGATGACCGGCGGCTCCTACCGGTGGCGCTGACCGTCGGGCTCGGCTCGGCCGAGCAGGCCGGCGGGTGCGCGCTGAGCACGGTTCCGCCGCCCCTACCTCGGCGGCGGCTACGCGGCTTCGCCCTCTGCCGGCTCTCCGGTGTGCTTGAGCCGGCTGCGGGCGGCCACCCGGTCCTCGCCCGACAGCCCGGCCCAGAACTCGTCGGCCCACACCGACTGGGCGGCTTGGCGCTCGGCCTCCTCCAAGCGCGCCGACTCCGCCAGCAGCTCCTCAGCGAGACCCTCCCGGGCCGCCTCCAGGTCACCGTTGAAGGTCGGCAGCGCGGCCAGGTGCGCCCGGCGCTCGGCCTGCACGGCCACCAGTGCGCGCTGCGCCTCGATCAGTCGGTCGGGGTACTCGAAGGTCTTCTGCTGCTTGCCCACGGCAGGGAATCGTACGTGCGAGCGGATCCGTGTCCGGCTGCGCCCCGTCGGCACACCTTGACGGCCGTCCCGGAATGGGCGGGCGGATTCCTGACGGTTGTCCCGGGTACCTTGATGCCCGTCCCAGGGTCCGGCGGGATTCCTTGATGGTCGCCCCGTCGTCCGGCCGGTCACCTTGATGACCGTCTTGGAAGGCTTCCCCGACACCTTGGAGGCCGTCCCGCCGGGGGCCCGCGAACCTTGGAGGCCGGGTAAAACTCGCAGGTCAAGGCGTTGGTGGGGTCGGGTGTGGATACCTTGATGGCCGCCCGGGCGTGCCGGGGCGGCCACCCGCCCCATGTGCACAGCACCGCCGGTGGCGGCGTCGCCGAGACCGGCGCGCAGCCGCGTTGCGCCGCGAGGAGTGATCCCGTCGGCGAGATCTTGGACTTGCTCAGCGCGCTGCGGCGTAGCCGACGAGGGTGTCGAGGGCGGTGTTCGCGGCCGAGCGCCGTTCGGCGGTCGTCATCAGCTCGCACTCCCGGTACATGCCGTCCGTCGTCGCGCCCAGGCCGGCGCGGGTCAGGCGCCGAAACTCCGGGCTGGCGACGCCGGGCGCTTCGAGGTCGGTCAGCGCAGCGGGGATGTTGCCCACGAGCTCGATGATCGCGCCGCACGCCAGTTCCACCAGCCGGGCGGTGGTCACCGCGTCCTCGACCAGCAGCGTCAGCGCCATGTCCTGGCAGGAGACGCAGCCCTCGAAGGCCGCGCCGGTCACCTCCGCGAACAGCCGGCTGTCCGCTTGCCGGCCGCCCGGTTGCGGGATGGCCTCCAGGCCCCAGCCACAGTGGTCGTGATCCGCCCCAGAGCGGGGCCGCCGCGGCTTGCCGGACTTCTCGCGCCCCACGCAGTCCTCCTCGTGCGCCTGCGGACCGGCCGGTCCACCGGCACCGTAGCGGCCCGGAGCACTGCTGCGGGCCGCTACGGCCAACCCACCCGATCGTGTTCCTCGGCTTCGGGGGCGCTCACCTTGGTGACCGCCCCCGGGCCCGGGCCGCTCACCTTGATGGTCTTCCAAGGTATCGACGGAACCTTGGAAGATAGATCACGGAAAGGTAACGCGGCAGGTCGGATGGTTGGTGAGTTGAGCTGAACACCTTGATGGCCACCACCGGGCGCGCTGGGGCGGCCATCAAGGTGAGAGCGGGCCGGTCAGTTGTGCCGGCCGGCGGCGGTGAGTTCGTGGAAGCCGAGCGGCTCGGCCTGGCGGTCCGCCAGCGGGTACCAGGCCGCTCCGGTCGGTCCGTACTGCTGGAGGGCCTCCAGGCTGGCAGCGGCGGCCGGGACGGCCGTGAGCATCTTGGCGACGTGCCGGTCCTCGGCGTGCACCTGGAGCTCGTCGACCCGGTTGTCGAAACCGACCTGGCCGGTGCCGGTGAGAACGAACAGCAGCCGCGGGAAGCGCACATACCGGCGCTGCCACAGCGGTACCCGGCCGCCCTGCTCGGCCTCGATGGTGCCCGCGCGCATCCCGGCCGGGAGCGTCTTCGTCGACCAGTAGCGGGCATAGGTGTGCAGCTTCGACGCCAGCCGCTCGGCACCCATCGTGCCGCGGTCGACCTCCACGAACGCCCGCAGCCGTGCGATCGTGCCGTCCGGCTCGCGCACCCCGTAGTACAGCAGGCCGTCCGGGCGCACCGAGCCGTCCCGGCCCTCGGCGAAGCGGTGGGTGACCTCCGGGATGAAGTCGAACGGCCCGTACCCGTCCCCGCGCGCCCGGGCGTCGGCCAGGAACGCCAGGTGCGTGCGCACCACGGCCAGCTGGTGCCACAGCGTGTACTTGAACGCCGTCGCATCCCCCGGCAGCCGCGGCGCCGGCACCTCGGCCAGCTCCGGGAACGCGGCCGCGATCCGGGCCCCGTGCTCGCTCAGGAACCAGCCCTTCGCCCGCCCGGACCGCGGCAGCACCAGCTCGACCACCAGTCCCTCGTCCCGCAGCCGCCGCAGCCGGCCGCGCATCTTCTCGATACTGCCGTCCGGAGCGTGCAACTGCCGCAGCTGCTCGGCGGTGGCGATCCGGAACTGGAACAGCGAGGCGAGCACGGCCCAGGAGATCTCCACCTCCCGCGCCTCGCTGTCCGGCTCCGCCCCGGTCCGCGCCCTGCCCCTCGTCGCCCTGGTCGTGCTCGTCGTCTCCGTCGTCATCACGGTGCCCTTCGGCGGGCGCGGGGCCGGGTGCCCCGCGCGGTCGCCGAAGGGAATCCCGCACACCTTGGCGGATCCCTTGGCGATCCAACCTCCAGCGGCAACGATCACGTAACAGCCCAGGCCGAGGCGGCCATCAAGGTGTTCTCCAACTTTGGTGGACTCCTTGATGCCGGGCCCCGAACCTTGGAGAACTCCTTGATGGCCGGCCTCCAACCTTGGAGACGGCCCCGGCACCTTGACGGATGTCTTGATGCCGGGGGCCGGGCACCTTGATGCCCGGCACGGCACCGGCCGCCAGGCGGCCCTACAACTCCCAGGCGCTGCACCGGCCCCGCGTGTGGTTGGCGAGGGTCTCCCAGACCGCGGCGCCCGGGCCGTGCTCCTCGAGGTCGGCCAGGCGGGCGACGCCGGCCTTCACGCCCGTCAGCATCCGGGCGACCATCGGGTGGCCGTCGGCGATCGCCTGGAGGTCACGCATATGTCGGCGGGCGGCCTGCTCGCCGGTGTCGGCCAGGACGAACAGCAGCCGAGGGAAGGCCGGGTACCGCTGCTGCCAGGCCGGGAGAACGCTCTGCGAGTAGGAGGTGCGCCGCAGGTGGGCCGGGACGGGGTGGTGCTCGTGGAAGCGGGCGTAGCCGATCAGCTTGGCAGCGAGCTTCTCACTGGCCATCGTGCCGCGGTCGACCTCCACGAACGCCCGGTGCAGACGACGGTGCTGCCCGGCTTGCACGTAGTGCAGCAGGCCGTCGGGGATCACCGCTCCGTCCCGGCCTTCGCCGAAGCGGTGGTAGACCTCGGGCAGGAAGTCCAGCGGCCCGCACTCGTCCCCCGCCGCCCGGGCGCCGGCCACGAAGGCGACGTGGGTGCGTACGACGGCCAGGACGTGGCCGACCCGAAGTCGGGCCGCGGTCTTGTCCTCGGGCAGCGGCGGGGAGGCGACGCCCTCCAACTCGGGGAAGGTCGCGGCGATCCGCACCGCGTGCTCGGTCAGGAACCACGCCTGCAGTTTCCCGGCCTGCGGCAGCACGACGGCCTCGACCAGGCCCTCGTCCTTGAGCCGTCGCAGCCGCTTGCGCATCTGCTCCGGGCCAACGTGCGGGGTGTGCAGGACGCGCAGCTGCTCGGCGGTGGCCATCCGGAACTGGAACAGCGCGGCGATCACGTCGTGGTCGATCTCGGGCGGAACAGCCATCACGGACTCCTCGGGTCGGTACCCGCCGCCCTGGTGGCAGCGGGCACCGAATGGAAGCCCGCGGTTCTCACCGGTTTTCTCACCAGCGAACGCCCCTGCGGTCACGATCCGACAACGGGTGCACTAACCGGCCCGGTAAGGGGTGGTGAGAACGGGTGCGCCAACCGGCTGCCGCCCCGCCCGCCCGCTGCGCCCAGAATTTAGGGAAAACGGCAGGTCAGGGCAGGTGGTGAGTAGCTGGAAAGGTTGAACTCACCACCCCGACAACCCTTCCTTCCTTCTTCTTTGGTCTTTGTAGTTGTTGTTGTAGTGGCAGTTGTCGTTGGTCGGTAGGGTTCGGCGCCTGCGGCGGGCCCTTTCTTCTTCGGCGTCCGGCTGGTGCCGGCCGCGCGTGGTGGGGCGGCGCGGGGCGCGGGCGGGCCCTGGAAGACCGCTGACGAGGCGGAGACGGCTCTGGCCGCCGGGTTCCTCGGACACGGCGGGCAGAGCGGGCACAGGCGCCCTGGAGAGCCTCCAGCGGGCAAGAGCGCCGGGCGGGGTCAGCGCCAGTCGAGGCCGAGCGCGGCGAGCTGCTCCAACTGCTCGCCGGTCAGCTTCGCCCGGCGGGTCTTGGTGTTGGAGATCCACACCCCGAGCTTCACCTCCACCGTGCCGCCGTCGCCGTCCGGGATCTCCTCGACATGGCTTCGGGGCATGGTCACCGAGCCGGTGCGTGCCTGGTACTGGGCGAGTGAGGCCAGACCGCGGTCGAACGCGCTCGGCTTCCCTCGACCAACGTTCCTCGCCGCCGCGCCCTTCCCCTGCCCCGCCGGGGCAGCCAAGGGTTCGATTCCCGCTGCGCCTTGCTCAGACCCTGCCAGACGATGTGCTGACGCTGGCGTTCCAACCACCGCCCCACGTCCAGCCCGTGCAGCGTCACCCCGGGCAGCAGACCCGCCGGCTGCGCCCCGCCCTGGAGGCACTCGGCGACGGCGGCCCAGTGGCGTTGCCAGTCCAGCGGCCACGCCGGGTTCCAGTCCGGGTCGATCCCGGCGAGAGCCTCCACCCGGTCCGCCCGCCCGCCGAGGACGCCGGGGCGGCGCTGCTCATCACCGGCCCGTTCGCCAACGTCTTCGACTGCTGCCCCACCGCTCGCGCGGGCCAGCTGCTCCTCCTCAACGTTCCCACCGACGACACCTGACCCGCCGACCGCACCCGGCCCGCGAGGCCCTTCCCCGTGGCCTGCGGGCTCGCAGTGTCGGCGACAGTTGGGCCGCTCGGTTCTGCGGTGCTGTCCCACAATGCGGGTGGTGGGTGCCGGGGTCATGTGGGGCAGGCAGACCTAACCTTCTGGTTGGGGAAGTAGTGCGTTCTCTCTGCATCAGTGAGGTCGCGTGAAACAGCCTTGCAGATGGCGTTGGCCGCCGCGTCCAGCTGAACGTAGGTCCACAGGCGGACGGCGTTGTCGTCACCGGCAATGGCGAGGGTGTGCCCGTCGGGACTGAACGCCAGCGACCACGTACCTCCGGTAATGGTAGTGGTGAGGGGTGGCAAGGGGCTTGCCCGTGGCCACGTCCCACAGGCGGACAGTGTTCTCACCCCCGGCGGTGGCGAGGGTGCTCCCGTCAGGACCGCACGGCCCGGTACCGCCCGCTCCTTTCGGCTCCTGTCCCCGCTGGGCTCGGTTCTGCGGTGCTGTCACACAAGGGGGTAGGGCGGGTGGTGGGTGCCGGGGCCATGTGGGGCAGACGGGCCCGATTCCCTGGTCGGGGATCCGGGCCTTCTCGTCCTTGGTCAGGTCGCGTGAAACGGCCTTGCAGACGGCGTTGGTCAGGCGATGGGCCGAGTGCTTACCAGGCGCAGACCTCGTTAATGGACTTGGGTAGGTGGTATTTTCGGATCTCGTTGGGGGAGAAACCACTCGCGACGGTCCTGCAGATCTCGCTGATTGCGGTGTCCGGTGCGGTGTAAGACGTGAGCAGCGCGGTGCCGTCGTTGTTGCCGGCGGCGAGGGTGCGCCCATCCGGACTGAACGCCACCGAGTACACGCCTCTGGTGTGGCCGGTGAGGGTCGCGATGGTCTTGTGGGTGGTGGTGTTCCACAGTCGCGCGGTGTCGTCGTCGCTGCCGGTGGCGAGGGTACCGTCCGGGCTGAACGCCACCGAGAACACGGCACCGGTGAGGGTCGCGATGGTCTTGTGGGTGGTGGTGTTCCACAGCCGCGCGGTGCCGTCGATGCTGCCGGTGGCGAGGGTGCGCCCATCCGGACTGAACGCCACCGAGTTCACGGCGCCGGTGTGGCCGGTGA
>NZ_JBHVGL010000026.1:0-8546 GCF_042800875.1 Kitasatospora sp. NPDC057595 | reverse complement strand
GGACTGAACGCCACCGAGTTCACGGCGCCGGTGTGGCCGGTGAGGGTCGCGATGGTCTTGTGGGTGGTGGTGTCCCACAGCCGCGCGGTGCCGTCGTCGCTGCCGGTGGCGAGGGTACCGTCCTGGCTGAACGCCACCGACATCACGCTATCGGTGTGGCCGGTGAGGGTGGCGGTGGCCGTGGCGGTGGCGGTGTCCCACAGCCGCGCGGTGCCGTCGATGCTGCCGGTGGCGAGGGTGCGCCCATCCGGACTGAACGCCACCGAGTTCACGGCGCCGGTGTGGCCGGTGAGGAGGGCAGTGGCCGTGGCGGTGGTGGCTTCCCACAACCGCACGGTGCCGTCGTCGCTGCCGGTGGCGAGGGTACCGTCCTGGCTGAACGCCACCGAGTTCACGGCGCCGGTGTGGCCGGTGAGGGCACCTGTGGCCCTGCCGTTGGCGGTGTCCCACAACCGCACGGTGCCGTCGCTACTGCCGGCGACGAGGGTGCGCCCATCCGGACTGAACGCCACCGACTTCAGGCTCCTGGTTCTTTTGTAATAGAGGAGGGCGCCGCCCCCACGGTTGGCGGTGTCCCACAGCTGCGCCTTGCCATAGTTGATGCCGGCGGCGAGGGTGCGCCCATCCGGACTGAACGCCACCGAGAACACGGTAGCGGCGTGCTCATCGGGGTGCGGGGCGTCTCTGGTGACACTCTCGTGGGTGGTGGTGTTCCACGAACGCGCGGTGCCGTCGTTGCTGCCGGTGGCGAGGGTACCGTCCTGGCTGAACGCCACCGAGTTCACGGCGCCGGTGTGGCCGGTGAGGGCACCTGTGGCCCTGCCGTTGGCGGTGTCCCACAACCGCACGGTGCCGTCGCTACTGCCGGCGGCGAGGGTGCGCCCATCCAGGCTGAACGCCACCGACGTCACGGCGCCGGTGTGGCCGGTGAGGGTGGCGGTGGCCGTGGCGGTGGTGGTGTTCCACAGCCGCGCGGTGCCGTCGTTGCTGCCGGTGGCGAGGGTACCGTCCGGACTGAACGCCACCGAGGACACGGCGCCGGTGTGGCCGGTGAGGGTGGCGGTGGCCGTGGCGGTGGTGGTGTTCCACAGCCGCGCGGTGCCGTCGCTACTGCCGGTGGCGAGGGTGCGCCCATCCGGACTGAACGCCACCGAGGACACGGCACCGGAGCCGATAACGAAACGCTGACGCAGCGGAGGGTGCACGCTGTCGCGGAGGGCGGCGGCGGCCTCCTCAGTGGGGCTAGTGCGATGGGCGGCGACCGCAAGGAGGGCGGCGAGATCGTAGTCTCTGGAAAGCAGGGAAGTGGACTGGGCGGCCAGCTGCCGGGACAGAGCGTCCTTCTGGGCGGCCACGGCCACCTGTTGCCGCCAGACGGCCACTCCCGTGGCGATCAGGGCGAGGGCGAGGGCGGTGGCCAGGATCGTGTTGAGGCGTCGGCTGCGGCGGGCGGCGGCCTGCTGGCGTTGGCGTCCGGCGGTGAGGTAGCCGTCAAGGTCGCCCGGTAGCCGGTGGTGGCCTGCCAACTCGGTGCCTTCGGCGAGGAGGGTACCGGTCGGCAGGTCCTGGGGGTCGCGTTGTTCCTTCCAGCGGTTGTACTGGTCGCGGGCGCGGCGGAGCCAGTCGAGGAAACGCAGGTCCTCCTCGACCCACTGGCGCAGGGTGTGCCAGTCGCGGATGAGCGCGTCGTGGACCAGTTCGGCCACCGCGATCCCCTCCGCGTCCTGCGCGCTGCCCGGCCGTGCGTCGTCGGGGAGCCGGTGGGTGGTGACGATGCGGTGCCGGGAGAGGACCGCCAGGACCTCGTCCACGGCCCGCCCCCCGTCGGGGATGGCGTCGTCGGCGGCCAGGTCGACCAGTTCACTGATCGGGAGCTGCTGACGCGCGGCGGGGATGCCCAGTACTTCGTCGGCGGGGCGGACCAGGGCGGTGAGGACCCTGCGGGCGACGGCCCGCTGCTCCTGGTCGAGGTCGCGCAGGGCGCTCTCGCACCAGTCGGTGAGGGCGCCGGTGACTTCTCCGATGCGCTGGTAGGCGTCGTGGGTGAGACGGCCGTCGTCCTTCAGACGGCGTTCCCACAGCCGGGTGAGGGCGACTTCGAGCAGGGGCAGCACGGTGACGGGCGCGCCGCCGGCGCCGTCGGTGCGAGGGTTCAGCTTCAGCACGTCGGTGATGATCAGCTCCGCCAGGCCCGACTCGAAGGGCGTGCCCAGGTCGCGGGCGGGGCCGGTGACGATCGCGTCCACATCGGCGGCGCTCAGGGTGGCGGGGACGTTGAGGACGCCCTTCGCCTTGAGTGCGGTGTCCAGCAGGTCCGGGGCGAGTGCGGACAGGCGGGAGTAGAAGTCGTCGCGCATCACCAGGACCACGCTCAGCGGTGCGTCGGAGCGGATCGCGGCGGTGATCCGGGCCAGCGCCTCCAGGGCCTGGGGGCCGGCGGAGGGCGCGAGGAGTTCCTCGAACTGATCAACGACCAGCACCACACGGGATTCAGGGGCCGCATCGGCCTCCCCGCTGCCGGAATCCGCACCGCCGCTGGCGCCCACTCCCGCCTCCTCGGGCGCGCCCTCGGGCAGGCCCGTGCGGGCGAGGGCGGCCGGCAGGTCCGGTCCCGGCCGCGTGAGGACCTGGCGCCAGCTGTCGCTGCCCGGCAGGCGTCCCGCGGTCAGTGCGGGCAGGACCCCGGCCTGCACGAGGGAGGACTTGCCCGAGCCGGACGGGCCCAGCAGCAGCACCACCCGCCGCCCGCCCCTCAGTCCCTCCAGGACCCGGTCCACGGCGTCCTCGCGGCCCCGGAACCAGCGGGCGTGCTCGGCGGTGAACGGCTCCAGCGCCCGGTACGGCGACACGTCCCGCTCGTCCGGCCTGCCCGCCTCGTCCAGCGCGGACCACGCCTCGCGCAGGACGGCCGTGGGGGTGGCGTAGGCGATTTCCTGGCCGCGGTTGTGGCTGTCGTGGTGTGCGATCGAGGTGAGCATCCCCACCACCAGGCCGGTCGTCTCGTCCAGGACCGGCCCGCCGCTGAACCCCTGGGTGAGGTCGTTGGCGTCGGTCAGCTGCAGCAGTTCACCGACTTCGTCGGCGGGGGGCAGGATGCCGCCGGCGGTGGCGAACCCGTAGTGCCCGCCCGGCGGCGCCTGCACGGGGAACCCGAACGAGCGCACCCGGTGCTCCCGCGCACCTGCCGCCGACCCCAGCGGCAACGGCCCAATGCCCACCGGGTGGTCCAGACGCACCAGCGCGACGTCCTGCTCCTGCGGGTCGCGCCACGCCTCCTCCAGCACCCGGCCGGTGACCTCCGGTGCGCCGTCCGCGCGCGGGAACACCAGCGTCACCGTCGAACCGGGCCCGTACTCGCCGTCGGCCAGGACGTGCGCGCACGTCACCAGCAGGTCGTCGGCGACGAGGAAGCCCGCCCCGACCACCAGGTCGTCCCCGTCGCGGACCTGCGCGACGGCCGCCGCCAACCCGTCCCCGGCCCCCGCCGTCCCCCGTCCGACCGCCATCCCCTCAGGCCTCCGGCCCGTCGCCGTCCGCGCGACCGTCGGCCTCCGGCTCCTCTTCGCCCGCGGGAGCGTCGGCCGTGCGAGCGCCGGCCGAAGCGGCGTCGGTCTCGTCCTTGCGCCACACGACCTTCACCGTCAGATGGCACTTGGCGGCGGTCCTCGTGATCACCACACCGGCCGCGGCGGAGAGATCGACCCCGAACTCCACCTGAACCTCGTCCGGCCCCGCCTCCCGCAGCCGGTGCAGCACCGTGCGCGCCAGGCCGGTCACCGGCTCCAGCGCCGACCCCAGACTCTCCGGAAGCTCCCGCACCGCGTCACCGACCCGGCCCGCCTTCACCGGCCCCGCCGCGCTGTCCTCCGCCTCGACGAGGATCGAACCCCCGCCCTCCAGCGGCACTCGCGCCAACTGCTGCCCCACGACACCCCTCCCTCAACGCCGCCCCACGACGGCAACGCGCACACCGTAGTACGCGTACCCGCACACCACGAAACCGCGAACTCCCCGATAGGTAGGGATGATTGGAATAACTTGACCGGCTGCCCGAACAGCCGTACAAGCACCACGCCGGGAGGATCCGCAGACACCAGCCGGGGAAACGATCTCCATGCCACGGAGAAGGAACTCTCCATACCAGGCACAGGACCCAACATCACCGGAATCTGCCGGTTGACCACGAACAGGCAGGGCGGGGCTGTTCCAGGGCTCCAGGACATAGCCGACGCGGCGAGCCCCGCCGTCTCGGTACGTGCGCCCACGGGGAGCCGGCTGAAGCCCATACTTCGGAAACCCAGTACCGGACCTCGCCGTCCCCAGGCCCCCGGCGCCCGGCCCGATTGAGCAACCACCGCCCCCGCCCACCCGCCCCCACCATCACTCGACATCGACGCGAACCTTGCACCCCGCCGGCAGTCGGCCCGGCAGCGGCCGGCTGCTCCCGTACCGCAACGCCACGCCCTCGCGCACGGCGATCCGCACGCCACCGCGCCGTCCTGGGCCACGAGACGCCAGCCACCGGCGGCGCGACGTCAGCGTCGGGTTCGCCTTCACCCGCGACTTGCCCCACCCTCGACACCAGCGCCCTCGCACCCCACATACCAGGGGCGGGACAGGCACGGCGCGCAGGCGGCTCCGGAAGGCCTCCAGGCCGCCTCCGCCGCGCCCGGCCGCCGTTGTTCCTCGGACACGGCGGCCACGGGCGGGCACAGGCCCCCCTGGAGAGCCTCCAGTGGGGAAGACGGCCGGGCGGGGTCAGCGCGAGTCGAGGCCGAGCGCGACGAGCTGGCCGAAGGGCTTGAGACTCGGTGACGTCCGGCGCTGCGCGATATCACGGCAAGTTACATCGCGCTAGAGGGCCGTGGAGTTGATCGGGAGTGAGAACCCGGTCTGTCCGCACGTAGCACGCTCCCCCTGAGCATCACTCCACCCCTTCCGAGCCCTGCCCAGCAAGGTGACGACGCGCGTAGATTCGCGCCCTGGCGCTGATCTGAGCGTCTACCAACAACTTGCGTACAGGAAGGTACAGTTATGAAGCTGAACGCTACTACGCGGCTCGCCGGGCTCGTGGCGGTCGCTGTTACTGCCCTCATGATCGCTCCGACACCGGCGAACGCCGCCGAGCCTTGGGGGTGTCCCGAGGGCAACTTCTGCGCGTACTCGGGCGCTAACGGAACCGGGCAGAAGTGTGTTTGGAAGGGCGTCGACCCGTACTGGACCTCAGGGGAGGTCACATGTTCATGGTCGCTGAACACCCGAGTCTGGTCGGTCGTGAACAACGGCACAAGCGGCGCTCCGGTGGCTGGCTTCACCCGGGCCAACTACGCCGGGGACAAGGTGTTCTGCATCCCCATGGGGGCCAAGCTGAACTTGCCCAACATCGGCACGTACATCAGGTCTCACAAGTGGACCTGCTGACCTGACGCCGCGAAACCCGAGGGTCTCTGCCTCTCCTTCCAGACAGCCGATTGGCCCGGTCGCCGCGCCCCGTGCGTTCTCGGACGCGGCGGCCGGGCCGTCAAGGTGGTCAGCGCCAGTCGAGGCCGTGTGCGGCGAGCTGCTCCAGCTGCGCCGGGGTGAGCTTGGCCCGGCGGGTCTTGGTGTTGGAGATCCACACCCCAAGCTTCACCTCCACCACCGCACCCTCCCCGCCGTCGATGTCGGGGACCGGCTCGACATGCTGGCGCGGCACGGTCACCGTCCCGGTGCGCGCCTGGTATAGGGCGAGAGCGGCCAGACCGCGGTCGAACGCGCTCGGCTTCCCGGCGCCGGCCTTCCTCCGACCCACCGCCCCGTCCTGCCCGGCCGGGGCCGGGAGCGGCTCGATGCCGAGCCCGGCGAGGCGCCCCTGCTGCCCGTCCATCAGGCTCTGCCACACGATGTGCTGGCGCTGGCGCTCCAGCCACCGCCCCACGTCAAGTCCGTGCAGCGTGACCCCGGGCAGCAGATCGGACAGCTCGGCTCCGCCTTGGACGCACTCGCGCACGGCGGCGAAGTGGCGCTGCCAGTCCAGCGGCCACGCCGGGTTCCAGTCCGGGTCGATCTCCTCCAGCGCCTCCACCCGGTCCGCCCGCCCGTCCAGGACGCCGGGGCGGCGCTGGTTGGACAGCCACTGCCCGACCGGCTTGTCCAACGCCGTGGCGGTGCGCGGCGCCGCCAGGGTGTGGTGGTCCTTGTAGTACTCCCGGCACGCGGCGAGGTTCTCCTCCCACGCCGCGTCCAGCGGATCCCACACCATCCCCAGCGCCTCCAGCCGCTCGACGCGCTTGCCCTCCATCTCCCCGGCCGCGTACGCCTTGCGCTGCTCGCTCACCCAGTGCCCCAGCGGGTACATCTGGTGCGGCTCCAGCCCGGCCCTCGTCGCCTCCCGGTGGTCGAACGGCACCCGCAGATGCCCCTCCCGCTTGTAGTACTTCTCGGCCGCCGACCATCCACGAGCCCAGTCCTGTCGCTCCGTGTCGATCACCTGGAAGCTCACCCAGTTCGCGACCATCACCGGGTCACGCGGGGCCGAGAAACGCAGCAGCATCCGGCTTTCCTTCTCGCCCTCCTTCGGAGCCGGGCCGATCTCCGTGGACGGCTCCACGCTGTTTTTCTGCTCGACCTGAGGAATCGCCAGCAATTCCACGGCCTCCTCATCGTGAGCCCGCAGCGCCTGCAACACGTTCACCAAAGGCCGGTAACTCCCGGAGGTGAACATGTCCTGCGGCGCCTCGCCCTCTTTCAGGAATACGGGCACGATCAGGCTGGCGAGCTTCCCCTCGCCGGGCTGCTGCCGCAAAGCGCGCCCGATCGCCTGCACGATGTCGTGCGGCGCCCCCTTCGGGTCCAGCAAGGCCACCGAGTCCACCGCCCGGATGTCCACCCCCTCACCCAGCACCCGGCAGTTGCACAACACCGACCACAACGCGCTACGCCCGAACTCCCCGATCACCCGCCCCCGCCGCTCCCCGGCGTGCTCACCCTTCAGCCAGCCCGCCCAGATCCGCTCCGGGTACGTCTCCGGATCCGCCGCGTGCAGCCGCCGCGCCATCGCCGGCAACCCCTCCGCGAACGCGTTCGCCTCCACCGTCCGGTGATGGAACGTGATCATCGTCCGCAACCGGTGCTGCGCCATGGTGCGCAGCATGGCGGCCTGGAGGGCGCCGAGCCGCTGTCCGCGGATCTCCTCCTGGCGCCGCTCGGGGCTCATCAGCCTCTCGGGGGTGACGACCGGGTCGGTCAGCTCGACCACGATGATCTGGTAGCGGGCGAGCAGACCGCGCTTCACCGCCTCGGACAGGGGGAGCTTCCACGCGACCGGGCCGAAGATCGCCTCGTCGTCCATGGACGCGGCCATCTCCTCCGGCATCCGCTCGTGCCGCTCACCCTCCCGCAGGTCCCAGGCCGGAGCCGGCCGCTCCTGCCAGATCCGGGGGGTGGCCGTCGCGTACAGGCGCCGGGCCGCCGGGATGACCTCCTGGTGGTGGATGTCCGCCCAAGCCTTCCCCAGGCTTCCCGACGTACGGTGTGCCTCGTCGACCACGGCCAGGTCCAGCGGGTCCAGGCGCTTGCCGTAGGCACCCTCGAAGGCCTCCGCCAGCACCCCCAGCGAGCTGTAGGTGGCGAACATGGTGACCGGCCCCGAGCCGTGCCACATCGCGAGCCGGATCGGGTTCGTCGTGCACCGCACGTCCATCGACCACAGCTCGACGTCGTCCTCCATCGAGCACACCGCGACCGCCGGCCCCGTGTGCCCGACCTCCCGCCACGCCTTGATGGTCTGCCCCAGCAGGGCCAGTGTCGGCACCAGGACGAGCACCCGGCCGCGCGGCACCATCCGGCGCGCGGCCGCCGCGCAGATGTACGTCTTCCCGGTCCCACAGGCCGCGTGAATCTGCGCCCGCAGCCCGCGCGCCGGAATCACCCCGCCCGGCGGGATGTCCAGCGCGCGAATGATCGCGTCGACCGCCTCGATCTGGTGGTCCCGCAACTCGATGGGCATTGCCCCGTCCCTTCGTGGAATGCCGGAGGGGATTTCCTTGATCGCACAACACCCGCAAGAGAGTCGAACGCCGGGGGTGTGCCTGTAACACTGACTCTACACAGTGCATCACCGTGATGCACCACTCTTGTCGAAGCTTCACACTCCAAGGTGGCCCGGGCGGTTTTCGGGCATGAAGCCACGCTCCGAGTGGTACACTCATCCCGTGACAAGGGTTCTGGAGGTGAGCAGTGACAGGCATTCAGAGTGGGCGGAGCGAAGCGGAGTCCACCGGACTCGACAGGGGCGCCGGCCTTGACCGGCCGTGAGGTCACGGAGAGTGAGATGCCGGGGAAAGCTCGGGGTTCCTGGGTCTACACAGCGCCCCGCGTGATGCACCAGCCCCTCCCAGTCAGCCGGATTCCCCGGAGCGAAGCGGAGTGGGAATCAGATCAATGAGCGCTTGCGCGAATTGATCAGAATTCCGCTTGCGGAATTCAATTCCCGCGCTCGCGCGGGAATTCCGCCGAAGCGAAGCGAAGGCGATCCCTGCCCGGCGGCTTGCCGCCGGGATACCCGC
>NZ_JBHVGL010000025.1:58106-112177 GCF_042800875.1 Kitasatospora sp. NPDC057595 | reverse complement strand
ACACCCCGGGGTGTGGTTGCTGTGCCTGGGGGTGCGCGCGGGGGGGGGCCCCCCCCCCGCGGGGGGGTGGTGTCGTGGCCCGCCCCCCCCCCCCCACCGCCGCGGACCAACCCGGCAACGAGGCGACCGCAGCGCCGAGTGGAAGCAGGCCGCCCGGGCTCCCACCCCCTGGAGCAGGAAGTCGGCCGAGCCGACTTCCTGCTCCAGGAAAGGCCACACCGGGTCAGCCCTCCTCGCGCCAGCCTTCGTAGGAGGCGGCGACGGCGTCGAGGGCGCGGAGGCGGTGGGGGTTCCAGCCGTCCTCCGGAGGTTCCACGACCACCAGCCACTGGGCGTCCTCGGCGTCGTCCTCCCCCGCGAGGGCGTCGCGGACGATTTCGAGCTCGCCGAGGTCGGGGTGGTCCGTGCCGAGCGCCTCGGCGGCCTCCTCGGCGGCGTCGCGGTCGGGCAGGACGAGCAGCTGCCGGGCGTGCGGGTCGAAGCCGTCCGGCAGATCGGTCGCGGCGTCGGCGGTGGGGTCGGCGGTGGGGTCTTCGGTCACCCGCCCATTCTCCAGGGCCGGAGCTGTCCGTCCCCCGTGGGATGCTGGTAGACGATGGCCAGGAAGAGTGCACCCGACGACCTGCTCGCCCCGCTGACCCTCGCGGTCGGCCAGGAGGAGCTGCTGCTGGACCGCGCGGTCGCCCAGGTGGTGGCCGCGGCGAAGGCGGCCGACCCGGACACCGATGTGCGGGACCTCCCCCCGGGCGGCCTGCAGCCGGGCAGCCTGGCCGAGCTGACCACCCCGTCGCTCTTCGCCGAGCGCAAGGTCATCGTGGTCAGGGCCGCCCAGGACCTCTCCGCCGACTCCGTCAAGGAGGTCAAGGCGTACATCGAGGCCCCCGCCGACGAAGTGATCATGGTCCTGGTGCACGCGGGCGGCGCCAAGGGCAAGGGCCTGCTGGACGCGGCCCGGAAGGCCGGCGGGCGCGAGGTGGCCTGCGCCAAGCTCGCCAAGGCGGGCGAGCGGCTGGCCTTCGTCCGCGGCGAGTTCCGCACCCTCGGCCGCTCGGCGACCCCGGAGGCCTGCCAGGCCCTGCTGGACGCGCTCGGCAGCGACCTGCGCGAGCTGGCGGCCGCCGCCAGCCAGCTGACCTCCGACGTCGAGGGCGCCATCGACGAGACCGTGGTGGCCCGCTACTACAGCGGCCGGGCCGAGGCCACCGGCTTCGAGGTGGCGGACCTGGCGGTCACCGGCCGGGCCGCCGAGGCGCTGGAGCGGCTGCGCTGGGCGCTCGCCGTCGGCCAGCCGCCGACCGGCATCACCTACGCGCTGGCCTCCGGCGTGCGCAGCATCGGCCGGCTGGCGAGCACCGGGCGCAACATGCGCCCGGCGGACCTGGCGCGCGAGCTGGGCATGCCGCCGTGGAAGGTCGAGCGGGTCCGTCAGCAGATGCGCGGCTGGACGGGCGACGGCGTGGCCACGGCGCTGACCGCGATCGCGCAGGCGGACGCCGCCGTCAAGGGCGGTTCCGACGACCCGGCCTTCGCGCTGGAGCGGGCCGTGGTCGCCGTGGCCAGGGCCTCCCGAGCCGGTTCCCGGCCGCCGTCGTACTGAGCCCGTGGGCGGCCCGTGGCCAGACCCGCGGACGGAGCGGGCCCGCCGCTACGGCCCACCGATCGCCTTGAGCATGTCCCGGGTGTCGTCGGTCATGGCCTTGCGCACGGTCTCGCGGTCCAGCGTGTGGTTCTTGCCGACCTGGTAGTTGTCCGTCCAGTACAGCGAGTACGTCATCGCGCCGTCGCGGACCTGCAGGTAGTAGTTGATGTCGTGGAAGGTCTTGTCCGAGCTGGTCGGCTCGTCGCCGTACGCGAGGTAGGCCTCCTCGCCGAGGCCGGGCACGTCGGTGATCTCGTACTTCTGCTGCTCGAAGTAGTGCCGCAGGGCGGCGAACTCGGGCACGGAGTCGACCGCCTTGTGCAGCTCGGCACGGATGTCGAGGGTGGCGTAGTCGGTGGTTTCGCTGTCGCCGGGCGTGCGCTTCATCAGCGCGTAGCAGCGCATGACGTCCATGGACCCGCTGCGGCCGGCGTGCTCCAGCGGGTAGTTGTCCACCATCTTGTACTTGCCGCGGAACGCTGTGAGCTTGCCCGCCTCGCAGATCTTGTCGACGGCGTGGTAGCCGCGGACGCTCTTCGCACCGGACTCGCCGTGGACGATGCCGGGTACCGCGACGACCGTGCCGGTCCAGACCGCGGAGGCGAGGACCGCGCCGACGAACGCCCACACCGCGTTGCGCCGCAGGCCCCCGCTCCGCCTGCCGCCCGGGGCGGCAGGCACACCCGGCACACCCGGCGCGCTGGGCAGACCGGGCGGCGGCCCGAAGCCGGGCTGGCCGGTCGGCGCGGGCACCGACGGCTGCGGCTGCTGCGGGTAGCCGACGAAGCTGGGGCCGCTCCGCGGTGACGGCGGCGGTGGCGGTGGTGGCGGAGGTGTCCCCAATGTGTGCCCCCCTCGGGCCCTCGGCGTGGGTGCCGGACACCCGGGACCCTACCGCTCGTCCCGGAGGGCGGGACAGCCATCGTGGCGCTCCTCCCGGCCGGTAGGGTCGGGGCCCTCATCGGCCATACGTCCCAGGGGGGACCTTGCGCACGCGCACCATCACGATCGTCACGGCGGCCGGACTGCTGGCCGCCCTGACGGCCTGTTCCAACGGCTCGGCGGCGGTGACGGCGGCGGCCACCGGTCCGGTTCCGCAGCCCACGGTCACGCAGACCGTCACCGCGACGGTCACCGCCCCGGCACCGTCCGCGCCACCGGCCCCGGCCGTCACCGTGACCGTCACGACGACGGCGACGGTGACCGCGCCACCGCCCGCGGCCGCGCCGCCCGCCGAGACCGCGCCCGCCGCGCCCGCCGACACGATCGACGGCAGCGGCACCTTCCTGGTCGGTACCGACATCCGGCCCGGCACCTACCGCACGGCCGGCCCGGCCGGCGGCGTGGCCCGCATGTGCTACTGGGAGCGGGCCCGTTCCGCCGACGGCGACCTCGACTCGATCATCGCCAACGAGAACCTGACCGGCCAGGGCGTCGTCACGATCAAGAAGTCCGACGTCGTCTTCAAGACGCAGGGCTGCCAGAGCTGGACGAAGATCGGCTGAGTACTCCCACCAGCGGGCACGCCCGCCCGCAGGCACGCCCGCCCGCACGCCCGCCGGCGAGCGCGCCCGCGAACGCGAACTGCCCGGCCGGTGGGGAACCGGCCGGGCAGTACGGGGAAGGGGCGGCGGGGCCGACGCTTCCGGTTGATCTCTGTGCACCGCACCCGCGTGGCGAACGCAGGCCGCGTGCGGTGCGAAGTGTGCTGCGCACCTCGGGTGTCCGGGTAGAGGGCCGGGCCGTCCCGAGGAGGGTGGGACCGTCGAGGCGGCCCCGGGGGCGTCAGGCCTGGGCGGCCGCGTTGACGCGCTTGGTGATGGCCGACTTCTTGTTGGCGGCCTGGTTGGCGTGGATGACGCCCTTGCTCACGGCCTTGTCCAGCGCCTTGGAGGCGGCGCGGGCCAGCTCGGTGGCCTTCTCGGTCTCGCCGGCGGCAGCGGCCTCACGGGCCTTGCGCAGCGCGGTCTTCAGCGAGGACTTGACGGCCTTGTTGCGCAGGCGCGCCTTCTCGTTGGTCTTGTTGCGCTTGATCTGGGACTTGATGTTCGCCACGAAGGAGCCTCAGTCTGTGTCATCGGTTCTGGATGTCCCTCCCGGCCGGAGGCTGGGGGAGGGCTGCACCGCGCGGCCGTCGGACCTGCTGAGAGGGCATGCCGAGGCCAGGTGCAGCGCCCCACGCTACCAGGGGCGCCGGGCCCGGCCAAAACCGGGCGGACCCCGCTCAGGCCCGCAGGACCGGCTCGCCGTAGTGCTCGACCTCGGGGAACGGCCGGTAGAAGTGGTGCAGCAGTTCGCGCCACCGCCGGTACTCGGGGGAGCGGCGGAAGCCCTCGGTGTGGTCGGCGAGCGTCTCCCACTCGACGTGGAGCAGGAACCGGGAGCCGCGTCCCTCGTCCAGGCAGCGGCGCAGCTCCAGGGAGCGGAAGCCGGGCCGGCCGGCGATCAGCGGGCGGGCCTCGGCGAAGGCGGCGAGGAACTCCTCCTCCCGGCCGGGCAGGACGTCGAGCAGGGCGCTTTCCAGGATCATGGTCGGCCATCCTGCCCCGTCCCGCCCCACTGTGCCGCCGCCCGGGCGCAAGGCACCCGCGGGCCCTTCCGACGGGTGCCGGGAGGCCCGAACCGGACGGCGGCGCGCGACCCGCGCGGGGGAAGTGGGAAGATGGGAGGAACTATCTCGATCGGACGACCGTCCGGTCGCCCGGGAAGCCGGTCAGCGATGATCCGGACACCCCCGGCCCCCGGACCAACGGAGAATCGGACCAAGGTGCCCGCGACCCCCAGCAATGTGCCAGAGCCCAGCCGTACCGACCCGGCGCTGATCCGCAACTTCTGCATCATCGCCCACATCGACCACGGCAAGTCGACGCTCGCCGACCGGATGCTGCAGATCACCGGTGTGGTCGACCCGCGGCAGATGCGCGCCCAGTACCTCGACCGCATGGACATCGAGCGCGAGCGCGGCATCACCATCAAGTCGCAGGCCGTCCGACTCCCCTGGGCGCCGAAGACCGGCCCCGCCGCCGGTTCCACGCACATCCTCAACATGATCGACACCCCGGGCCACGTGGACTTCACGTACGAGGTGTCCCGCTCCCTCGCGGCCTGCGAGGGCACCATCCTGGTGGTCGACGCGGCCCAGGGCATCGAGGCGCAGACCCTCGCCAACCTGTACCTGGCGCTGGAGAACGACCTCACGATCGTCCCGGTGCTGAACAAGATCGACCTGCCGGCCGCCCAGCCGGAGAAGTACGCCGAGGAGATCGCGCACATCATCGGCTGCGACCCGGGCGACGTCCTGAAGGTCAGCGCCAAGACCGGTCTGGGCGTCGAGGACCTGCTGGACCACATCGTCAACACCGTCCCGGCCCCGGTCGGCGTCGCGGACGCCCCGGCCCGCGCGATGATCTTCGACTCGGTGTACGACGCCTACCGCGGCGTGGTCACCTACGTCAGGGTCGTCGACGGCCAGCTGACCAAGCGCGAGCGCATCGCCATGATGTCCACCGGCGCGACCCACGAGCTGCTGGAGATCGGCGTCATCTCGCCGGAGCCGAAGGTCGCCGACGGCCTGGGCGTCGGCGAGGTGGGCTACATCATCACCGGTGTGAAGGACGTCCGGCAGTCCAAGGTCGGTGACACCATCACCTCGCAGCACAAGGGTGCCACCGAGGCCCTGGGCGGCTACAAGGACCCGCGCCCGATGGTGTTCTCCGGCCTCTACCCGCTGGACGGCTCGGACTACCCGCTGCTGCGCGACGCGCTGGACAAGCTGCGCCTGAACGACGCGGCCCTGGTGTACGAGCCGGAGACGTCGGTGGCGCTCGGCTTCGGCTACCGCTGCGGCTTCCTCGGCCTGCTGCACCTGGAGATCATCCGGGAGCGCCTGGAGCGCGAGTTCAACCTCGACCTCATCTCCACCGCCCCGAACGTGGTCTACCGGGTGATCATGGAGGACGGCACCGAGCACACCGTCACCAACCCGAGCGAGTTCCCGACCGGCAAGATCGCCGAGGTCTACGAGCCGGTCGTGCGCGGCACCATCCTGGCGCCGAACGAGTTCGTCGGCGCGATCATGGAGCTCTGCCAGTCCCGCCGCGGCAACCTCCAGGGCATGGACTACCTGTCCGAGGACCGGGTGGAACTGCGCTACACCCTGCCGCTCGCCGAGATCGTCTTCGACTTCTTCGACCAGCTGAAGTCCAAGACCCGCGGCTACGCCTCGCTCGACTACGAGCCCATCGGCGAGCAGACCGCGAGCCTGGTGAAGGTCGACATCCTGCTGCACGGCGACGCGGTGGACGCGTTCTCCGCGATCGTGCACAAGGACAAGGCCTACAGCTACGGCGTGATGATGGCCGGCAAGCTGCAGAAGCTGATCCCCCGCCAGCAGTTCGAGGTGCCGATCCAGGCCGCGATCGGCTCGCGCGTGATCGCCCGCGAGACGGTCCGCGCGATCCGCAAGGACGTGCTCGCCAAGTGCTACGGCGGCGACATCTCCCGCAAGCGGAAGCTGCTGGAGAAGCAGAAGGAAGGCAAGAAGCGGATGAAGATGGTCGGCCGCGTGGAGGTCCCGCAGGAGGCCTTCATCGCCGCGCTGTCCACCGACGCCGAAGCCCCCAAGGGCGAGAAGAAGTAACCACGGCGCCACCGCGAGGGGCCCGGGACGCACACCGCGTCCCGGGCCCCTCGTGCGTTCCTCCCCGGCGACGGGCCGCTCAGCGCAGCGACAGCACCACGCTCTTGAGGATCGCCGCCTTGGCCAGCCGCCCGGCGAGCCCGGTGAGCACGGTGGGCCGCATCGAGTCGTCGCCGTGGATGAACTGGAACAGCCCCTCGCGCCGCCCCAGGCTCAGGCACTGCGCCGTGTACCGGAAGGCGAACGGCTTGTCGGTGCGCCCGGTGAGCACCTTGCCGAGGTACTGGCCCTGCGGCAGGGCGGTGGCGCAGCCCATCCGCAGGGTCCCGGTGCCGGGGACGGTGACCTCGGCGGCGTCGCCGATCACGTACACCTCGGGGTGCGAGACCGACCGCAGGTGGTCGTCGACGACGGCCTGTCCGGCGGGGGTGACGGCGAGGCCGGCCCGGGCGGCGAGCGGGTGCGGTTCCATCGAGGCGGCCCAGACGACCAGGTCGGCGGGGATCCGGCCGGCGGTGGTGGTGAGGCCCTCGGCGTCGACGGCGGTGACGGCGCTCTGCTCGTGGATCCCGACGCCGAGCCCGCGCAGCACCCGGTGGACGTGGTCGTGGCCCTTGGCCGAGAACCAGCCGCCGACCCGGTCGCCGGTGACGATCCGCACGGTCCAGCGGGGGTGGGCCTCGGCGAGTTCGGCGGCCAGCTCGATGCCGGTGGCGCCGCCGCCGACGACCGCGACGGTGCCCGGGCGCTCGGCACTGCCGGCGCGCTCGGCCGTGCCCAGACGCTCGACGGTGCCTGGGCGCTCGGCGGCGCGCAGCCGCTCGGCGACCTCGGCGGCCCGTTCGACGGGGTAGGCGTGCTCCTCGGCGCCGGGCACGCCGTGCCAGGAGGTGCGGCTGCCGAGGGCGTAGACCAGGGTGTCGTAGGCGACGGTGTCGTCGTTGTCCAGGAGCACCTTGCGCCCGCCGAGGTCGAGTTCGGTGGCGCGGGCCCGGACGTGCCGCACGCCCCGCCCGCGCAGCACCTCGGCGACGGCGGGCCGGGTCACGGGGAGGCCGGCGGTGGTCTCGTGCTGGCGGATGCGGTGCAGGATGCGGCTCTCGGGGGCGATCAGGGTCACCCGGCCGCGCTTTCCGGCCCGGGCCGCGGCGGCGAGGCCCGCGTAGCCGGCCCCCAGTATGACGATCTGCTTCTCGTTCATGTCGTCCCGCTCCTTCGTGGCGCCGTCGTCGGCGTCCTGTCGCGGCGTCCCCGGGGTGGCCGGGGAACGCTTCTCCGCGTGTTCGGAAGGGGGACGACGGCGCCCGCGGGACTGTGACGGTGACCCGCGTCACACTCCCGGAGGGGTGGCGGGGGCGTTGAGGTGGGCGAGCTTCTCGGGGTTGACGACGGCGTAGGCCTCGGTGATCCGGCCGTCGGCGACGGCGAAGGCCAGCACGCCGCCGATGACGCCCGGCCGGGCGTACCAGACCAGGCCGGGCTCGCCGTTGACCAGCGCGAACTCCACCACGGCCTCGGCCGTGACCCACTTGTTGACGAGGCCGAGGACCAGCCGGGAGACCTTGGCGGAGCCGAGCACCGGGCGGGCGCCGGCGGTGACGACGCCGCCGCCGTCGGAGTGCCAGACGATGTCGGGGTCGAGGACGGCGAGCAGGCCCGCGATGTCGCCGCGGGCGCTGGCGGCGGCGAACGCCTCGACGGCCTGCCGGTGCTCGGCGGGGTCGGCGTCGGCCCGGCGTCCGCCGGCCTTGATCCGGCGGCGGGCGCGGGAGGCGAGCTGGCGGGTGGCGTCGGGGCTGCGGTCGAGGGAGGCGGCGATCTCGTCGAAGCCGACCGCGAAGACGTCGTGCAGGACGAAGGCGGCGCGTTCGGCGGGGGTGAGCTGTTCGAGGACGGCGAGCAGCGCGAGCGAGACGGACTCGCCGCGTTCGGCGAGGTCGGCGGGGGAGGCCGGGGTGTCCTGGTAGGAGAGGGACGGTTCGGGCAGCCATTCGCCGAAGTAGGACTCGCGGCGGGCCCGGGCGGAGCCGAGCTGGTCGTAGCAGAGGCGGGTGACGACGGTGGTGAGGTAGGCACGGGGGTCGGCGACGGCGGTGCGGTCGGCGGCGCGCCAGCGCAGCCAGGCCTCCTGGAGGACGTCCTCGGCGTCGGTGAAGGAGCCGAGCATCCGGTAGGCGACGGAGCCGAGGTAGCGCCGGTGGGCCTCGAAGACGTCCGGGCCGGTGGCGGCGGCGGGTGTGCCGGTGGCCCCCGGCCGGGCGGCGGCGGTTGTCGACGGTTCGTCACTCACGGCCCCACCGTAGCGCCCGCCGCCGTGGCGGCCGAGGGCGGCGGGCCCGGACGCGCGGGAGCCCGGGGCGGCGGTGGGACCGTCCGCCCCGGGCTCCCCGGTGGCCGCGGCGCTACTCGACCTCGGCGACCGCCTCGGCGAACTGCGCCTTGTAGAGCCGGGCGTAGGCCCCGTCGGTGGCGATCAGCTCGTCGTGGCCGCCCTGTTCGACGATGGAGCCGTTCTCCATCACCAGGATCACGTCGGCGTCCCGGATGGTGGAGAGCCGGTGGGCGATGACGAAGCTGGTGCGCCCGGTGCGCAGCCGGGCCATGGCCCGCTGGATGAGCACCTCGGTGCGGGTGTCGACGGAGCTGGTGGCCTCGTCGAGGACCAGGATCGAGGGCTGGGCGAGGAAGGCCCGGGCGATGGTGATGAGCTGCTTCTCGCCGGTGCTGACGCCGGTGCCCTCGTCGTCGATGACGGTGTCGTAGCCGTCGGGCAGGGTGCGCACGAAGCGGTCGACGTGGGCGGCCCTGGCGGCTTCGACGACCTGCTCGCGGGTGGCCCCGTCGGCGCCGTAGGCGATGTTGTCGGCGATGGTGCCGCCGAACAGCCAGGTGTCCTGGAGGACCATGCCGATGCCGGAGCGCAGTTCCTCGCGGGACATGGCGGCGATGTCGACGCCGTCGAGGGTGATCCGGCCGCCGCTGACCTCGTAGAAGCGCATCAGCAGGTTGACCATGGTGGTCTTGCCGGCGCCGGTGGGGCCGACGATGGCGACGGTCTGGCCGGGTTCGACCTTGAGCGAGAGGTCGTCGATGAGCGGCTTGTCGGGGTCGTAGCGGAAGGCGACGTCCTGGAAGACGACCCGGCCGCGCAGGGCGTCGGGGCGTTCGGGCATGGCCGGTTCGGGGGTCTGCTCGGGGGCGTCGAGGAGTTCGAAGACGCGTTCGGCGGAGGCGACGCCGGACTGCACCAGGTTGGCCATGCTGGCGACCTGGGTGAGCGGCTGGCTGAACTGGCGGGAGTACTGGATGAACGCCTGGACGTCGCCGATGGACAGCGCGCCGCTGGCCACCCGCAGGCCGCCGACGACGGCGATCAGCACGTACTGGAGGTTGCCGATGAGCATCATCGCGGGCTGGATGACGCCGGAGATGAACTGGGCCTTGAAGCTGGAGGCGTAGAGGGCCTCGTTGTGCTCGCGGAAGGTTTCGGCGGACTCCTTCTGCCGGCCGAAGACCTTGACCAGGGTGTGGCCGGTGTACATCTCCTCGATGTGCGCGTTGAGCTGCCCGGTGGACTTCCACTGCTGGACGAACTGGGGCTGGGCGCGCTTGCCGACGCGGGTGGCGACGACGACGGACAGCGGGACGGCGATCAGCGCGATGAGGGCGAGCAGCCAGGAGATCCAGAACATCATGGCGAGCACGCCGACCACGGTGAGCAGCGAGTTGACCACCTGGCCCATGGTCTGCTGCATGGTCTGGCTGATGTTGTCGATGTCGTTGGTGACCCGGCTGAGGACCTCGCCGCGGGGCTGCTTGTCGAAGTAGCTGAGCGGCAGCCGGGCGAGCTTGGCCTCGGTGTCCTGGCGCAGCCGGTAGCCGGTGCGCTGGATGGCGCGGGCGGCGAGGCGGCCCTGGACGACGCCGAAGACGGCGGAGGCGACGTAGATGGCGAGGACCCAGAGCAGGACGGTGCCGATGGCGCCGAAGTCCATGCCCTGGCCGGGGGTGAAGTCGACGGAGGAGAGCAGGTTGGCGAGGTCGCCGTCGCCGCGGGCGCGCAGGCCGTCGATGATCTGCTGCTTGGAGGCGTCGGCGGGGAAGCGGCCGCTGATGACTCCGGCGAAGATCAGGTCGGTGGCGTTGCCGAGGATCTTGGGGCCGACGATGGCGGCGCCGATGCTGAGGACGCCGAGGCCGAGCACGCCGGCGATGAGGGCGCGTTCGGGGCGGAGGAGTTTGAGCAGCCGCTTGCCGGAGCCCTTGAAGTCCATGGACTTCTCGGCGCCCTGGCCGCCCATGAAGCGGCCGGGGCCGGCCGGGCCGCGGCGGGCGGCGGCGGCCTGGGAGTCGCCGGCCTGGGCCGGCCGGCCGCCCGCACCGGGGCCGCCCGGACCACCGGGTCCACCGGGACCTCCCGGCCCGCCCGGCCCGCCGGGACGTCCGCCGGGCGGCGCCTTGTCGAAGCCGGGCGCGGACTTGTCGGGGCTGGTCACGCCGCCTCCTGCTCGGTGAGCTGGGAGAGCACGATCTCCCGGTACGTCGGATTGCCGGCCATGAGCTCGCCGTGGGTGCCGCTGCCGACGACGGCGCCCTCGTCCAGGACGATGATCCGGTCGGCGTCGCGGATGGTGGAGACGCGCTGGGCGACGATCACCACGGTGGCGTCGGAGGTCTCGCGGGCGAGCGCCTTGCGCAGCTTGGCGTCGGTGGCGTAGTCGAGCGCGGAGAAGGAGTCGTCGAAGAGGTAGACGTCGGGCCGGCGCACCAGGGTGCGGGCGATGGCCAGGCGCTGGCGCTGGCCGCCGGAGACGTTGCCGCCGCCCTGGGAGATGGGCGCGTCCAGGCCTTCGGGGAGCCGTTCGACGAACTCCTTGGCCTGGGCGATCTCCAGGGCGTGCCAGAGTTCCTCGTCGGTGGCGTCGGGCCGGCCGTAGCGCAGATTGCTGGCGACGGTGCCGGTGAACAGGTAGGGCTTCTGCGGGACGAGGCCGACGCTGTCGGACAGCGTCCCGGGTTCGAGTTCGCGGACGTCGACGCCGCCGAGCAGGACCTGGCCGGAGGTGGCGTCGAACAGCCGGGGGACGAGTCCGAGCAGGGTGGACTTGCCGCTGCCGGTGGAGCCGATGACGGCGGTGGTCTCGCCGGGGCGGGCGGTGATGCCGATGCCGCGCAGCACGGACGCCTCGGCGCCGGGGTAGCGGAAGTCGACGTCGCGCAGTTCGAGGTGGCCGCGGCGCAGCACCTCGGTGACGCCGGCCGCGGGCGGCACCACGCTGGAGGAGGTGTCGAACACCTCCTGGATGCGTTCGGCGCAGACCTCGGCGCGCGGCACCATCATGAACATGAAGGTGGCCATCATGACGCTCATGAGGATCTGCAGCAGGTAGGAGAGGAAGGCGGTCAGGGCGCCGATCTCCATGTCGCCGCTGTTGATCCGGTGGGCGCCGAACCACAGCACGGCGACGCTGGAGACGTTGACGACGAGCATGACGCTCGGGAACAGGTAGGCCATCAGTTTGCCGACCTGCAGCGAGACGCCGGTGAGGCTCTCGTTGGCGCCGGCGAACCGGTTCTGCTCGTGGTCGTCCTTGACGAAGGCGCGGATGACCCGGATGCCGGTGATCTGCTCGCGCAGCACCCGGTTCACGGTGTCGATCCGCTCCTGCATGCTGCGGAAGCGCGGGCGCAGCTGGCGGACGAGGAGGGCGACGACGGCCCCGAGGGCGGGGACGACGGCCAGCAGCAGTCCGGAGAGCGGCACGTCCTGGTTGAGGGCCATGATGATGCCGCCGACGCACATGATCGGTGCGGCGACCATCAGGGTGAACGACATCAGCACCAGCATCTGGACCTGCTGGACGTCGTTGGTGGTGCGGGTGATGAGGGAGGGGGCGCCGAACTGGCCGATCTCGCGGGCGGAGAAGCTCTGGACGCGGTCGAAGACGGCGGCCCGGATGTCGCGGCCCACCGCCATGGCGGTGCGCGCGCCGTAGTAGACGGCGCTGATCGAGCAGAGGGTCTGGAGGAGGGTGACGCCGATCATCACGGCGCCCACGCGCAGGATGTAGCCGGTGTCCCCCTTGATCACTCCGCTGTCGATGATGTCGGCGTTGAGTGTGGGCAGGTAGAGCAGCCCGAGGGTGGAGACCAGCTGGAGGAGCACCAGCAGGATGATCGGTCGGGTGTAGGGGCGCAGGTACGCCCTGAGCAGTCTGATCAGCACTGGCTCACTCTTGTCGTCGGCGGCGGCTTTGGCATCCCAATTCTCGTTGCTCGGGAGGCCGGTACATGAGATTCCGGGCAAGCGAGCCGGATCTTTGTCCAGCCCTTTGCCGAACGTTCCGCGGGGCGCGGTTGTGCCGGGCACCGGCGGTCCGACAAGGTGCCAGGTCGGTCCGCCCCCTTACGGAATGACCGGTTTCCCCCTAGGCTGCTGGCAGCCCTCTTGTTACTCATCGGTACCAGTCCCGGTTGCCAGGGGGCCGGCGGCCGCCCCTACGGACGCCACCTCTTCCAGACGGCCACCCTCCCCCGGAGGTCCTCGTTGAGTTCCGCGCAGTCCCTGATCGACTCCGGCCGTCCCGACATCGTCGCCGGGCGTCCCGCCTCCGTCGCCCACCTGTTCCGGGAACGGGTCGCGCTGACCCCCGGCGGCGAGGCCTACCGCTACCCCGTCCCGGTGGACGAGCACGCGGCGGACAGCACCCCCGGCGCCGAGCAGTGGCGGTCGCTGACCTGGGCGCAGACCGCGGCCCGGGTGCACGCGGTGGCGGCCGGGCTGCTGTCGCTGGGCATCGAGGCCGAGGACCGGGTGGCGCTGGCCTCCTCCACCCGCCTGGAGTGGATCCTCGCCGACCTCGGCAACATGTGCGCGGGCGCGGCCACCACGGCCGTCTACCCGAGCACCAACGCCGACGAGACCGCGTTCATCCTCTCCGACTCCGGCTCCCGGGCCCTGTTCGCCGAGAACACCGCGCAGCTGGACAAGGTGGTCGCCGAACTGGACCGGCTGCCCGGGCTGGAGACGGTGATCCTGTTCGACGCGCCGGACGGGCCCCCGCCGGCCGGCCGGCTGCGCGTGATCACCCTCGCCGAGCTGGAGCGGCTCGGCGCCGAGCACCTGGCCGGGCACCCGGACGCCGTCGAGAAGGCGGTCACCGCCCTCGACAAGGAGCAGCTGGCCACCCTCATCTACACCTCCGGCACCACCGGCCGCCCCAAGGGCGTGCGCCTGGTGCACGACTGCTGGGCCTACGAGGGCCGGGCGCAGGAGGCGAGCGGACTGCTGGCCGCCGACGACGTGCAGTTCATGTGGCTGCCGCTGTCGCACGTGTTCGGCAAGACGCTGATCTCGGGGCAGATCGCGACCGGGCACGTGATGGCGGTGGACGGCCGGGTGGACCGGATCATCCACAACCTGCCGGTGATCCGGCCGACCATCATGGCCTCGGCGCCGCGGATCTTCGAGAAGGTCTACAACGGCATCGCGGGCAAGGCCCGGGCGCAGGGCGGCGCCAAGTACAAGATCTTCCTGTGGGCGGCGCGCACCGCCCGCGAGTACGCCCGCGCGGTCCAGGACAGCCGGGTGGCGACCGGCGTGGGCACCGCCCCGGCGGCGCTGCGGATGAAGCACGCCCTCGCCGACAGGCTGGTGTACGCCAAGATCCGGGCCGCGTTCGGCGGGCGGCTGCGCGGGGCGGTGTCCGGCAGCGCCGCGCTGGCCCCGGAGATCGGCTACTTCTTCGTCGGCGCCGGGGTGCCGATCCTGGAGGGCTACGGCCTGTCCGAGACCAGCGCCGGCTCCAGCGTCAACCGGGCCGAGGACATCCGGGTGGGCACGGTGGGCCGTCCGCTGCCGGGCACCGAGGTGCGGATCGCCGAGGACGGCGAGATCCTGCTGCGCGGCCCCGGCGTCATGCGCGGCTACCACAACCTGCCGGAGAAGACCGCCGAGGTGCTGGAGGCGGACGGCTGGTTCCACACCGAGGACATCGGCGAGCTGTCCCCGGACGGCTTCCTGCGGATCACCGACCGCAAGAAGGACCTGTTCAAGACCTCCGGCGGCAAGTACGTGGCGCCGAGCGAGGTGGAGGGCAAGTTCAAGGCGGTCTGCCCGTTCGTCAGCAATGTCCTGGTGATCGGCAACGGCCGCAACTTCTGCACCGCGCTGATCGGCCTGGACGAGGCGGTGATCATGCCGTGGGCCGCCGAGCACGGCCTGGCGGGCGCGTCCTACGCCGAGGTGGTCGCCGACCCGCGGACCCACGAGCTGATCGAGGGCTTCGTGCGGCGGCTCAACGGGCAGCTCCAGCGCTGGCAGACGATCAAGAGGTTCCACCTGCTGCCGCGCGACCTGGACGTCGAGCACGGCGAGCTCACCCCGAGCCTGAAGATCAAGCGCCCGGTGGTGGAGCGGACCTACGCCGAGGCGGTCACCGCGATGTACACGGGCGCCAACGAGGCCTGAGCCGCCCGCCGGGCCCGCCCTCGCTCCCGTCCGTCCCGCCCGTCCCGTACGGCCCGTGGGGATCACCCCGGCCGTACGGGACAATGGGGTCATGCCCTCCGCACTCCCCGACGGCGAACCGGTGCCGTCCGACGGTTCCCTGCCCGCGCACGCCCTCGACGGGCTGGGCTCGCGGCCGTTCGGCTTCTACCTGCACGTGCCCTACTGCGCGAGCCGCTGCGGCTACTGCGACTTCAACACCTACACCGCCACCGAGCTGCGCTCCTCGGGCACCGTCGCCTCCCAGGAGACGTACGCGGACAACGTGGTCGCCGAGGTCCGGCTCGCCCGGCGGGTCCTCGGCGCGGACGCCCCGCCGGTGCGCACCGTCTTCCTGGGCGGCGGCACCCCGACCCTGCTGCCGGCCCGCGACCTGGTGCGGATGCTCGCCGCGATCCGCGACGAGTTCGGGCTCGCCGACGGTGCCGAGGTCACCACCGAGGCCAACCCGGAGTCGGTGGACCCGGCGTACCTGGCGGAACTGCGCGAGGGCGGCTACAACCGGATCTCCTTCGGCATGCAGTCCGCGCGCCCGCACGTGCTCAGGCTGCTCGACCGCCACCACACCCCCGGCCGTCCCGAGGCCTGCGTCGCCGAGGCCCGCGCGGCCGGCTTCGAGCACGTCAACCTCGACCTCATCTACGGCACCCCCGGCGAGTCCGACGACGACTGGCGGGCCTCCCTGGACGCCGCGATCGGCGCCGGGCCCGACCACGTCTCCGCCTACTCGCTGATCGTCGAGGAGGGCACCCGACTGGCCGCCCGGGTCGGCCGCGGCGAACTGCCGATGATCGACGACGACGTGCACGCCGACCGCTACCTGATCGCCGAGGAGGCGCTGAGCGCCGCCGGCTACTCCTGGTACGAGGTCTCCAACTGGTCCACCACCCCCGAGGGCCGCTGCCGCCACAACGAGCTGTACTGGACCGGCGGCGACTGGTGGGGCGCCGGCCCCGGCGCGCACAGCCACGTCGGCGGCGTCCGCTGGTGGAACGCCAAGCACCCGGCCGCCTACGCCCGGGCCCTCGCCGAGCAGCGCACCCCCGCCCAGGGCCGCGAGCGCCTCACCGCCGAGGACCGCCGCGTCGAGCGGATCCTGCTCGAACTGCGCCTGGCCGAGGGCATCCCCCTGGACCTGCTCACCGCCACCGGCCGTGCGGCCGCCGCCCGCGCCCTCGCCGACGGCCTGCTCGCCCCCGCCCCCTACGAGCAGGGCCGCGCCGCCCTCACCCTCCCCGGCCGCCTGCTGGCCGACGCGGTGGTGCGTGACCTGGTGGACTAGTCGATCCGCCGGACGGGCTGCCCGGTCAGCCGGGCCATGGTCTCGAAGTCGGCGTCCTGGTGCAGGACCGTCAGCTTGTGCTGGGCGGCGGTGACGGCGACCAGCAGGTCCACCGGACTCGCGCACTGGTGGGCGCCGGACTGGGCGAGGCGCTCCTGCAACTCGGCGGCGTCCTCCCAGGCGCTGTCGCGCAGGTGCTGGGACGGGAAGAGTTCCCGGAGCAGGCCGGTCGCCTCGAAGTAGGCGGCCCGGCCGCCTACCGCGCGCAGGAACTCCTGGCGGACCGGCTCGCAGAGCAGCACCAGCCCCGCCGTCACGGCCTCCTCCCAGGCCGCGCCGGTCTGGCCGCGCATCAGCCGGACCAGCGCACTGGTGTCGATCAGGAACTCCTCGGTCATGTGGCCGGCCTTCCGGACGTGCCCGAGGCGCCGTCGGGGTAGCCGATGACCGAGAAGTCGATCTCGCCTTCGGCGACCATCCCGCGCATCCGGGCCAGTGCCGCGGCCCGGCGCCGGCGGTCCGCTATCTCCCGCAGGGCGGCGTTGACGGTGTCCTTCTTGGTGGTGGTGCCGAGGTAGCGGGCGGCGTCGGCCAGCGCCTCGTCGTCCAGGTCGATCACGGTGCGGGACATGGCGACCTCCTACGGCGTATATCCGATTGCCGAAAAGGATATACGGCCGAGTGTCACTCGGGGAGGGTGACGAAGTCGATCAGCTCCTCGACGCGGCCCAGCAGCTCGGGCTCCAGGTCCTTGTAGGAGTTCACCTTCGCGAGGATGCGCTTCCAGGCGGCGGGGGTGTCCTCGGGCCAGCGCAGGCGGCGGCAGGTGCCGAGTTTGAAGTCCTCGCCGCGGGGGACGGCGGGCCAGGCGGGGATGCCGACGGAGGAGGGCTTCACGGCCTGCCAGACGTCGATGTAGGGGTGGCCGACGACCAGCACGTGCGGGCCGGTGACCCGGGCGGCGATGCGGTGCTCCTTGGTGCCGGGGAGCAGGTGGTCGACCAGGACGCCCAGGCGCCGGCCCGGGCCGGGGGCGAAGTCGGCGACGATCGCGGGCAGGTCGTCGACGCCCTCCAGGTACTCGACGACCACGCCCTCGATCCGCAGGTCGTCGCCCCAGACCCGCTCCACCAGCTCGGCGTCGTGCCGGCCCTCGACGTAGATCCGCGACTCGCGGGCCACCCGGGCGCGGGCGCCGGGGACGGCGACGGAGCCGGAGGCGGTGCGGCCGGGGGCGTGGGAGGGGGCCGGGGCCGAGGGCCTGACCAGGGTGACCGTCCGGCCCTCCAGCAGGAAGCCACGCGGGACCATCGGGAAGACCCGGTGCTTGCCGAACCGGTCCTCCAGGGTGACGGTGAACCCCTCGGCGGTCTTCTCGCAGCGCACCACCGCCCCGCAGAACCCGCTCGCCGCCTCCTCCACCACCAGGTCCCGCTCGGCGGGCACCTCCGGCGCGGGGGCCTGCTTCTTCCACGGCGGGGTCAGGTCGGGTCCGTACTGGCGGCTGCGCATTCCACGGAGTCTACGAGGCGTCAGCCGGTGAACGGCGAGTTCACCACCAGGATCCCGGCGATCCGCTCGCGCAGCGCGGCCGAGTGCGGCAGCGGCACCGGATCGGCGCCGCGCTCCATGCGCACACCCCGGTCGGCGAGCACGTGCAGCATCCGCAGGGTGCGCAGGGTGTTGGAGACGACCGCGGGCACGCCGCCGGAGGTCGCGGAGGGGCGGCGCGGCGGCTGGGCGGCGATCGGGTCGAGCCAGCCGAGGGCCTGGCGCTCGGTCAGGTCGGGGCGGGCGAGGATCTGGGCGAGGGCGAGGCCGAGCCGGTCGTCCTCCATGGCGTCCAGCACGTGGTCGGTGGGGGCGAGCAGCCGGGCGGCTGCCAGCTCCAGCAGCGGCGTCGGGTCGGCGAGCAGCCGGCCGCGGCCCAGGGCGGCCAGGTAGTCGGCGCCGTGCGCGACGGCGTGCAGCCAGCCGAGCTCCGGGTCCCAGCCGCGCAGATCGGTCTCGGCGACGTACCAGTGGGCGAAGGCGTCCTGCCAGGCCGGGCGGTGGGCGCCGAGGTCGGCGAGCTCGGCGAGCACCAGCGGGGCGAAGGTGCGGGCCTGGATCTCGGGGTCGGACAGCCGCTCGGCCATCTCGTCGCCGAGGGCCAGGCGCTGCTCCGGGGTGAGCAGGGGTGCCCAGCGGCACAGCTGCTCGTAGGCGAGGGTGTCGCGCACGTGCGGGTCGGCGGAGCGCAGGGCGGCGCTCACGGCGGCGAGGGTGTCGGGGGTCGGGGCGGCGGTTTCGAGCGCACTCCAGTCGATCATGGTCGGACCCTAGGCGAGCGGGGGAGCGGTGGCCACCGGATTTCCGGCCCGCGCGCCGGGCCCGCGCGCCGGGCCCGCGCGTCGACGTCCGCGCCCCGCGCCCCGGCGTCCGCGCCCCGCGCCCCGGCGTCCGCGCCCCCGCGCTCACAGTCCCGGCGCGCCCCAGACCGGGAACCAGCGGGTGAGGTCCTTCTCCAGCCGCAGGTCGTTGCCGAGCATCGCGTTGACCTCCAGCTCCAGCGGGCTGTCCCGCTTCTCCCCGCGGCCGGGCAGCGGCGCGAAGGGGTAGAAGGTACCGCGCTTGTACAGGTAGACCAGGGCCAGCGGCCGGCGCCCCGCGGCGTCGCGGAAACCGACCAGCGAGCAGAGCAGCTGCGGCCCGAAGCCGTTCGCCTCCAGCTCGCTGTTGACCGCGTGCAGGTCGTTGACCAGGTCGGGCAGCTCCTCGGCGGTGTGCCGGGCGAGCAGCCAGGAGTAGCCGTAGTCGTCCTTGGACGCCTCGACGGGGACGCCGCCGCGCTCGGTGTCGGCGTCCAGCAGCGCCCGGACCTGGCGTTCGACCTCGTCGAAGGCCCCGCCCTCGACCGAGGCGAAGCAGACCGAGCCGAGCCCGGTGGGCCGGAAGCCCGCCGCGGCCTCCAGGGTCAGCGCGGCGGACGGCACCCCGAACAGCTGGTCGAGGTCGGGTTTGACGGGCTTGGTGCGGCCGAACAGCGCGTCCAGGATTCCCACGGCGGTCCTTCCGGGGGGAGGGTCAACGGGTCAGCGGCCGAGCTGTGCGGAGATCTTCGCGAGCTGGGCCAGCCGCTGCTCCAGCGTCGGGTGGGTGGAGAACAGCTGGGTGGCGGCCTCGCGGGCGCTCAGCGCGGGGGCGAAGTAGAAGGCGTTGTAGGCCTGCGCCTGGCGCAGGTCCTTGGTCGGGATGGCGGCGATCTGGCCGGTCACCTTGGTGAGCGCCGAGGCCAGCGCGCTGGGCCGCCCGGTGAGCTGGGCGGCGGCCCGGTCGGCGGCCAGCTCCCGGTAGCGGGAGAGCATCCGGGTCAGCAGGAAGCTGATCGCGTAGACGGCGATCGACACCAGCGGGACGACCAGCGCGACGATCGCGGCGTTGGGGTCGTTGCTGTTGCGCCCGCCGCCCATGAAGCCGCCGTACATGGCGATCCTGGTCATCGCGCCGGCCAGGACGCCGAGGAAGCCGGCCACCGTCATCACGGCGACGTCCCGGTGGGCGACGTGCGACAGCTCGTGGGCGAGCACGCCCTCCAGTTCCTCCGGCTCCAGCCGGCGCAGCAGGCCGGTGGTGACGCAGACCACCGCGTTCTGCGGGTTGCGGCCGGTGGCGAAGGCGTTCGGCATGTCGTTGCGGGCGACGGCGACCCGCGGTTTGGGCATGTCGGCGAGCGCGCAGAGCCGGTCGACGGCGCCGTGCAGCTGCGGGTACTGCTCCGGGGTGACCGGATGGGCGCCCATGGCCCGTTCGGTGATCTTGTCGCTGAACCAGAACTGGGCGACGAACAGGCCGCCGGAGATCAGGACGATGATCGGCCAGGCACCGCGCAGCAGGGCGATGAGCAGCCCGGTGAAGCCGACGTACAGCAGTCCGATCAGGAACATCGTCCCCACCATCCGGCCGGTCAGGCCGCGGTCGGGGGCGAAACGGGTGTGCTGGCCCGAGGTCGACATCGCTGTTCCTCCGTTCGCCGTCCGCTTTCGATGCTGCCACCCGGGCGGGCCCGCGGCATCATCCGCGCGCCGCGGACTGCGGGCAGGATCACTCCGGCCGGGCCGTTCCTGCCGTCGGACCCGGGCCTTACACTGGCAGGTACGGATCTGGCACTCGGGTGTTCAGAGTGCCAAGGCCGGGGCCCCGCGGGGCCGGACCGGACAGCTCGAAATGCGGACACATGCCACAACGGCGTGTCACAACGGACAACGCGTGAAGACGGAGGTGCGTGCCCCATGGCCGGTGAGGTCCGCCAGCTCGACGACCGCAAGCTCGCGGTGCTTCGCGCGATCGTCCAGGACTACGTGGGGACGGAGGAGCCGGTCGGCTCCAAGGCCCTGGTGGACCGGCACAACCTCGGGGTCTCCCCGGCCACCGTCCGCAACGACATGGCGGCGCTGGAGGAGGAGGGGTACATCCACCAGCCGCACACCAGCGCCGGGCGGATCCCCACCGACAAGGGCTACCGGCTGTTCGTCGACAAGCTGGCCGAGGTCAAGCCGATGAGCGCGCCCGAGCGGCGGGCGATCCGGCACTTCCTGGACGGCGCGGTGGACCTCGACGACGTGGTCGCCCGCACGGTGCGGCTGCTGGCCCAGCTGACCCGCCAGGTCGCGGTGGTGCAGTACCCCTCGCTGAGCCGCTCCACGGTGCGGCACATCGAGCTGGTCGCGCTGGCCCCGGCCAAGGTGATGCTGGTGCTGATCACCAACACCGGCCGGGTCGAGCAGCGGCTGGTGGACTGCCCGGGCACGGTCGGCGAGACGCTGCTGGCGGATCTGCGGGCCCGGGTCAACGCGGGGGCCGCCGGCCAGCGCCTCCCGGACGTCCCCGGGCTGCTGGAAGGGCTGCCGGCGCTGTTCGAGGCGGCCGACCGGCCGACCGTGACGACCGTGCTGGCCACGCTCTTCGAGACGCTCGCCGAGCAGAGCGAGGAGCGGATCATGCTGGCCGGCACGGCCAACCTGACCCGTTTCGGCCATGACTTCCCGCTCACTATCCAGCCGGTGCTGGAGGCGCTGGAGGAGCAGGTCGTCCTGCTCCGCCTCCTGGGTGAGACCGCGGACGCCGGGATGACGGTCCGGATCGGCCGCGAGATCGCCTACGAGGGGCTGAATTCCACGTCGGTCGTCTCGGTCGGTTACGGTTCGGGCGACGAAAGCGTGGCCAAACTGGGTGTGATCGGTCCGACTCGGATGGACTATCCGGGCACAATGGGGGCGGTGCGAGCGGTGGCACGGTACGTGGGCCAGATCCTGGCCGAGTCGTAGGAACGGGCGCGCGTCATCCACATGACGCGTCCCGCAGTCGCAAGCACTCTTACAGGCGGAACAAGCGGAGCATTTGGTGGCCACGGACTACTACGCGGTACTCGGCGTCCGACGGGATGCGGGGCAGGACGAGATCAAGAAGGCGTTCCGGCGCCTGGCGCGCGAACTGCACCCGGACGTCAACCCGGACCCGAAGACGCAGGAGCGGTTCAAGGAGATCAACGCCGCCTACGAGGTGCTCTCCGACCCGCAGAAGCGCCAGGTCTACGACCTCGGCGGCGACCCGCTCTCGCCCAACGGCGGCGGCGGCGGGGCGGGCGGCTTCGGCGCGGGGGCGGCCGGCTTCGGCTTCTCCGACATCATGGACGCCTTCTTCGGCGCCGCCTCCGGCCAGCGCGGCCCGCGCTCGCGCACCCGGCGCGGCCAGGACGCCATGATCCGCCTGGAGATCACCCTGGAGGAGGCCGCCTTCGGCACCACCAAGGAACTCCAGGTCGACACCGCCGTCACCTGTACCACCTGCAGCGGCGAGGGCGCGGCCCCCGGCACCTCCGCGCAGACCTGTGACATGTGCCGCGGCAAGGGCGAGGTCTCCCAGGTCACCCGGTCCTTCCTGGGCCAGGTCATGACCTCCCGGCCCTGCCCGCAGTGCCAGGGCTTCGGCACCGTCGTGCCGACCCCGTGCCCGGAGTGCGCCGGCGACGGCCGGGTCCGCGCCCGCCGCACCCTGACCGTCAAGATCCCCGCCGGTGTCGACAACGGCACCCGGATCCAGCTGGCCGGCGAGGGCGAGGTCGGCCCCGGCGGCGGCCCGGCCGGCGACCTGTACGTCGAGATCGCCGAGACCACCCACGCGGTGTTCCAGCGGCGCGGCGACGACCTGCACTGCACCGTCACCATCCCGATGACGGCGGCCGCGCTCGGCACCCAGGTGCCGCTGCAGACGCTGGACGGGGTGGAGGAGGTCGACATCCGGCCCGGCACCCAGTCCGGCCAGTCCATCCCGCTGCACGGCCGGGGCATCACCCACCTGCGCGGCGGCGGCCGGGGCGACCTGATAGTGCACGTCGAGGTGCAGACGCCCACCAAGCTCGACGCCGAGCAGGAGGACCTGCTGCGCCGTCTGGCGGTGCTGCGCGGCGAGGAGCGGCCGTCCGGCCAGTTCGCGCCCGGGCAGCAGGGGCTGTTCTCCCGGCTGAAGGACGCCTTCAACGGCCGGTAGCCGTCCCGCGCGGGGGTGCCGAGGCTTCCTCGGCACCCCTTTGGCGTCCCCGTTCCCGTTCCCACCCCGGAGGTTCCCCGCATGACCGCGCCCGTGTTCGTCGTCGACACCGAGCGGATCGCCGCCGCCGCGCCCGGCGCGCCGGTGCGGCTGGACGGGCCGGAGGGCCGGCACGCGGCCGCCGTGAAGCGGCTGGAGCCGGGCGAGGCGGTCACCCTGGCGGACGGCCTGGGCCTGGGCGTGGACGGCACCGTCGCGGCGGTGCACGGCAAGGACGCGGTCGACGTGACGGTGACGGCCGTGCGCCGCGAGCCGGAGCCGGCGCCGCGGATCGTGGTCGTCCAGGCGCTGCCCAAGGGCGACCGGGGCGAGCTGGCCGTGGAGACCATGACCGAGGTCGGCGTGGACGTGGTGATCCCCTGGGCGGCCTCGCGCTGCATCACCCAGTGGAAGGGCGAGCGCGGCGCCAAGGCGCTCGCCAAGTGGCGGGCCACCGCGCGGGAGGCCGGCAAGCAGTCGCGCCGGCTGCGCTTCCCCGAGGTCCGCGAGCTGATGACCACCCGGCAGCTGGCCCCGGTGCTGGCCGGCGCCGCCTTCGCGGCCGTGCTGCACGAGGAGGGCGCCGAGCCGCTGGCCGGGGCCGCGCTGCCGGACGGCGGGGACCTGGTGCTGGTGGTCGGCCCGGAGGGCGGGGTCTCCCCGGAGGAGCTGGCGGCCTTCGCCGAGCACGGCGCGAGGCCGTACCGGCTCGGCCCCTCGGTGCTGCGCACCTCCACCGCGGGGGTGGCGGCCGGCGCGCTGCTGCTGGGCCGCACCGGCCGCTGGTCCTAGCCGGTCCCGGGGGAGCGTCCCCCGTGGGGGTTCGCGGTCGGTAAAGTCCGGGCGGGCGACGCGGCCGGGTGCCTAGGGTGACGGGTGTGAGCGAACCCGAGAGCACTCCCGTGGGCGCCTATCTGCGCCATCCGCACCTGCACGGCGACCTGATCACCTTCGTGGCCGAGAACGACGTGTGGCTCGCCCCGCTGGACGGCGGCCGGGCCTGGCGGCTGACGGCCGATCACGTCCCGGTCCGCCGCCCCCGGTTCTCCCCGGACGGCCGGTACGTCGCCTTCACCTCGACCCGGGACGGCGCCCCCGAGGTGCACCTCGCGCCCGTGGACGGCGGCCCGTCCCGCCGGCTCACCCACTGGGGCGACCCGCAGACCCAGCTGCGCGGCTGGACGGCGGACGGCCGGCCGATCGCCACCACCGCCGCCGGGCAGGCCTCGCTGCGCCGCACCTGGGCGCACGCCGTGCCGCTGGACGGCGGCGAGCCGGTGCGGCTGCCGTACGGCCCGGTCGGCGGGCTGGCCTTCGAGCCGGGTGGTGACCGGACGCTGCTGGTCTCGGCGTTCGGCGTGGAGCCGGCCTGGTGGAAGCGGTACCGGGGCGGGCGGGCCGGCAAGCTGTGGATCGGCACCGAGCGCTTCGAGCGGGTCCACGAGGAGCTGGACGGCAACATCGAGTCGCCGCTGTGGGTCGGGGAGCGCATCGCGTTCCTCTCCGACCACGAGGGCGTCGGCGCGCCGTACTCCAGCCTCCCGGACGGCTCCGACCTGCGCCGCCACGGCGGCTCCCCGGAGGGCTTCTACGCCCGCGACGCCGCCACCGACGGCGCCCGGGTGGTCTGGCACGCCGCCGGCGAGCTGTGGCTGCTGGACGACCTGGCGGGTGCCGAGCCGCGCCGCCTCGACGTCCGGCCGGCCGGACCGCGCGCCGGCCGCCGCCCCCGCCCGGTGTCCGCCGCGTACTGGCTGGAGGGCGCCGCCCCGGACCGCACCGGCCGGGCGGGCGCGGTGGTGGTGCGCGGCACCGTGCACTGGCTGGCCCACCGGGAGGGTCCGGCCCGGGTGCTGGACGAGACGCCGGGCGTGCGCGGGCGGCTGGCCCGGGTGGTGCCGGGCGCGGCGGGCGAGGACGCCGGGCAGGGCGTGGTCTGGGTGACCGACGCCGGGGGCGAGGACGCGATCGAGTACGCGCCCGAGGTGCTCGGCGCCGAGCGCCGCCGGCTGGCCGCCGGGGAGCTGGGGCGGGTCCGCGCGCTGGTGGTCTCGCCGGACGGCAAGCAGCTGGCGGTCGGCGCGCACGACGGCCGGGTGCTGCTGGTCTCGCTGGCCGACGGCTCCGTGCACGAGCTGGCGCACAGCACCGACGGCGAGGTCGGCGGGCTGGCGTTCAGCCCGGACTCGGCCTGGCTGGCCTGGTCGCAGCCGACCCTCGGGCCGTGGTCGCTGCGTCAGATCGTGCTGGCCAACCTGGCCACCCGGACGGTCTCCGAGGCGACCCCGCAGCGGTTCGTCGACTACTCGCCGGCCTTCACCGCGGACGGCCGGCACCTGGCCTTCCTGTCGGTGCGCAACTTCGACCCGGTGTACGACTCGCACGTCTTCGACCTGTCGTTCCCCAACGGCTGCCGTCCGTACCTGATCACGCTGGCCGCCGACACGCCGTCCCCGTTCGGGCCGAGCCGGGCCGGGCGGACCGTCGGCGGCGAGGACGACGAGCCCAGGGGCAAGCGGGCGGACGGCGAGGAGGGCGGGGCCGACGCGCCGCCGGTGACCCGGGTCGACCTGGACGGCATCGCCGACCGGATCGTGCCGTTCCCGGTCGAGGGCGGCCGGTTCGGCACCCTGCGGGCCGCCAAGGACGGGGTGCTGTGGACCCGCGTCCCGCTGGTCGGCGAGCTGGGCGACGAGGCCGCCTCGCTGGACGACGAGCGCCCGCGGCCCACCCTGGAGCGCTTCGACTTCCGCAAGCGCCGGGCCGAGCAGCTGGTGGACGGGCTGGACGCGTTCGCGGTGAGCGGCGACGGCACCCGGCTGGCGGTGCTGGACGAGGGCGAGCTGCGGATCCTGCCGGCCGGCCACAAGGCGTCCGGGGAGGACGAGGAGATCGACGTCGACCTGGACCGGCTGCGGGTGACCGTCGACCCGGCGGCCGAGTGGCGGCAGATGTACGACGAGAACGGCCGCCTGATGCGGGACAACTTCTGGCGCCCGGACCTCTCCGGGGTCGACTGGGCGGGGGTGCTGGACCGCTACCGCCCGCTGGTGGAACGGCTCGGTTCGCACGACGACCTGGTGGACCTGCTCTGGGAGGTGCACGGCGAGCTGGGCACCTCGCACGCGTACGTGGTGCCGCCCGGCCGGCACACCGAGGCGGCCCGCCGGCAGGGTCTGCTCGGCGCCGACCTGGTCCGCGACGGCGAGGTGTGGCGGATCGCCCGGATCCTGCCCGGCGAGTCCTCGGACCCGCGGGCGCACTCTCCGCTGGCCGCCCCGGGCGCGGCGATCCGCCCGGGGGACGCCGTGCTGGCGGTCAACGGCCGCCCGGTGGACCCGGTGACCGGCCCGGCGCCGCTGCTGGCGGGCACCGCCGGGCAGCCGGTGGAGCTGACCGTGGCCGGCAAGGACGGCACCGACCGGCGCCACCCGGTGGTCGTCCCGCTGGCCGACGACGAGGCGCTGCGCTACCACGACTGGGTGGCCGGCCGGCGGGCCACCGTGCGCGAGCTGTCCGAGGGCCGGCTCGGCTACCTGCACATCCCGGACATGCAGACCACCGGCTGGGCCCAGATCCACCGCGACCTGCGCTCGGAGATGGCCCGGGAGGGCGTGATCGTCGACATCCGGGGCAACCGGGGCGGTCACACCTCGCAGCTGGTGATCGAGAAGCTGTCCCGGCGGGTCATCGGCTGGGGCGTCGCCCGGGACGTCGCCAATCCGTCGCCGTACCCCGAGGACGCGCCGCGCGGGCCGGTCGTCGCGCTGGCCGACGAGTACTCCGGTTCGGACGGCGACATCGTCAACGCCGCCATCCAGGCGCTCGGCATCGGCCCGGTGGTCGGCACCCGCACCTGGGGCGGGGTGATCGGCATCGACAGCCGCTACTCGCTGGTGGACGGCACCCTGGTGACCCAGCCGAAGTACGCGTTCTGGTCGGAGCGGGTCGGCTGGGGCCTGGAGAACCACGGCGTGGACCCGGACGTCGAGGTGCCGTTCCCGCCGCACGCGTGGGCCGCGGGGGAGGACCCGCAGCTCGCCGAGGGCGTGCGGCTGGCCCTGGCGGCGCTCGCCGAGCGGCCGGCGAAGACCCCGCCGCCGTTGCCCGCGCACCGCCCGGGCTCGGCTAGCATGCCGCCGTACGGACCGACCGAGCAGCACCAGCGAGGAGAACCCGATGGCCGGCGAGCCGCAGCCCGACTGCCTGTTCTGCAAGATCGTGGCGGGCGAGATCCCGGCCACCGTGGTGCGCAAGACCGAGCGGGTGCTCGCCTTCCGCGACATCGCGCCGAAGGCCCCGCTGCACGTCCTGGTGATCCCGCACGCCCACTACCCCAACGCCGCCGCGCTGGCCGCCGAGGAGCCGGAGATCGCCGGCGAACTGCTCGCCGAGGCCGGCCGGGTGGCCGCCGACGAGGGCGTCGCGGACTACCGGCTGATCTTCAACACCGGCGCCGGCGCCGGGCAGACGGTCTTCCACGCCCACGTCCACGTGCTCGGCGGCAGGTCGATGACCGAGGACATGGTCTGACAGGGTGTCGCAGCGCGAACTCGTCGTCCTCGGCACCGCCAGCCAGGTGCCGACCCGGCACCGCAACCACAACGGCTACCTGCTGCGCTGGGACGGCGAGGGCCTGCTCCTCGACCCCGGCGAGGGCACCCAGCGCCAGATGCTGCGCGCCGGGGTCTCGGCCACCCAGCTCACCCGGATCGCCGTCACGCACTTCCACGGCGACCACAGCCTCGGCCTCGCCGGGGTGATCCAGCGGATCAACCTCGACCGGGTCCCGCACCCGGTGGACGTCTACTTCCCGGCCTCCGGCGAGGTGTACTTCGAGCGGCTGCGCCACGCCACCGCCTACCACGAGACGGCCGTGCTGCGGCCCCGCCCGATCGAGGAGTCCGGCCCGCTGCCGGTGCCCGGCGCCCGCTTCGCGCTGGACGCGGTCCGGCTCTCGCACCCGGTCGAGTCCTTCGGCTACCGGCTCAGCGAGCCGGACGGCCGCCGGCTGGTGCCCGAAAGGCTGGCCGCCCTGGGCATCGGCGGCCCGGACGTCGGCCGGCTGCAGCGGCAGGGCGCGATCGAGACGGACGGCCGGCGGATCACCCTGGACGAGGTCAGCGAGCCCCGGCCCGGCCAGCGGTTCGCCTTCGTCATGGACACCCGGCTCTGCGAGGGCGTGCACGAACTCGCCGAGGGCGCCGACCTGCTGGTCGTCGAGGCCACCTTCACCGACGCCGACGCCCGGCTCGCCGAGGACCACGGCCACCTCACCGCCGGCCAGGCCGGCAAGGTCGCCGCCGAAGCGGGCGCCCGCAGCCTGGTGCTGACCCACTTCTCCCAGCGCTACCCGGACCTCGGCCGGCACCTCGCCGACGCCCGCAAGCACTTCGACGGGCCGATCGTGCTTGCCGAGGACCTCGCCCGGGTACCAGTACCGCCCCGGCGCACGTGACCCGGCCGTACGCGTACCCGCGCCGACGCCGGTACGGCGGGCGACTGGTGCGGAAAACCGGTCGCGCGACCCCGGCGATCTGCCGCAGCATCGTCGGGTGCGGCCCCGCCGCCCGCCGCGTCGATCACGTGCGCGGCGTACCCTGGTGCCCCGGAGAGACCCGAGCGGCACCACGAGACACGGATGGGATGAGGCAGGCCCCAGCGCCGACCTATGAGTGACACATCGCAGACCCGTACCAACGGACAGCCGCGCCCCGAGGCGGCCGACGACGGCCGCGTCAGCGCCCGGATCGTCATCCCCGAGAAGCATCCGATGGTCACCCTGCTCGGCGCCGCCGACTCGCTGCTGCGGGTGATCGAGCAGGGCTTCCCCGCCGCCGACATCCACGTCCGCGGCAACGAGGTGACCGCGACCGGCCAGCGCGCCGAGGTGGCCCTCGTCAAGCAGCTGTTCAGCGAGATGATGCTGGTGCTGCGCACCGGCCAACCCCTGACGGAGGACGCCGTGGAGCGCTCCATCGCCATGCTCCGCGGTGCCGCGGACGACCCGGACAGCCCGGCGCCCTCGCAGGTGTTCACCGCGAACATCCTGTCCAACCGGGGCCGGACCATCCGTCCCAAGACCCTCAACCAGCAGCGCTACGTCGACGCGATCGACAAGCACACGATCGTCTTCGGCCTCGGCCCGGCCGGCACCGGCAAGACCTACCTGGCGATGGCCAAGGCCGTGCAGGCCCTGCAGGCCAAGGAGGTCAACCGGATCATCCTGACCCGCCCGGCCGTCGAGGCGGGGGAGCGGCTGGGCTTCCTGCCCGGCACCCTCTACGAGAAGATCGACCCGTACCTGCGCCCGCTGTACGACGCGCTGCACGACATGATGGACCCGGACTCCATCCCGCGCCTGATGGCCGCCGGGACCATCGAGGTCGCACCGCTCGCCTACATGCGCGGCCGCACCCTCAACGACGCCTTCATCATCCTCGACGAGGCCCAGAACACCTCGCCCGAGCAGATGAAGATGTTCCTCACCCGCCTCGGGTTCAACTCCCGGGTGGTCGTCACCGGCGACACCAGCCAGATCGACCTCCCGGGCGGCACCCGCAGCGGCCTCAAGGTCGTCCAGGACATCCTGGCCGACGTGCCCGACATCCACTTCTCCGTCCTCACCAGCACCGACGTGGTCCGCCACAAGCTGGTCGGCCGGATCGTGGACGCGTACGAGCGCTGGGACGCCCGCCAGGAGGCCCAGGAGACCGAGGAGCGCAGGCTCCCGGTCAAGCCCGCCCAGCGGCGCGGCTCGCGCGCACCCCGACAGTCCCATCGCACCGAAAGCTGAGTAACCAGCCCGTCATGTCGATCGACATCGCCAACGAGTCCGGTTGGGACGCCGACGAGGAGTCCATCCTCGACGTCGCCCGCTACGCACTGGACAAGATGCGGATCCACCCGCAGTCCGAACTGTCCGTGATCCTGGTGGACGGGGCGGCGATGGAGGAGCTGCACATCCAGTGGATGGACCTCCCGGGCCCGACGGACGTGATGTCCTTCCCGATGGACGAGCTGCGCCCCGGCAAGGAGGGCGAGGAGCTGCCGCAGGGCCTGCTCGGCGACATCGTGCTCTGCCCCGAGGTCGCCGAGCAGCAGGGCAAGGCGGCCCCGTCGAAGCACTCGATGGACGAGGAGCTGCAGCTGCTCACCGTCCACGGCGTGCTGCACGTGCTCGGCTACGACCACGAGGAGCCGGACGAGGAGGCCGAGATGTTCGGCCTCCAGAAGGCGATCCTGGACGGCTGGCGGGCCGAGCGGGGCCTCGGCGGCATCTCGCCGGCCCCCACCACCCACTGAGCGCGGAGCCCGAACCCCTGTGAGTGGTGAGAGTACGAGTTTCATCCTCGGTGCCGTGCTGCTCGTCGTGCTCGGCTGGCTGGCCGCGTGCGCCGAGGCGGGCATCTCCCGGGTCTCCCGCTTCCGGGCGGAGGAGGCCGTGCGCTCCGGGCGCAAGGGCTCGGCCCGGCTGCTGGCGCTGGCCACCGACCCGATCCGCTACCTCAACCTGGCCACCCTGATCCGGGTGGCCAGCGAGATGGCGGCGGCGGTCCTGGTCACCGTGGTGTGTGTGCGCACCATCGACACGACCTGGCAGGCCGTGCTGCTGGCGTTCGGCGTGATGGTGCTGGTGTCGTTCGTGGCGGTGGGCGTCTCCCCGCGCACGATCGGCCGCCAGCACCCGCTCACTACCGCCACCGCGGCCTCCTTCGTGCTGCTGCCGCTGGCCCGGATCCTCGGCCCGATCCCACGGCTGCTGATCCTGCTCGGCAACGCCCTGACTCCCGGGAAGGGCTACAAGGAGGGCCCGTTCGCCTCCGAGGCGGAGCTGCGGGCGCTGGTCGACCTGGCGGAGAAGAACGACGTCATCGAGGACGAGGAGCGCCGGATGGTGCACTCGGTCTTCGAGCTGGGCGACACCATCGTGCGCGAGGTGATGGTGCCGCGCACCGACCTGGTGATGATCGAGCGGCACAAGACCGTGCGGCAGGCGCTGACCCTGGCGCTGCGCTCGGGCTTCTCGCGGATCCCGGTGGTCGGCGACAACGAGGACGACGTGGTCGGCATCGTCTACCTCAAGGACCTGGTGCGCCGCACCCACATCAACCGGGACTCGGAGTCCGACGAGGTCGGCGCGGTGCTGCGGCCGGCGGTGTTCGTCCCGGACTCCAAGCCGGCCGCGGACCTGCTGCGCGAGATGCAGCAGATGCGCTCGCACGTGGCGATCGTGATCGACGAGTACGGCGGCACGGCCGGTCTGGTCACCATCGAGGACATCCTGGAGGAGATCGTCGGCGAGATCACCGACGAGTACGACCGGGAGATCCCCCCGGTGGAGGACCTCGGCGACGGCTCGTACCGGATCACCGCCCGGCTGCTGGTGGAGGACCTCGGCGAGCTGTTCGGGATCGAGCTGGAGGACGAGGACGTCGAGACGGTCGGCGGCCTGCTGGCCAAGCACCTGGGCCGGGTGCCGATCCCCGGCTCGTCCTGCGAGATCCCGGTGCCGCAGGAGGTCCCGGGCGGACTGACCGCGATCCGGCTGACCGCCGAGAGCTCGGCCGGGCGCCGCAACCGGATCGGCTCCGTCGTCGCCGCCCCGGTGGGCACCGGGCCGGGGGCGGACCGGGAGGGCGGCGAGTAGCGTTCGGGTGCTTCCGGAGCGACGATGGGAGGCATGACTCACCAACTTCGCGCGGAGTACGGCCCGCAGGGGAGCGCGGGCGGGGTGAAGGTGTGGCACGTCGTGCGGGAGAAGGACCCGGCCACGGCCTTGTGCGGCCGGACCATTCCCGCCGAGGCGGAGAGCCGGCCGGAGCAGGAGTGGGGGACCGGGCTCCGGGGCTGCCAGCAGTGCGGCTCGCTGTACATGCACGAGGTGCCGCACATGCAGGGGGCCCACCCCTACAGCTAGCCGTCCCCAGGGACGGAGCCAGGCGTTACGGCCACCTCGGAGGTCGCCATGAAGCTGCAAGACGAACTGCCCGTCGACCACAAACTGGTGCTGGTCTGGCGGATCGGCGCGGGGCTCGGCGGGGTCTTCCTGATCGTGTTCGGCAGCCTGGGGCTGGCCGACCACCCGGGCTTCCTGAACACCCAGGGCAATGAGATCGCCGGGATGTCCACCAACGGCGCGCTGAGCGTCCTGTCCATCGTGGTGGGCGCGATCCTGGTGATCGGCGCGGTCGTGGGAGGGAACTTCGCCGCCAATCTGAACATGGCGGCCGGCGTGCTGTTCATCCTCTCCGGGTTCTACGGGCTGACGGTGCTCGGCCGGCCGGACGCCAACATCCTGAACTTCGGCATCTCCAACGTGATCTTCGCCTTCGCCTTCGGCGTGGTGATCACCGCGTTCGGGATGTACGGGCGGGTCAGCAGCCACCTGCCGCACGACAACCCGTACTGGCGCAAGCGGACGGGGGAGGAACTGGGGATGCCGAGCGGCCCCAAGACCTTCGTGAAGGTGATGCGGCCCGGGCCGCCCAACCCGGTCGGGCACTGAGGACGCCCGCCGGTCCCGCGGCCGGGGCCTATGCTCCTGGGCATGAGTGACATCGTCGAGCTGGACCCCGAAGACAAGAAGATCATCACCCTGGCCCGCTCCGTCCGCGCCCGCAACGGCGTGGCGGAGGGGGCCGCGGTGCGTGACGAGACCGGTCGCACCTACGTGGCCGGGACGGTCGCGCTGGAGTCGCTGCGGCTGAGCGCGGTGCAGACGGCGGTGGCGATGGCGGTGGCCAGCGGCGCGAAGTCGCTGGAGGCGGCGGCCGTGGTGACCGAGGCGGAGCAGCCCGCGGAGGCCGACCTCGCGGCGGTCCGGGACCTCGGCGGTGCGGGCACCCCGCTGCTGCTGGCCGGCCCGGACGGGGCGCTGCGCGCCTCGGTCGGAGCTCGCTGAGCACCTTGGTCGGGGCTCGCCGAACGCGCGCGGTCCGTACGGTGCCCGGGGCTCGTGCCCCGGGCACCGGCCCGTTCCGGCCCCCTGATTCGGGCGGATAATCTCACCGGGGACGGGCGGGGAGCCGGCACGGTGAGGGGGCTGGGCGATGCTGGGGACGTTCGCGTTCTTCGCGGGGCTGTTGGCGGGCGTGATGGGCATGGGCAAGTGGCAGGAGACCGGGTCGCCGTTCTGGCTCTGGGGCTCCGTCTCCTTCCTGGTGATCGTCCTCGGCTGGGGCCTGGGCGCGGCGTTCAAGGGGAAGAAGTGAGCGCCCCGACGGCCGGTGTCCGCCCCGGCGGGGGTGATCAGGGAGAATGGAGCCCATGAATGCCCCTTCCTCCTCGTACCGCTCCGGCTTCGCGTGCTTCGTCGGCCGGCCCAACGCGGGCAAGTCGACCCTGACCAACGCTCTGGTGGGGACGAAGGTCGCGATCACCTCCGACCGCCCGCAGACCACCCGGCACACCGTTCGCGGCATCGTGCACCGCCCGGACGCCCAGCTGGTGCTGGTGGACACCCCCGGCCTGCACAAGCCCCGCACCCTGCTCGGCGAGCGCCTCAACGACCTGGTCCGCAGCACCTGGGCCGAGGTCGACGTGATCGGCTTCTGCCTGCCCGCCGACCAGAAGCTCGGCCCCGGCGACAAGTTCATCGCCAAGGAGCTCGCCGAGATCAAGAAGACCCCCAAGGTCGCCATCGTCACCAAGACCGACCTGGTCGACTCCAAGCGGCTGGCCGAGCAGCTGATCGCCGTCCACCAGCTCGGCGCCGAGCTGGGCATCGAGTGGGCCGAGATCATCCCGGTCTCGGCGGTCGGCGACAAGCAGGTCGAGCTGGTCGGCGAGCTGATCAGCAAGCTGCTCCCGGAGGGCGTGCCGCTCTACCCGGACGGCGACCTCACCGACGAGCCCGAGCAGATCATGGTGGCCGAGCTGATCCGCGAGGCCGCGCTGGAGGGCGTGCGCGACGAGCTGCCGCACTCGCTGGCCGTCGTGGTCGAGGAGATGCTGCCGCGCGAGGGCCGTCCGGCCGACCGGCCGCTGCTCGACATCCACGCCAACGTCTACATCGAGCGGCAGAGCCAGAAGGCGATCGTGATCGGGGCCAAGGGCGCCCGGCTCAAGCACGTCGGCACCACCGCCCGCAAGCACATCGAGGCGCTGCTCGGCACCCCGGTCTACCTGGACCTGCACGTCAAGGTCGCCAAGGACTGGCAGCGCGACCCCAAGCAGCTGCGCAAGCTCGGGTTCTGACCGCCGACCGCCGGGGAGGGCGCCGCATGAAGCTGCACACGCGTGAGTGGGGCACCGGCGAGCGGGTCGCGCTGCTGGTCCACGGGATCATGTCCGACCACCGCAGCTGGCGGTCGGTCGGCCCGGCGCTCGCCGGGCGCGGTTACCGGGTGATCGCCGTCGACCTGCGCGGCCACGGCGCCAGCCCGCGCGGCGAGGGCGCCACCCCAGCGGAGCGCTACGGCCCCGAGCGGTACGCCGAGGACCTGGTCGACACCCTGCCGCGGGGCGCCGACCTGGCCATCGGCCACTCGCTGGGCGCGCTGACCCTGCTGCACGCGGTGGAGCGGCTGCGGCCCGCCCGGGCGGTCTACTCCGACCCGGCCTGGCGGTTCGCCCGGCCGGGTCTGTTCGACCCGGCGGTCTTCACCCAGTTCAAGCAGGCCACCCGGGAGCAGCTCACCGCGGTCAACCCGGGCTGGGGCGCCGACGACGTGGAGACCGAGCTGGCCACCCTGGCGCTGTGGGACCCGGACACCGCGCTGGCGCTCTCCGCGCTGCGCGACCGGGCCGCGCTGCCCGGCGCCCCGGCCGTGCCCTCGCTGGTGCAGCTCGCCGACGACAGCTGGCTGATCGGGCCCGAGGACGCCGCGACCCTGCGCGGCCTCGGCTACGAGGTCCGGACGGTCGCCGGGGCCGGCCACACCATCCACCGGGACGACCTCCCGGGCTTCCTGGCCTCCCTCGACGGCTGGCTGTGAAACCCCTGGGCGCGGCTGCGGCCGGGCCCGGCTAGGCCCCTTCGCGCAGGACCAGGGAGACCAGTTCGCGCTGGGACTCGGTGAGCTTGGGGTCGGCGCAGTGCACCGTCCGCCCGTCGACGGTGATCTCGTAGTGGAAGCCGTCCGGCACCCCGTAGGAGGGCGTGCGCAGCCCGCCCGCGACGGCCTCGCGGGCGAGCGCGTGCACGTGCGGGGCGTCCACCCGCTCGGTGGTGTCGAGCTCAGCGCGGCGGACGTGTCCCGCGAGGCCGCCGGTCCGGGTCACCTGGATACGCATGGTGTCCATGGTGCTACCCAGCGATGGCGTTTGCCGGGGTTTTCCCGGACCTTGACTTAACTGCGGCTCAAGTCGGGCTGATGCCGACCTTCGCCCAGGACGCGGTCACCGTGTCGGCGACCTCCGGTTCCGGGAAGCGGGCCTTCGCGGCGGCCACGGTGGCCCGGGCGAAGGCGGTGAAGTCGGCGTCGGCGGGCAGCCGCCGGCCGGTCAGCGCGTCGTACCAGATCCGGCCGGCGCGTTCCCAGGCCGAGCCGCCGAGCGCGGTGGCGAGCAGGTAGAAGGCGTGGTTGGGGATGCCCGAGTTGATGTGCACCCCGCCGTTGTCCTGGGCGGTGCGCACGTAGTCGCGCATGTGGGCGGGCTGTGGGTCCTTGCCCAGCCGGGGGTCGTCGTACGCGGTGCCGGGCGTCTTCATCGAGCGCAGCGCGACCCCCTGCACGCCGGGGGCGAGCAGCCCCTCGCCGATCAGCCAGTCCGCCGCGGCGGCGTCCTGGTGCAGCGCGTACTGCTTGACCAGTGAGCCGAAGACGTCGGAGACCGACTCGTTGAGGGCGCCGGGCTGGTCGCGGTACTCCAGGCCGGCGGTGAACTGGGTGACGCCGTGGGTGAGTTCGTGGCCGATGACGTCGACGCAGGCGGTGAAGTCGCCGAACACCTCGCCGTCGCCGTCCCCGAAGACCATCCGCCGGCCGTCCCAGAAGGCGTTGTCGTAGTCCTGGCCGTAGTGGACGGTGGCGTCCAGCCGCAGGCCCTGGTCGTCGATGGAGTGCCGCCCGAAGACGGCGGAGAACAGGGTCCAGGTGGCGCCGAGGCCGTCGTAGGCGTGGTTGACGGACTGGTCGGGCAGTGGGCTCTCGCCCTCCCGGCGCACGGTGCGTCCGGGCAGGCGCTCGCGGTGCCCGGCGTCGGAGATCACCCGCTCCAGGCGGTCGGTGGCCGCCGGGGCCGGGAGGGCGGCGGCGAGCCGCGCGGCCCGGTGCGCGGCGTCGAGGGCGAGGGAGCGGACGGCGGGTTCGTGACCGTCCTCGGCGAGGCGGTCCAGGACGTACGGCGGAACGATCGCGCAGAGCGTCGGTTCGGCTGTCATGTGGCCCAGGGTGAGGCATCGATGACCTGTTGTCACCGGCGCGAACGGGATTGCGCGCCGCCCGGCCGCCGCCGTGCGCCGTCTCAAGGGGTGGGAACAGCGGGCGGCCGGCTTCGGGGTCGCGCGGCGCTGGGTTAGGCTGGGCCGCATCATGCGCAACGGGCTGCTTCTTCTTAGCTGCCGCGTCGAGGGCCTGTAGTCCACCAGGGCCGGCTCCCTCGCCGCGGGGACTGTGCTGCGCGCTGAATTCCGGTGGCCCCACGGAGGGCCGCGAGCGGCAGCAGGCCGGCCGAGTCGGGTGACGACACCTCGGGTGAGGACACCGCCCCGACCAGCCCGCACCACGCATCACAGGAAGCCGAGACTCACCTCCATGACCGAGCAGAGCTCCGCCGCGCCCGTTCCCGCCGCCCGCGCGTTCGTCGACCGTCCCACCCCGATCACCGCCGGCTCGGTACGCCAGGCCCCGTCGGGGATGCGGTACGGCCGCTACCTGCCCTTCGGCACCGTCGACCTGCCGGACCGCACCTGGCCGTCGAAGGTGATCACCAAGGCGCCGCGCTGGCTCTCCACCGACCTGCGGGACGGCAACCAGGCGCTGATCGACCCGATGTCCCCGGCCCGCAAGCGCAAGATGTTCGACCTGCTGGTCGCCATGGGCTACAAGGAGATCGAGGTCGGCTTCCCCTCCTCCGGGGCCACCGACCACGCCTTCGTGCGCTCGCTGATCGAGGAGGGGGCGATCCCCGAGGACGTCACCATCTCGGTGCTGACCCAGGCGCGCGAGGAGCTGATCGAGAAGACGATCGAGTCGCTGGTCGGCGCGCCGCGCGCGACCGTGCACCTGTACAACGCGACCGCGCCGCTGTTCCGCCGGGTGGTGTTCCGCAACGACGAGGCGGCCACCAAGGCGATCGCCGTCGACGGCACCCGGCTGGTGATGGAGTACGCCGAGAAGCTGCTGGGCGACGACACCGTCTTCGGCTACCAGTACTCGCCGGAGATCTTCGTCGACACCGAGCTGGACTTCGCGCTGGAGGTCTGCGAGGCGGTCATGGACGTCTGGCAGCCGGGCGAGGGCCGCGAGATCATCCTGAACCTGCCGGCCACGGTCGAGCGGGCCACCCCGAACGTCCAGGCCGACCAGTTCGAGTGGATGTCGCGCAACCTGTCGCGCCGCGAGTTCGTCTGCCTGTCGGTGCACCCGCACAACGACCGGGGCACCGCCGTCGCCTCCGCCGAGCTGGCCTACATGGCCGGCGCCGACCGGATCGAGGGCTGCCTGTTCGGGCAGGGCGAGCGGACCGGCAACGTCGACCTGGTGACCCTGGGCATGAACCTGTTCTCGCAGGGCATCGACCCGCAGATCGACTTCTCCGACATCGACGAGGTGCGCCGCACCGCCGAGTACTGCAACCAGATGGAGGTGCACCCGCGCCACCCGTACGCCGGCGACCTGGTGTACACCTCCTTCTCCGGCTCGCACCAGGACGCCATCAAGAAGGGCTTCGACGTCCTGGCGGCGGACGCGGCCGCGGCGGGCGTGCCGGTCGAGGAGCACACCTGGGGCGTGCCGTACCTGCCGATCGACCCGAAGGACGTCGGCCGCACCTACGAGGCGGTCATCCGGGTCAACAGCCAGTCCGGCAAGGGCGGCGTGGCGTACGTGCTGAAGAACGACCACAAGCTGGACCTGCCGCGCCGGATGCAGATCGAGTTCTCCCGGATCATCCAGGCCAAGACCGACGCCGAGGGCGGCGAGGTCTCCCCGGCCGAGATCTGGCGGGTCTTCGAGGACGAGTACCTGCCGACCACGGCCAACCCGTGGGGCCGGATCTCGCTGGGCGGCTCGCGCCGCCTGACCACCGAGGACGGCCGGGACGCGCTGACCGCCGAGGCCGTGGTGGACGGCTCGCCGGTCACCCTGGCCGGTACCGGCAACGGCCCGGTCTCGGCGTTCGCCGACGCGCTGGCGCAGATCGGCGTGGACGTACGGGTGCTGGACTACGCCGAGCACGCGCTGAGCGAGGGCGGCGACGCCCAGGCCGCCGCGTACGTCGAGTGCGCGGTGGACGGCCGGGTGCTGTGGGGCGTCGGGATCGACGGCAACACCGTGCTGGCCTCGCTGAAGGCGATGATCAGCGCCGTCAACCGGGCGCGGCGCGGGTAGTTCGTACGAGTGGTCATGGCCGGGCCGTCCCCTCGGGGGCGGCCCGGCGGCGTTCCCGGGCCGGACCGGGCGCGTCCGGCGCCCGGGGCGCGCACGCTGTGTCCTGCGCCACATTTTTTCGTGGATCGGGCCGTTCGAAGTACTGACACCTGTCGGCAACCGTGGCAACATCGTCCCACCGGAAAGCCGGGTCGGTGGGACGGCCCGGCGGCCGGTCGCGTGACCTGCCCATTGTTGTGCAGGCCGCCTGCCATGTCTGGGGAGTGGCGCCGTGACAGGGATGTGGGGTGTTCGCCCGCGGTGGCGGACTGACGTTCTCGGTGACTTCTTCTGTCCAGGCTGTGGCGGGGACCGCAACTACCGCCGGCAGCACGGCCGGCGGTGGCTGCGGCTGCTGGGAACCCCGGTGCTTCCGCTCGGACCGGTGATCGGCAGCGTGCAGTGCACCAGCTGCCACGGCCGGTTCGGGGTGGAGAGCCTGGAACAGCCCACCTGTGTGCGCCTGGGCGGGATGCTGCGCGACGCCCAGTACACCGTCGCGCTGGCCCTGCTGGCCGCCGGCGGCACCGCCCACCGCGCGGCCCGCGAGGCCGCCTGCGCGGCGGTGCGCGACGCCGGTTTCGAGGACTGCGGCGAGGCCCAGGTGCTGGCCGCGCTGGCGGCGCTGTCGGGGCTCGGCGGCGAACTCTACGACGCGCACGGCATGGCCGGGGGACTGGCCGTGGAACTGCACGCGGTGCTCGAACCGCTCGCCCCGCACCTGGCCCAGCCGGGCCGGGAGCGGCTGCTGCTGCAGGGCGCGGCGATCGCCCTGGCCGACGGCCGGTACCGGCCGCAGGAGCGGGAGGCGCTGGACGCCGTCGGGCGCTGCCTGGACCTGCCGCAGGCGCGGGTGGGGGCGCTGCTGGAGGCGGCGACCCGGACGCCGTACTAGACCTCCTTCCCCGTCCCCCCAGTCCTTCCTGGTCCCTCCTCCTGGACCCCCACAACCGGGCCTCCCCCCCGGGGCCCGCCGTGACCCGCACCGCTCGGCGACCCCCCACGGCCCGGTGCGGGCACACGGCTGTCCGTCGGGGTGCGACGGCTGGGGGACAATGGTGGGATGTCCACACTGTTCGAGGCCGCGCTGTCGGGGGCCCGCTGCGGCGAGGCGGGCGCATGAGCCTCTTCCGGGACGACGGCGTGGTGCTCCGGGCACAGAAGCTCGGCGAGGCCGACCGGATCATCACCCTGCTCACCCGCCACCACGGCAAGGTGCGCGCGGTGGCGCGCGGGGTGCGCAAGACCAAGTCGAAGTTCGGCGCGCGCCTGGAGCCGTTCTCGCACGTGGACGTGCAGTTCTTCAGCCGGGGGAGTGAGCTGATCGGGCGCGGGTTGCCGCTCTGCACCCAGGTGGAGACGATCGCCCCGTACGGCGGTCCGATCGTGGCCGACTACGGCCGCTACACCGCCGGAACGGCCATGCTGGAGACGGCGGAACGGTTCGCCGAGAACGAGGGCCAGCCGGCCGTCCAGCAGTACCTGCTGCTGGTCGGTGGCCTGCGCACGCTGGCGGCCGGGCTGCACGAGTCGCACCTGGTGCTGGACGCCTTCCTGCTGCGCTCGCTCGCGGTCAACGGGTACGGCGCGAGCTTCGACATCTGCGCCAAGTGCGGCATGGAGGGCCCCAACCGGTTCTTCTCGCTCCAGGCGGGCGGCGTCCTGTGCGCGGACTGCCGCGTGCCCGGATGTGCCGTACCCTCCCCTGAGACACTGGTACTGCTCGGGGCGCTGCTGTCAGGGGACTGGCGGACGGCCGACGCCTGCGAGCCGAGGTACTGGCGGGAGGGCAGCGGCCTGGTCGCGGCCTATCTGCAGTGGCACCTGGAGCGGGGCATCCGCTCGATGAGATACGTGGAGAAGTGAGCACATGGCAGCGCGACGGCTCTTCGGCGGCGGCAAGCAGCGGGAGTACCTTCCCCCGTCCCCGCACCCCAGCGGCGCCCGGCCCCCGAAGATCCCCGGCGAGCTGGTCCCCAACCACGTCGCGATCGTGATGGACGGCAACGGCCGCTGGGCGAAGGAGCGCGGGCTGCCGCGCACCGAGGGCCACAAGGTCGGCGAGGGCGTCGTGCTGGACGTGCTGAAGGGCGCGATCGAGCTGGGCGTGAAGAACATCTCGCTGTACGCGTTCTCCACCGAGAACTGGAAGCGCTCACCCGACGAGGTGAAGTTCCTGATGAACTTCAACCGGGACGTCATCCACCGCCGCCGCGACGAGATGGACGCGATGGGCGTGCGGGTGCGCTGGGCGGGCCGGATGCCCAAGCTGTGGAAGAGCGTCGTCCAGGAGCTGCAGGTCGCCGAGGAGCAGACCAGGGACAACGACGCCGTCACGCTCTACATGTGCGTCAACTACGGTGGCCGGGCCGAGATCGCGGACGCCGCGGCGGCGATCGCGGCCGATGTGGCGGCGGGCCGGCTGGACCCGAAGAAGGTCAACGAGAAGACCCTCGCCAAGTACCTGTACCACCCGGACATGCCGGACGTGGACCTCTTCCTGCGGCCCAGCGGGGAGCAGCGGACGTCCAACTTCCTGCTCTGGCAGTCGGCGTACGCGGAGTTCGTGTTCCAGGACGTGCTCTGGCCGGACTTCGACCGCCGCGATCTGTGGCGGGCCTGCGAGCAGTTCGCGATGCGCGACCGCCGGTTCGGCGGGGCGATCCCCAACGAGGTGCCGGCCGAGCTGGCCGCCGAGGTGCCGGCGCAGCGCTGAGCGCGCCGTCCGGCGCCCGGTACGCGGAAGGGCCCGCGGGAGGTGACTCTCCCGCGGGCCCTCGTCGTCGTTCGGGCGCGCGTTCAGGCGCTCTTGGCGCACTCCGCGCAGGTGCCGAAGATCTCCAGGGTGTGCGCGATGTCGCTGAACCCGTGCTCGGCGGCGACCGAGTTGGCCCAGCGCTCGACGGCCGGGCCCTCGACCTCGACGGTGGCGCCGCACTGCCGGCAGACCAGGTGGTGGTGGTGCCCGCTGCTGCAGCGGCGGTAGACGGCCTCGCCGTCGGCGGTGCGCAGGACGTCGACCTCGCCGGCGTCGGCGAGCGACTGGAGCGTCCGGTAGACGGTGGTGAGGCCGACCGAGTCCCCCCGGTGCTTCAGCATGTCGTGGAGCTCCTGCGCGCTGCGGAAGTCCTCGATCTCGTCCAGGACCGCCGAGACGGCGGCGCGCTGCCGGGTCGATCGGGCTCGCGGCGACGGGCCTGCGGTGGTCACCGTGGGTCCTCCTGGTGGTTGGGGCGGCTGGCACCTCATTGTGCCAGCCCCGCACCGGGCGCCGGAGTGGCCGCGTCGGCCCGGCCCGGGGTGCCCGCCGCAGCCGGCTCCGGGTCCGGCAGACGGACGTCGCAGACCTTCGGGGCGGCGTCGGGGGCGCCGCGGTGGCGGCGCCGGGCGAGCGGTGCGGCGATCGCGCTGAACACCGCGAACACCGCGATGGCGAGCAGCACGATGGCCGGGCCGGAGGGCACGTCGAGCTGGTAGGAGCCGGTGACGCCGGCCAGCGCGACGATCACGCCGACCGCGATGGCGCCGGCCTGGGTCGCGGCGAAGGAGCGGGTGAGCTGCTGGGCGGCCGCCACCGGGACCACCATCAGCGCGCTGACCAGCAGCAGGCCGACCACCCGCATGGCGACGGTGACGGTGACCGCGGCCATCACCGCGAGCAGCAGGTTGAGCAGTCGCACCGGGACGCCGGTGACCTTGGCGAAGTCCTCGTCCTGGCAGATCGCGAAGAGCTGGCGGCGCAGGCCCAGGGTGACGGCGACGACGACGGCGCCGAGCGCGGCGATGGTGGCCAGGTCGGCGGGGGAGACGGTCAGGATGGAGCCCCAGAGGTAGCTCTCCAGTGAACCGGCGCCCGCCTGGGCGGACTTGGAGACCAGCAGCTTGCCGCAGGCCATGCCGCCGTAGAAGAGCATCGCGAGGGCGATGTCGCCGCGCTGGTTGCCGCGCGAGCGGACCAGTTCCATGGTGACGGCGCCGAGCACGCAGACCAGCACCGCCATCCAGACCGGGCTGGTCTGGAAGATGAAGCCGAGGCCGACACCGGTCATCGCGACGTGGCCCATGCCGTCGCCCATCAGGGCCTGGCGGCGCTGCACCAGGTAGATGCCGACGGCGGGGGCGGTGATGCCGACCAGGACGGCGGCGATCAGCGCCCGTTGCATGAAGTCGTAGCTGAGCATCTCGGTCATGACAGCAGTCCCCGGATCCGTTCGTGGTCGTGGCCGTGGTCGGCGTGCGGGTGGACGTGGTCGTGGCCGGGCAGGGCGTGCAGGCCGGTGTTGGGGACGGGCGGGCCGTCGTGGGCGACGCAGCCGTCGCGCAGGACCACGGCGCGGTCGATCAGCGGCTCCAGCGGCCCGAGTTCGTGCAGCACCAGCAGGACGGCGGCGCCGCGCGCGACCTCGGCGCGCAGGGTGTCGGCGAGCACCTGCTGGCTGGCGGCGTCCACGCCGGCCATCGGCTCGTCCATGATCAGCAGGTCGGGGGAGCCGGCCAGCGCGCGGGCGATCAGCACCCGCTGCTGCTGGCCGCCGGAGAGGTCGGCGACGCCGTCGCCGGCCCGGTCGAGCATGCCGACGGCGGCCAGCGCGCGGTCCACGGCGGTGCGGTCGGCGCGGCGGAACGGCAGCAGCCGGTGCAGCGGCAGCCGGCCGGTGGAGACGACCTCGCGCACGGTCGCGGGCACGCCGGAGGCGGCGGTGGTGCGCTGGGGGACGTAGCCGATCCGGTGCCAGGCGCGGAACCGGGCGAGCGGGGTGCCGAAGAGTTCCAGGCCGCCGCGCTCCAGCGGGACGGCGCCGGTGACGGCCTTGACGGTGGTGGACTTGCCGGAGCCGTTGGCGCCGAGCAGGGCGACCACTTCGCCGGGGCGGACGGTGAGGTCGACGCCGCGCAGCACCGGCCGCCCGCCGCGCGAGGCGACGGCGTCGTGCAGGCGGACGGCCGGGGGTGTCGGGGGAGTCATGCCGGTGGTCCCGTCAGCTGGTGGGGGTGGCGGTGGCGTCCGGGGCGGCGTTCCCGTCGGCGCCCAGGGCGGTCCTGAGGTTGGCCAGGTTCTGCCGCATGACCGTGAGGTAGTCGTCCTTGGCCGGGTCCTTGACGCCTTCCAGCGGGTCGAGGACGGCGGTCCTGAGGCCGAGGTCCTTGGCGACGGTCTCGGCGAGCTTGGGGCTGACCAGGGTCTCGAAGAAGATCGTGGTGGCGCCGTTCTCCTTGGCGGCCTTCTGGACGTCGGCGAGGCGGGCCGGGGTGGGCTCGGACTCGGGGTCGACGCCGTTGATGGCGACCTGGGTGAGGCCGTAGGCCTCGGCGAGGTAGCCGAAGGCGGCGTGGCTGGTGACGAAGGTGCGGGTCCTGGTGTCCTTCAGTCCGTCCTTGAACTCCTGGTCCAGGGTGGTGAGCCGGCCGACCAGTTCGTCGGTGTTGCGCCGGTAGTCGGCGGCGTGCGCCGGGTCGGCCTGGGCGAAGCCGTCGCCGACGCCGCGGGCCACCGCGGCGTAGCGGGTCGGGTCGAGCCAGATGTGCGGGTCGCCGGCGGCCTCGTCGTGGTGGTGGTCGTGGCCGTCGTCCTCCGCGTGGTCCTCGGGGAGGTGGTGGTCCTCCAGCGGGGCGGCGGCGGTGGCGTCGATCCGGTACTTGGCGCGGGAGTCGGCGACCGCCTTGTCGACGGTGGGCTGCAGGCCCTTGAGGTAGACGATCGCGTCGGCCTTCTGGACGCGTCCGACCTGCTTGGCGGTGAGTTCGAGGTCGTGCGGTTCGACGCCGGCGGGGGTCAGGCCGGTGACCTTCACGTGCTCGCCGCCGATGGTCGAGGCGAGGAACTCCATCGGGTAGAAGGACGCGACGACGTTCAGCTTCCCGTCCGCGCTCCGGGCGCCACCGCCGTCGCCGCAGGCCGTCAGGGTGAGGGCGGCGGCGAGGGCGGTGGCGCCCAGGGCTATGGCGCTGCGGGCACGTCGTCGGATCATCATGACAACCATTCTCAGATTAGATGGAAATGATTGTCAAATCACTCGGACGGGTGAACGAGGTGTGACGGTGAGTGGGCCGGTACCGGCGATACCGATTTGAACCCCGTACCCATATGGCCGGTAACCTGAGGTATTCGGGTACGCGCAACCAGCCGTGCCCTGACCGGGCCGTACGTACTGAAGAGAGCACTGTGGCAGCCGACAAGATCGAGACGATCGTCAGCCTGAGCAAGCGCCGTGGCTTCGTCTACCCCTGCAGCGAGATCTACGGCGGCACGCGTGCCGCCTGGGACTACGGTCCGCTGGGCGTCGAGCTCAAGGAGAACGTCAAGCGCCAGTGGTGGCGTGCGATGGTCCAGGCCCGTGAGGATGTCGTCGGACTCGACTCGTCGGTGATCCTGGCCCGCGAGGTCTGGGAGGCGTCCGGCCACGTCCAGACCTTCAACGACCCGCTGACCGAGTGCCTCTCCTGCCACAAGCGCCACCGGGCCGACCACCTGGAGGAGAAGTACGAGGCCAAGCACGGCTTCCCGCCGCCGAACGGCCTCCAGGACATCAACTGCCCGGACTGCGGCACCAAGGGCCAGTTCACCGAGCCCAAGGACTTCTCGGGCATGCTGAAGACCCACCTCGGCGTCACCGAGGAGGCGAGCGGCCTGGCGTACCTGCGCCCGGAGACCGCCCAGGGCATCTTCACCAACTTCAAGGCCGTCCAGACCACCTCGCGCAAGAAGCCGCCGTTCGGCATCGCCCAGGTCGGCAAGAGCTTCCGCAACGAGATCACCCCCGGCAACTTCATCTTCCGGACCCGCGAGTTCGAGCAGATGGAGATGGAGTTCTTCGTCAAGCCGGGCGAGGACGAGCAGTGGCACGAGTACTGGCTCCAGCAGCGCTGGGACTGGTACGTCGGCCTCGGCCTGCGCACCGAGAACATGCGCCTGTTCGAGCACCCGAAGGAGAAGCTCTCCCACTACGCCAAGCGCACGGTGGACATCGAGTACCGCTTCAACTTCGGCGGCAGCGAGTTCTCCGAGCTGGAGGGCATCGCCAACCGCACCGACTACGACCTGTCGGTGCACAGCGAGGCCTCCGGCCAGGACCTCAAGTACTTCGACCAGGAGTCCGGCGAGCGGTACTTCCCGTACGTCATCGAGCCGGCGGCCGGCCTCAACCGCGCCCTGCTGGCCTTCCTGCTCGACGCCTACTTCGAGGACGAGGCGCCGAACGCCAAGGGCGTCATGGAGAAGCGCGTCGGCATGCGCCTGGACCCGCGCCTGGCCCCGGTCAAGGTCGCGGTGCTGCCGCTGTCGCGCAACGCCGACCTCTCGCCGAAGGCCCGCGGCCTGGCCGCCGACCTGCGCACCGCGTGGAACGTCGAGTTCGACGACGCCGGTGCCATCGGCAAGCGCTACCGCCGCCAGGACGAGATCGGCACGCCGTTCTGCGTCACGGTCGACTTCGACACCCTGGAGGACAACGCGGTGACCGTGCGCGAGCGCGACACCATGACGCAGGAGCGCGTCTCGCTCGACCAGGTGAAGTCCTACCTGGCGGCGCGCCTCATCGGCTGCTGACGTCCGTCCGCCCGCACCGAGCCCCCGTCCGCCCTTTCCGGGCGGGCGGGGGCTCCGTGTTGCTCCGGTCGGGACCTAGGACGCGCCCTGGCGCCGACCCCAGCGGGAACGCGGGCGGCCGGCCGGGGTGGTGGGCAGGCCGGCCGTGCGCAGGGCGGCGAGCGTGGTGCGGTGGCGGACGGGATCGTCGAGCAGTGGCGTGAGCAGCGACTCGTAGAGGTCCGGGCGGCCGGCCAGCGCGGCGGCCAGCCGGACCAGTTCGGCCGGCGGGCGCAGCGCCGGCAGCTCGCCCAGCAGCAGGGCGGGCAGCGGCGGGGCCATGGTGACGGCGAGGGCGGCGAGGTCCCCGGTGGGCCGGCCGGCGGCCTGGCGCAGCAGGGTCCGGGCGTCGGCGGTGCGGTCCGACCGGTAGAGCCCGGTGGCCAGCGCGGCCAGCTCGGCGGTCGGCGCGGAGCCCCACTCCCAGAGCAGGGTGTCGCCGTCGGCGTGCTGCCCGGCCCGCTCCAGCGCGTCCAGCAGCGCGGGCAGGGCGGCGGCCGGGCAGGAGCGGAGCGCGTGGAACAGGTCGCCGGCCTCCTCGGCCAGCCCGGCCTCGCGCAGCTCGGCGAGGGTGGTGGCGGCGTGCTTGGGTCCGGCGTGCACGGCGCTGCGGACGAGCTGGACGGAGGCGCCGGCCGGACCGCGGCGGGCGAGCAGGGCGGCCAGGTGGGCGGTGTCCTGCGGGGTGAGGTGCTCGGCGCCCTGGTCCAGGATGCCGGCGGCCTCGTCCGGGGAGGCCCGGCGGTACAGGGCGGTGATGCGTTCGGCCAAGGCGGACAGCTCGGCGGGGGAGCGGCGCCGGGGCGGGGCGGGGGGTGTCGGTTGCGCGGCGGCGGCCTGCCGGGCGTCGTGCGTTCCGCTGCCGTCGGCTCGGCTCCCGTCGGGTCCGTTTCCGTCGGTGTGTCCGCTCTCGTCGGTGGGCGCGTGGGTGGGCACGCCGACGGGCGTGCCGGGGGGCGCGTCGACGGGCATGCCGGTGGACGGGTCGGCGGGCGCGCCGGTGGGCTGACGCGGGATCCACCGACGCGGCGTCGGCTGCCGCAGCCGCTCCTCCAGCGCCTTCAGCTGGTCGCTCAGCTCCAGGCAGCGCGCCCCCAGCCCCTCGCGCAGGGTCCGCGCCTGGGTCAGCTGCCGCAGCAGCTCGCCGTCCGGCCGCTGCCGGTCGGGCAGCGCCCGCAGCGCCTCGGCGAGCCGCCGCTCGCGCTGCCCCGCGTACTGCCGGGCACGCAGTAACTCGTCCAGCTGCGCCCTGAGTTCGAGAGCCGCCTGCTCGCTCTCACTGCCGCCCGCGTCCGGGGCGAGGGGCTGTTCCATGTGCCGTGTACGCATGATCACCGCAACCTGTCCAACTTGGCCCTGACGGCAAGACATCCTCGCGTCGAAATACGGCGTAGGCGTTACGGCAGTGCGTCCACTGGCTTGCGAGTGGTGTCCGGGAGCGCGCGGGGCGCAGAAGTGGTGAGCCGACCGGCGCGCGTGCCCCGCGGGCGCGCCGTCCGACAGCTCACCGCGCGGCGGCGGTCCCGGTGGTCGCCGCCAGCCGGGCGCGGGCCTCCATGAGGGCGAAGCCGAGCAGGTTCTCGCCGCGCCATTCGGCGGGGCGCCCGGCGCTCTCGTTGTCGGCGCGCAGGCCGATGCCCCAGATCCGGTCGAGCGGGCTGGCCTCCACCAGGACGCGCTGACGTGTCGACAGCAGATAGGCGCCGAGTTCCTCGTGGCGGCCGAACTTGGCCACGTTGCCCTCGACGACCAGCTCGAACCGCCCGGCCTTCCAGGCCGCGTCGTCGAAGTTCCGGACCTGGCGGCCCAGCTTCTTCGCCTCGGCGGGGCTCGCCGCGGCGAGGATCCGGGCGAGCGTCCGCTCGTCGCCGAACATCCGGGCCTTGCCCGCCATCATCCAGTGCTCGGCGGTGGCGTACTCGACGCCGTCGACGGTGAACGGGTGGTCGGGCCACCACTGGCTCAGCACCCCGGGCCCGAGCGAGCCGTCCCGCTGGTCCTGATGCCCCCAGAACATCAGCCACTTGGGCTCCGCGCCGGCCGCCACGGCGGCGGTCAGCGCGGCGCGGTCGCGGGTCTCCACGGGGTCGATCGTGCGTTCGTCGCTCATATCGTCATGCTGACACAAAGGGGTCCGGGACGGTCAACGGGTTTTCCCGGCCCGCCGCTTGAGGTCGCGGCGAAACTGTTGAGGGATGAACTAAGGAATGTGACATATTATTGGGTCTGGTTGAAATCGGACGTATCATCACGATTCGATTCCGCCGGGAGGGACCCCTCGCCCTCCCGTACCCTCGAACATCCCTGGAGTCCCCCATGAGAGACCGCACGCCTCCCGCCGCCGGCGGGGAACGCCCGGCACCCGCACACCGGCCCCGGCGCACGCCCGGCCGGGCGGTCCTCGGGGCCCTCGCCGCCTCGGCACTCGTGCTCGCGTCGTCCGCGGCCCTCGTGGCCCCCACGGCGTCGGCCGCCACGGCCGCGGGCAAGGCCGCTCGCGGGGCGGGCGCCCAGCGGCCGATCGGCCCGGACCCGACGGTGGATCTGCTCGCACACGGCAACCTCACCATGGCGTCCAACTCGGTGCTGACGTGCGACGACAGCGACGGCTCGGTCTGCAACGACACCGAGGGCACCAACAACAACCGCACCAAGTACGTGAAGAGCGACCCGAACGCGCCGGGCAACAACGCGTCCTCCGCGCAGCTGGAGATCCCGGCCGGGGCCAAGGTGCTGTCGGCGCGGCTGTACTGGCAGTTCAACCCGACCAACACCAGCAACGCCGGCGGCACCTCCGGGGACATCAACACCGGCAACCAGGTGTCCTGGAAGGTTCCGGGCGGCTCCTCCTACGAGCAGCTCACCGCCGACACCTACGACTGGTTCGACCAGCAGGTCGGCGGCACCCCGCCGGAGCCGCTGCTGGCCGGGGCGGGCGTGAAGGACGTCACCGCCCAGGTGAAGGCCGCCGGCCCGGGCAGCTACACCGTCGCGAACATCCAGGCGTGCGCCGGACGTTCCTCCGCGCAGAACTACGGCGGCAACAACGTCGGCTGCTGGGGCGGCTGGTCGCTGGTCGTCGCCTACGAGAACCAGGCGGAGCCGCTGCGCTACCTCCAGGTCTGGGACGGCTTCCAGCTGCTGCGCAGCCCCGACAACCTGGCGACGCTCACCCTCTCCGGCATCCGCACGCCCGCCACGGCCCCGCCGGCCACCATGGGTGTCACCGTCGGCGACGGCGACGTGCCGATCCAGGGCGACCAGCTGCTGGTCGGCTCCACGACCGACAACCTGACGCTGCTGCCGATGCCCGGCCCCAATGGCGTCGCCACCGACAACGCCTTCACCAGCCGGATCGACCACGTCGCGGCGGACGGGACCGGCAGCAACATCACCACCCGCCAGCCCGCTCCGGTCAACAACTACGGCTACGACGCCCGGATGATCGACGTCACCGGCAGGATCCCCGGCGGCAGCCACCAGGCCGTGCTCCGGATCAACGGCGCGGGCGACGCGCTGCACCCGCAGGCGGTCTGGCTCGCCGTCGACGCCCGGGAACCGGACCTGCAGATCACCAAGGCCAACCAGCCGGCCGGCTCCACCACGAACAACCCGCCCGGTACCGTCGACCCCGGCGCCGAGATCACCTACAGCTTCAACCTCGCCAACCGGCACAAGGACGGCACCAGCGCCGACCTCGACACCGCCACCGGCGTCACCCTGACCGACGTGCTGCCCGCCGGCACCAGCTACGTCGACGGCTCCGGCCCCGGCTGCACCGCCTCCGGGCGCAACGTCACCTGCATAGCCGCCGACCTGGCACCGGGCGCCGAGACCACCGTCTCCTTCCGGGCCCGGGTCGACGCCGGGCTCGCGCCGGGCACCAAGCTCGACAACACCTCCTCGCTCGCCTACCGCGGGGTCCAGACCGGCCGCGACCAGCAGCGCACCAGCAACACCGTGCGCAACACCGTCGCCGAGCACGCCGGCTACCGGCTCGCCAAGAGCGCCGACAAGGCCCAGGCCCTGCCCGGCGACACCGTGAAGTACCAGGTGGACATCACCAACACCGGCAACGCGCCGCTCACCGGGCTGACCGTCACCGACGACCTGTCGGCCGTCCTCGACGACGCCGTCTACAACGGGGACGCCACCGCGAGCGCCGGCAAGGTGTCCTACACCCAGCCGGTGCTCGGCTGGACCGGCGACCTGCCGGTCGGCGGCAGCGCCCGGGTGACGTACTCGGTGAAGGTGAAGGACCCGGCCGCCGGGGACCACACGCTGCGCAACACCGTGGTGGCCGACCGGCCCGGTGGCAACTGCCCGGCCGGCTCGACGGCGGGGGAGTGCACGGCCACGGTCACGGTGACCACCTCCTCGCCGTCCCCGACGGACTCGCCCTCCGCTTCGCCCTCCACCGAGCCGAGCGCCTCGCCCAGCACCTCGCCCAGCACCTCGCCGTCGTCCTCCGCCTCGTCCTCCGCCTCGGCCTCGTCCTCGGCGACCGCGACCGGTAGCGACAGCGCCCACCCGGCCCCCACCGGCACGCCGCAGCAGCCGGGCAGCGGCGGCGGCCTCGCCGCGACGGGCAGCCAGGTCGCGCTGATCGGCGGCATCGGCGCCGCCGTCGTCCTCGGCGGTGCGGCCCTCGTGCTCGCCTCCCGCCGCCGGAGCCACCGGCACTGACGCCCCGCTCCTGAAATGAAAGCGGCCCCACCGCAGTTGTCGGTGGGGCCGCCTTCCGTTTCCGGCAGAGGAGCCGATGTGTCCCAGCCGTCCGACGAGATCCCCGCCGTGCGCGAACTCCGTCTGGTCGTCACCGCCGCCGACTACGAGCAGGCGCTGCACTTCTACCGCGACGTCCTGGGCCTGCCCGAACGCGGCGCCTTCGCCTCCCCCGACGGCCGGGTCACCATCCTCGAAGCCGGCCGCGCCACCTTGGAGATCGCCGACCCGAGCCACGCCGACTACATCGACGAGGTCGAGGTCGGCCGCCGCGTCGCCGGCCACCTCCGCGTCGCCTTCCAGGTCGACGACGCCACCGCCACCACCGCCCGGCTCTCCGCCGCCGGAGCCGAGGTGATCGCCGAGCCGGTCCGCACCCCCTGGAACTCCCTCAACTCCCGCCTGGAAGCCCCCGGTGCCCTCCAGCTCACCCTCTTCACCGAACTCGGCTGACCACCCTGCCCCTGTCCCCCTGGCACCCCCGCCGCTCCGCGACCCGGTCCGCACGGCGGTTCCGGTTGCCCGCACAGGCGCTAAGCGGCCTTCTGGCGGGCCACGTCATGGGTGCGTTGCCGGAGGCCGCGGACGGCCGGGATCTGCGCGTGGCCGGGCAGCGCGGCGCCGAGGGCGCGGAAGTGCTCGTCTCCCCGGGCGGAGCTGAGCGTCACGTAGTCGTCGAGGAAGCCGTGCCAGGTCTCGCACGCCGCCTCGATGTGGCCGAGCTCCGACTGCCTGCGCGCGAGCAGCCCGTTGGCGTGCACCCGCCCCTGCTTCTCGTGGCCCGGACGGGCCCGGGTGGAGGTCTGGAGCTCCTTGATCGAGCCCGGCAGGTCGCCGAGTTCGTACAGCACGTGCGAGACGTGGAAGTGGAAGGCGGCCTGGTCGTAGCCGCCGACGGCGTCGTTGCGCCCGTCCGCGCGGGAGAGCGCCGCCTCGGTCTCGGCCAGCCGGGCGAACGCCTGTCGGCGGTCCTTCACCATCGCGGCGCCGTGCGCCTGCTGACCGGCGAGGAAGGCCCGCAGCCGCGGCCCCGCCGCCGGAGCGGCCTCGGCGGCGGAGTCCGCGAGTTCCAGCGCCCTCGGTCCGTAGCCGAGGTTCGAGGCCTGCAGGGCCATGCCGCGCAGGGTCCGGCAGTAGGTGGTGTGGTCCCGCGCCTCGCGGGCCAGCCTCAGCGCCTGGACGTAGTACTGCTGCCCCAGTCCGTGGGCCGTCTCGTACATCGCCATCCAGCCGGTGAGATAGGTGAGATCGGCCGCCGCCGCGAGCAGCTCCGCCTTCACCGGAGCGCTCCCGGCCGCCCGGAGCCACGGCCCCACCGAGTTGACCAGGAACGCGGCCGCCATCGGCCGGGCGTGCGCCGCGCCCAGCTCGTCGAGGATCCCGGCGATCCGCTCCGTCATCGCCCGGACCGTCCCCACCTCGCCCGCCCCCACCCGCACCGTCCGGCCCGTCCCCGCCCGGGCGGCCCGCTCGGCGGCCTCCGGATCGTCGAACACGGGCAGGGTGAGCGCGACGGAGTACAGCCCGGCAGCGAGCACCCCACGGCGGGACGGATCCATATCGGCCTTTCCGATCGACATCAGGTCGGACAGTGTGCTGGTGCGACCGCCTCGCCGGTCGTGCTCGCCGAAGCCGGTCTCCTCCGGTGTCACCGGGCGGTCCAGTCGGCGCGCGAAGGCCTCCCGGAGCAGCTCGTGGACCTCCGCGCGCGGCCGCACGCCGGAGAGCCAGTGCGAGACGGACGACTTGTCGTAGGTGAGCGCGAGACCGGCCTCCACCCCTGTCCGGTTCACCGCGCGGGCCAGCTGGTCGTTGCTCCAACGCGCCTGGAGGAGAAGTGCGGCCAGCGCGGTGTTGGGTGTGCGCGGTCGTCTCGCCATCGCGATCCCCGTTCTCCGTTCAACCGGTTCAACGACCGGACCAGCTTCGCCGATACTCCCTCTCCGTGTACCCGCGTTGACTGTACGTCAGCCCATCGGCCGTGCGGAGGCGCTCGTGCCCCGTGCGCACCACTGACCGGACGGAGCCCCTCATGACCATCAGCCTGTCGGAGAAGGCCGGATCGCCCGTTCTCGGCGCCTGGGCCGTCCCGCCTGACGAGGAGGCGGTGGTGGCCGCGCGGCGGTCGGTGGTGGAGAGCGCGCGCAAGCGGGGCGTGCCGCTCTCGGCGGAGGCCCTGGGGGAAGTCGAGCTGTGCGCGGGCGAGTTGATCGCCAACGCGGTGGAACACACCCGGGAGCGCTGTACCGTCACCGCGCGCTGGGCGAACGGCCTGCTGCGGGTCGAGGTCGCGGACGTCCGTCCGGCGCTCGTGAGCGACGGGGCGGAGCCCGAAGCCACCGGCGGCCGGGGCCTGTTGCTGGTGGAGGCGCTGGCCGAGGGGTGGGGCTGGGAGTGTTCGGGCACCGGCAAGGTGGTCTGGTTCACGTACGCGCCGGATCTGCCGGCCCCGGCTCAGGCTCCGACCCCGACCCCGGCCCCGGTTTCACGGGCGGGGTGAATCCTTCCGCGGGGTCGCCGCCTCTTATGGGCGGCTTCGGTGAGCGCCGGGGCGGAGGAGGAGGATTCCGGTGATGGTCTGGGTGGCTGTGGCGGCCGGTGTGGCACTGATCGTGACGTGCAGCGTGACCGTGCTGCGGAAGTGGGGTCGGCGGCGTGGCTGAGGTGCGGGAGTGGGTGGGGAGCTCGGTGGTGGCCATGGCGCGGGACGGGGATGTGGAGGCGATCGCCGCGCTGGTCTCGGGGGCGCACCCGCATGTGCGGCGGTTCGCCCGCTCGCTGTGCGCCACGCCGGAGGACGCCGAGGACGCGGCGCAGGAGGCGCTGATCATCCTGTACCGCAAGATCGGGATGCTGCGGGCGACCGGGGCGCTGGGCTCCTGGATGTTCCGGATCGTGCGCAACGAGTGCCTGCGGCGGGCGCGTTCGGTGCTCAGGGAGCGTCCGGCGGCCGGGGAGGCGTCGTACCGGTCGGTGGAGGACGAGGTGCTCGGGCGGCTGGAGGCCGGGCGGGTCGCGGAGGCGATCGCCGCGCTGCCGGAGGACCAGCGACGGGTGCTGATCATGCGGGACGTGCAGGGGCTCAGCGGGCGGACGGTGGCCGATGTGCTGGGGCTCAGCACGGCCGCCATGAAGTCGCGGCTGCACCGGGCGCGGGCCTCGGTGCGGGCGGTCACGCTCGGAGGGGAGCGGTGAAGGCGGGCGGACCGGGGTACGCGAGCGGGACGCTGACCGGGCAGTTGCTGCGCGGCGGGGTCGGATTCGGCGCGCTGCTGGGGGCGTTCGCGCTGCTGCCGTTCGCCGGGCCGGTGGCGCTGCTCCTGCTGCCGGTCGCGCTGCAGGCCTTCCGGGGGTGTCCGACGTGCTGGGTGATCGGACTGCTGGAGACGGTGTCACGGGGGCGGCTGCGGCGTGAGTGCGTCGACGGGCGCTGCGAGTTGGGGAAGGGCAGGGGGGCGTAGGGACGTGGGCGCGGGGGGGGGGGCCCCCCCCCCCCCCCGGCGCCCCCCCCCCCCCCCCCCCCCCCCCGCCCCCCCCCCCCCCCCCCCCCCCCCCCCCCCCCCCCCCCCCCCCCCCAAAAAATTTTAAA